>JAOZTK010000127.1 GCA_029942185.1 Flavobacteriaceae bacterium
CTAGCTGCGACATAACCGGATAAATCTTCAGCATCTTGTCCAAGAACTTTATCCATGTGATCCTTTAGCAATACTGCCACTTTTTGTTTTAACCCCAGTCTATTGACAAATTGTTTACAAATGGCTGTTATCGAGTTTCCACTTCCAATAATTGCAATTTTTTTTACATCAAATCCTTCTTTTACACTATTCAACAGTGCCATCCCTCCCAAAGAATGACCAATCGCAAAATCAAATGGACCGTATTTTTTTTCAATTTCAAAAATACTGCTTATAAATTCTAACATAGAAGATGATTTTCCTTCAGATTCACCATGAGCTGTCGCATCAAAACTTATAATCATATATCCTTTTTCTACAAAAGATTCTGCTATTTTATACAATTGTGTCCCTCTACCTGCCCAACCGTGAATCAATAGTATTTTTTTTGTTGCACTTCCATAACTATAAACCCTAATATACTTTTGAAAATCCGGAATCAAAAGCATTTCTTTCTCTGATTCCCTATACATCTTATCTTCTCTACTCGGGCGTTTAAACTTAAAAGGAGTTTTAAATAATACAAAAACAAAACGCATAGCCCTATAGGGAGAAAAGGATTGTAATAATTTTCCTGTGTACAAAATGTATTTGGGAATTTTAAATACTTTATGATTCGGTTTTGGTTTTGACATAAAATTTGTAAATTTGAAAAATGTAAAGATATTATTTGTCTATTCAACATCAATGATTTTAACAATATATTTGTAAAAAACACCTATCAAAATGAAAAAACTAACTTTTTTTTTAACAGTATTAATAATCTTTTCCAGTTGTAGTAGCGTACCCATTACAGGAAGAAAACGAGTAAATCTAATTCCTGATTCTCAAGCTTTACCCATGGCTTTTGCGCAGTATGACGGTTTTCTACGAGAAAATAACCTTTCTAAAAATGTTGCACAAACAAATAAAATTAAAGAAATCGGCAATAGAGTTTCAAAGGCCGTAGATCGTTTTATGCGCGCAAACGACATGACTGAGGAGG
Organism: Flavobacteriaceae bacterium; assembly: GCA_029942185.1. GTDB lineage: Bacteria > Bacteroidota > Bacteroidia > Flavobacteriales > Flavobacteriaceae > DQTL01. The sequence continues at coordinate 1,025 of JAOZTK010000127.1, forward strand.
CCAATAATTATCGTTGGGAATTTAATTTAATTGAAGATAAACGGATGAATGCATGGTGTATGCCCGGAGGAAAAGTCGTTTTTTACACGGGTATTTTACCTATATGTGCAAATGATGATGGGATAGCAGCTGTGATGGGACATGAAGTAGCGCATGCATTTGCCAAACACGGACAAGAACGTATGACTCAAGGAATGGCCGCTCAATTAGGGGGTGTCGCTGTTGCTCTTGGAACTGCCAATAAACCTGAAAAAACAAAACAAATTTGGAATCTTGCTTACGGTATAGGTTCCCAATTAGGAATGCTCAAATACGGTCGTGTACACGAAACTGAAGCAGATAGGCTTGGTTTGGTATTTATGATTATGGCAGGATATCAACCTAAAGAAGCTGTTAATTTGTGGATTCGAATGAGTGAAGCAAATAAAGAACAACCCCCGGAATTCTTAAGTACACATCCATCTTATGGAACACGTATTCAAAACCTGAGAGATTATATCCCTATTGCCCAAAAACATGCAAAGAAATTTAATGCTCAAATGTTGGGTCATTAGATTCTTTTAGAGTTGTATTTCACAAGGTAGCTTGGGTATTTTACAAGTCAATTTTTTAATAAAAAACAGGTAGGTTTTCATATATGTTAAAAAAAGGAAGCAAAAAACTCATCGGCGCTTGGGCTTTTTATGATTTAGCGAATTCCGTTTATCCTTTGGTAATAACTACAGCTGTGTTTCCATTGTATTATGGAGCCATAACCGGTGGAAAAAACGCCACGCTTACTCTATTTGGTGTTGCGTTTAACAACACCGAACTCTATACCTATACATTATCTCTTTCGTTTTTAATTGTAGCTTTTATCTCTCCTTTATTATCGAGTATCGCAGATTATATGGGCAATAAAAAACGCTTTTTACAATTCTTTTTATTTTTGGGTTCCTTTTCGGTTATGGCACTGTTTTTTTTTAACAGTATTGAAAGACTTTGGGTAGGAATTACTTTCTCCATACTTGCCAGTATTGGCTTTTGGGGGAGTCTTGTATTTTACAATGCCTACTTACCGGAAGTAGCCTATCCAAAAGATCAAGACAGAGTGAGTGCTAAAGGTTTTATCAATGGCTATTTAGGTTCTGTATTCTTATTGGTTTTTATTCTTACGATGATTATGATGCCACATTGGTACGGATTTGTATCAGAGCCTCTTAAGGAAGGGGAATCGGCACCCACTATTGTGTATCAACTCAGTTTTGTAATTGTTGGACTTTGGTGGTTGTTATTCGCACAATACACCCTGTATTACCTACCCTATAATACACATAAACGCAAACCTGAGAAAGATTTTATTTTCAAAGGGTATAGAGAATTACGCCAAGTTTTACGCGAATTAAAAAATCAATATACACTGAAAATATTTTTGATTTCTTTCTTTTTATTCAGTGCAGGTGTACAGACAATTATTATACTCGCCGGAAAATTTGGTGATGAGGAGCTGGGACTTCCTATTCCCAATTTAATCATTACAATTATTCTGGTACAATTAGTAGCTGTTGTTGGAGCATTTATCTTTTCAAGAATATCTAAAAAATTAGGAAATATTACCACTTTAAAAATCACTTTAGTCATATGGATACTGGTTACTTTTTCCGCCTATTTATTACCGGGACAAAGTCCCAATGTAGACATTTACTTTTATGCATTAGGTGGTTTTTTAGGTTTGGTTTTAGGTGCTACTCAAACCTTAGCACGATCGACCTATTCCAAGCTTATGCCCGAAAACACTGTTGATACAGCTACCTATTTTAGTTTTTATGATGTAACTGAAAAAATTGCTATTGTAACGGGCACCATCATTTTTGGTGTTTTGGTAGGAATTACAAAATCAATGCGTTCTTCAGTTTTGGTACTCGCAGTATTCTTCTTTGCCGGATTGATTGTCTTGTTTTTTATGAAACGCACAAAATATGTCAAATAATCATTATGACTTCATAATTGTAGGAGCAGGCATTGTTGGAGCTGCAACAGCCTACAAATTGCAATTGAAATACCCAAAAAAATCAATAGCGCTACTCGAAAAAGAAACGAAAATAGCAATGCATCAAACCGGAAGAAACTCCGGTGTTATCCATTCCGGAATATATTACAAACCAGGATCTTACAAAGCAGAGAATTGCAGAATTGGGCGAGAACAGTTGGTCGCTTTTGCCAAAAAATATAAAATTCCTTATAATATTTGTGGAAAGATAATTGTGGCTACAGCTAAAGAGGAGTTACCTGCTTTAGAGAATATCTACAAAAGAGGATTGGAGAATAATACTCCCGGAATTAAATATTTAAATACAGCTGAAATTTTAAAAAATGAGCCTTTTATCGAGGGAATTAGAGCCATTTCTGTACCCTCAGCAGGTATTATTGATTATGTTGCCGTTACTAAAAAATTAGTGAGCCTTATTTCTGAAATCAATCCAAAAAGCAAACTTATTACATCTTGCGAATACTTGTATACAAAACAAGAGGGAAATAAAAAAAGGGTTTATACAACACAAAAAAACTATTCTACCGATACAATCATCTTATGTACAGGATTACAAGCTGACCGTAATGCCGCCAAAGACCATGCGAATATGAATTTGCAAATTGTGGCTTTTAGAGGTGATTATTATAAATTTTCATCGGAAAGCAAACATAAAATAAAAAGTTTAGTCTATCCTGTTCCGGATTCTAAATTTCCATTTTTAGGAGTGCATTTTACAAAAATGATCGACGGAAGTGTGGAATGTGGGCCCAATGCTGTTTTTTCTTTTGCCCGTGAAGGTTATAATAAAACAAGTTTCAATTTAAAAGATACCCGAGAAGCTTTAACTTTTATAGGTACCTGGAAACTTTTTTTTAAGTTTTGGAGAAAAGGAATAGACGAATACAAAAGAGCATTTTCAAAAAGACTTTTTGTAAAAGAACTTCAAAAAATGATGTCAAAATTAGAGATGACTGACGTGACACCTTGCGAACCGGGAATAAGAGCTCAGGCTATTGATACAAATGGTGGAATGGTTGATGATTTTAAAATTGTCACAAAAGATGGAATAACCCATGTATTAAATGCCCCTTCTCCTGCTGCGACCGCTTGTTTGGCAATTGCTGATGAAATTCTTGAGATAGCGCTTTCATAATCCAAATAATAAATTCTAAAATTGTAATTTCACTACTGAGACTAATTACGTACTTGTTTATACCGAAAACAATCAATCGTATGATCATTTACCATTCCGGTTGCTTGCATGTGCGCATAAATAACGGTACTTCCAACAAATTTAAAACCTCGGTTTTTTAAGTCTTTTGAAATCATATCTGATAGAGCTGTGTTTGCAGGAACTTCTTTTATTGACTTCCATTTATTCTGAATAGCTTTTCCATTGACAAAACTCCAAATATACTTTGAAAAGGAGCCAAACTCCTTTTGAATTTCAATAAAAGCTTTGGCATTTGTTATGGTGGCTTTAATTTTTAATTTATTACGTATAATACCGGCATTTTGACGCAAAGCCTCTTGTTTCTTTTCACCGTAAAGAGCCACTTTATTACAATCAAAATTATTCAAAGCTTTTCTGAAATTTTCACGTTTACGTAGCACTGTTATCCAACTTAATCCCGCTTGAAAAGTTTCTAAAATCAAAAACTCAAATAATTTGTGGTCATCATATACGGGTACTCCCCATTCTGTATCGTGATAAGCAATATACAAAGGGTCCTCTCCTACCCAATCACATCTTTTTTTGTTTGACATATAATAATCTTAAAATACCAACGCAAGTTACAGTATTCTGACTAATTTTGTAAATCTAAAAAAATCTATTGAGATGAAACTAATCTGTATTGGGCGTAATTATGCCAAACATATAAAAGAACTAAAAAATGAAAAGCCTACAGAACCAGTCATTTTTCTAAAACCTGATTCTGCTATACTTCCAAATAAACATCCTTTTTATATTCCTAGTTTTTCAAATGAAATTCATTATGAGGTAGAACTATTAGTAAAAATCAATAGGTTGGGAAAACATATAGCACTTAATTTTGCACATAAATACTATGATGAAATCGGGTTAGGAATCGATTTTACAGCCAGAGATTTACAAGCAAAACTCAAAGAAAATGGATTGCCCTGGGAAAAATCAAAAGCCTTTGACGGTAGTGCAGTGGTTAGTAAATTTGTATCAAAATCTACTTTTCAAGACCTCAATGCCATTCCTTTTTCACTAACTAAAAATAAAAAAATCGTACAACGGGGAAACACAAAAAATATGCTTTGGAAAATTGATGAAATAATTGCCTATGTCTCTACTTTTATGACGTTGAAAATTGGCGATATCATCTTTACAGGAACACCAGCCGGTGTCGGAAGAGTAGCTCCCGAAGATGTATTAATAGGAAAAATTGAGGATCTTACTTTTTTTGAAATTAAAATAAAATAGAAAGCGTAAACTAAAAATAAAACATTTACGTTATACAGACAAACAAATTAAATATTTATTTATGAAAAAAATACTCTTTATAATTGCAATTGCATCCACTTTTGCTCTACATGCACAATTTGGGATTGAAGCCGGTGTCAATTATAATTTCAGCGGCGACTTAAGTGAAATAACAGAATCAACTAGTGATATCTTACACGGTGCAAAAAGCAAGACCGGGTTCCATGGTGGTATTTGGTATAAATACAGCCTGATTGGCTTTTTTATTAAAGGTGAACTGCTATACACTCAATATGAAAATACGTATGGCAATGATTACAGTATGCTAACAAAAAAAATAGATTTACCGGTAGTCCTTGGAATGGATATTTTAGGGCCACTCTACATATTTGCCGGACCTGATTTTCAATATATTTTAAACAATGAATTTTCTTATGATGATGATGATGAAGAAGTTGATTATAATGGCATTACAATGGGGCTACACCTTGGAGTCGGGGTGCAAGTCAAACGACTTTCATTAGATATAAGATGGGAAAAAGCGCTATCCTCTAATACTTTTGAATTTGTGGACGACAACTTTACTTTAGACGCCCGTCCCAATCAGTTTATTTTCACTTTAGGCTATGCGTTCAACTGAAAATAAAGGGTATTAAACCTCAGGGTATCCCGATAGCTATCGGGACTGAACCCAATAAAAGGAATCGACCTAGAAGGTCGAGGTATT
>JAOZTK010000128.1 GCA_029942185.1 Flavobacteriaceae bacterium
TACGTAACGATTCTGTATTGATAATTTGTGCATGGCTATTTAGAGTGATTGTAAAAGCTATAAGTACTAGGAGTTTATTCATGTCAAAAATATTTATTCTACAAGATTAACAATTTTACCAGGGACGACAATCACTTTTTTAGGGATACGACCTTTTAATTGTTTTTGTGTTTTTTTATGTGCCAAAACTATTTTTTCTATCTCTTCTTTACTTAAATCTAAAGATAATTCGAGTGTAAATCGCATTTTACCGTTAAAAGATATCGGGTACACTTTAGTACTCTCTACTAAATATTTTTCTTCAAATTTAGGAAAAGGCACTTTGGCGATAGAATCTGTATGACCGAGTTTTTCCCATAATTCTTCAGCAATATGTGGCGCATAGGGTTCGATTAGTATTGCTAAAGGCTCTAAAATTTCGCGTTTATTGCAATTCTGAGCAGTCAATTCATTTACCGCAATCATAAAAGTAGCAACCGATGTGTTAAATGAAAAATTAACAATGTCTTCTTCTACTTTTTTAATCGTTTTATGTAAAGTTTTTAGCGCTTCATCAGAGGGCTTCTGATCGCTTACATAAAAAGTTTCTTGATCACCGGAATGGTACAAACGCCAAAGTTTCTTTAAGAAACTGTGTACTCCGGTAATACCGGCTGTATTCCAGGGTTTTGCTTGTTCTAAAGGGCCTAAAAACATCTCGTACATCCGTAAGGTATCCGCTCCATAATTGTGGCAAATATCGTCCGGATTGACAACGTTATATTTAGACTTAGACATTTTTTCGACTTCTCGTCCTACAATAAATTTTCCATCAGACTCCGTAACAAACTCAGCTTCTTTGTATTCTTCTCTCCAGTTTTTAAAAGCTTCAATATCTAATTCATTTGAGGCATTTACAAAACGAATATCTGTATGGATTGGTGTAAAATTGGACCAATTGTTATAAACTGCTTGCGGAATTTTTATCCTCCCTGTTTCGCTAATTCTTTTCTTTAAAGCTCCTTTTTCGGAGTTTTCTATTGTTTTCCGTTCTTTTATCACTTTTTCCATCTTTGTTTTACTTACAAAGATTAATTTCTTTGGTTTTTGAGGATCTTCACTTTCGTAATTCCAACGGTATACAAATGCACTTGTCCCTAAAATCATTCCCTGATTAATCAGTTTTTTAACGTATTCATCAACAGATACTAATCCTTTATCAAATAAGAATTTTTGCCAAAAACGAGCATATAATAAATGTCCGGTGGCGTGTTCGCTACCTCCTATATATAGATCCACATTTTTCCAATAATTCAAGGCTTCTTGTGAGGCAAATTCTTCCGTATTATCAGGATCCATATAACGATTAAAATACCATGAACTACCTGCCCAACCCGGCATGGTGTTCAGTTCTAAAGGATAAATTCCATTAGCGTTCAAGGAATTCTCGATTGTGTTTGAAGTGATGAGATTGTTGTTGACAACTTTATTTAAATTTGTATCCCAAGCCCATTGTGTAGCATTTCCTAAGGGCGGTTTTCCATCTTCGGTAGGCAAGTATTTTTCTACTTCCGGAAGAAGAATAGGTAGATGTTTTTTGGCAATCATCTGTGGCATACCATCTTTGTAGTAGACTGGGAAAGGTTCTCCCCAATAACGTTGACGACTGAATACAGCATCTCGTAAACGATAATTTATTTTACCTGCTCCAATACCTCTTTGTCCCAATTCATAAATCATGCGTTTTATCGCTTTTTTTGCCGGCATATCTGATATAAAGTCAGAATTAGTAATTATGGCTTGTTTATCTTCACAGGCATATTCTGAAATATCAATATCTTTAAAAATATTAGGTATTGGAATATCAAAATACTTTGCAAAGTCATAATCACGTTGATCGCCACAGGGTACAGCCATAACGGCACCGGTTCCGTAGCCGGCTAAGACATAATCTCCAATCCAAATTGGAATTTTTTCTCCTGTAAAAGGATGTTCGGCATAAGCACCTGTAAACTGACCGGAAATTGTTTTTACGTCTGCCATTCGTTCTCGTTCGCTTCGTTTAGCAGTAACCTTTTTATAAGCAGCAACCGCATCGCTATAGTCACTAGTAGTTATTTTGTCTACCAATTCGTGTTCCGGAGCAAATGTCATAAAACTGACCCCAAAAATTGTATCGGGTCTGGTAGTAAAGACTTCAATATTAAATTCTGAATTCAGTATTTTGAAGGCTACTAAAGCCCCTTCAGATCTTCCAATCCAATTAATTTGAGAATCTTTGAGGGGTTGTGGCCAATCTATGGTGTCTAAACCATCTAATAAGCGTTGTGTGTAAGCTGTAATACGCATTGACCATTGTTTCATCTCCTTTTGTTCAACTGGGTGGCCGCCACGTTCTGAAATTCCGTTGATTACTTCATCATTAGCCAATACAGTACCGAGAGCCGGACACCAGTTTACTTTTGTTTCCGATAAGTAGGTCAATCTGTATTTTAGTAGTATTTCTTGTTTTTTTACTTCGGAAAATGTATTCCATTCCGCTGCATTAAACAAAGAGGTGTCTTCGTCGCAAACAGCATTTATAGTCGCGTTTCCATCTTTTTCAAAACGGTTTATTAATTTTAAAATAGGCTGTGCCTTATCTGTATCTAAACAATAGTAGGATTCAAATAATTGAATAAAAATCCATTGCGTATGTTTGTAATAATCGGGTTCGGAAGTACGAACCTCACGATTCCAATCAAAAGAAAACCCAATTTGATCCATTTGTCGACGATAAGTAGCGATGTTTTCTTCAGTCGTTTTAGCGGGATGTTGCCCTGTTTGAATTGCATATTGCTCTGCGGGTAGTCCAAAGGAATCATAACCCATCGGGTGTAATACATTAAAACCTTTATGTCGCTTATAACGTGCATAAATATCAGAAGCGATATAACCCAGAGGATGCCCTACGTGTAATCCGGCACCTGATGGATAGGGAAACATATCCAGTACATAAAACTTAGGAGCATTCTTTAATACTCCCGAAACAGGAGGATTTAAGGCTTTAAAGGTTTGGTTTTTTGCCCAATACTTTTGCCATTTGGTTTCTATGTCGTTAAAATGATATTTCATCGTAATTAGATTACTTGAAAAGAAGCAAAAACGCATGGATATATTTCCAGATGCATAAATAAGCGTCTTTAAAATTAGATACTATTTTAGTGTTTGAAGCGACAAATTTACAAATTCAGTTTACAGTTTGGGTTATTTCGGATAACTTAATCGAAATTTGTAGTGTTTTTTTGGTAATTTTGCTAAAATTTGATACAATAATGCGATACAAACGAATATTATTAAAATTAAGTGGAGAGGCTTTAATGGGAAAACGATCCCATGGAATAGATCCAACCCGAATTGCGGAATACGCTAAAGAGATTAAAGAAGCTACCGACAAAGGCGTAGAAATTGCCATAGTAATCGGTGGTGGTAATATCTACAGAGGTGTTGCGGGTGTCAGTAATGGTATTGACCGGGTTCAAGGTGATTACATGGGGATGTTAGCTACCGTTATCAATGGACTTGCTTTACAAAGTGCAATAGAAAGTGAAGGAGTTCAAACACGATTGCAGACAGCGATTAAAATGGAACAAGTTGCAGAGCCCTATATTAAGAGAAGAGCTGTTAGGCACCTCGAAAAAGGACGCGTTGTTATTTTTAGTGGAGGAACGGGTAATCCGTTTTTTACAACAGATACTGCTGCTGTATTACGAGCTGCAGAAATCAATGCGGATGTTATCTTAAAAGGAACTCGTGTAGATGGTATTTATTCGGCAGATCCTGAAAAAGATAAAAATGCAATTAAGTATGATCGTATAACATATAAAGAAGCGATGAACAAAGGCTTAAAAATTATGGATATGACAGCCTTTGCACTTAGTAAAGATAACAATCTCCAAATTGTTGTGTTTGATATGAATACACAGGGTAATTTGTTAAAATTATTATCAGGAGAAGCTATTGGGACTTTGGTAGAGAACTAGCGGTTAGCTTGTGGAAGGTAGTGTTTGATAAATAGTTCAGGGTGGTTCGGAAAAAATGCAAGATTGGATTTAAAGACGAGAGTTTAAACTTTTGTTTGTTTGGAATACTTGTTGTATTTTTGAGGAAACCATTATTAAAGCAAATACTATGAATGAAGAAATTCAATTTATATTAGACTCCTTAAAGGAAAATATGGAAAACGCCATGACTCATTTGGAAAATGAGTTTAGGAGTATTCGGGCGGGGAAGGCGAATCCATCGATGCTCAGTTCTATTACAGTGGATTACTATGGTTCGCAGACAGTCTTAAATCAAGTTGCTAACATCGGCACTTTAGATGCTCATACGATTACGATTCAGCCTTGGGAAAAGTCACTTATCAATGAAATTGAATCTGCTATTCGAAATTCAGATTTAGGCTTTAATCCAACAAATAATGGGGAAAGTGTTATTATTAATGTACCCATTTTGACAGAAGAACGTAGGGCGGAATTAGCTAAACATGCAAAATCGGAGGCTGAGAATGCAAAAATCAGTTTACGTAATGATCGTAGAGAAGCTTTGCATGAACTTAAAAAATTAGAAATTTCAGAAGATTTAGTAAAAAATGTAGAAATTGATATTCAAGAAATTGTCGATAAGTACAGTAAAATTGTAGAGGAACAATATAAAGTTAAAGAAAAGGAAATAATGACCGTATAATCGAAAATTGTATCATCTGAAATTTGATTTGGTTACAAATTCAGATTATTAGTTAGCCGTAATTTTCAGATGAGTTTATAATTTGTTAGAATAAAAAAGGCAGTTCACCAATAGTGAACTGCCTTTTATTTTTTGATGTATTATCAATTATCTTTTAGAAACAATTACTTTTTTATTTATCACTTGACTTCCCGAAGTCAGTTTTAAGAAATAAATACCGGAGATTTTATCCGTATTAATTTCAAATAATGATTCTGTAGCCATTTTTTGATAGATTAATTGTCCATTTATATTAAACAATTGAACTTGTATATCTTTAGCAGCATTAAATCTTCTTAAGTCAACCGTAAAACTTCCTTCGTTTGGGTTGGGATAAATATTAATATTTGCAAGTTCGTTTTCAGCAATTCCTAGAGGATCGTATACATTAACCGTATAATCTTCAACCTCACCATAGGAAGTGTCTCCACAAGGTAAAATGTCACCAGAAAATAGAACTCTTACACGCATTCTTGCAGACCCCAATCTTGCATCAACAGGAACTGTAACTGTTCCTGTTCCTATTCCTTCACTAGATGAAACATGCTCATATGCTATTGTAAAAGATTCATTTGCATCCTCAAAATCTCCGTCATAATTCCAGTCAATCCAACAACCTATCTGATCTGAAGACCAACTAGCGCCATTTATTATGGTAATAGGATAGGATTCTCCCACCATAATATCTGTAGAGATACTCGTATAGTCTGAATACGAAGATCCTTGCGTACTGGTATTATCAATTGTAACAAATTGTACTTGCTTAATAAATTCATCTGTTGTATCACTGGATCCTGCAGCGCAGTATTCCGGTACAAAGCCTATAATTATAGTAAACTCTTTTTGATTTGCATATTGATTGCTTGTTCCTCCTGTTAAATCATTTAAAACAAGAGCCGGAGTCCCTAAAGTTGTATTAATATTCGCGGTAACATTAAAAATAAAATCACTTATTTCATCAATATTTAAAGCTACAGCAGGAGTTGTTGTGGTATTTATTGTTAGATCATCTGAAGTGGTTGTCAGCATGGAAATCACATTGTTAATAGCAGCGTGACCTATATTTGATGCTTGAATAATAACATCAGCAGTTTCGCCGGGATCTAGAATACCATCCCCGTTACCTGTTGTAGAATCATCAATTTGCAAATTCTCTATGGATAATATAGGAGCATTGACTCTAAAGGAAATTTTAGAATTATAAGTTGATTTTGTGGTATTATCAGTAATCTCAATATCGAAGATAAGGATGTGTTGATCGGGAACATTGTTTGCAATTTCTATTGAAAACTGTCCTGAACTTGTTTCAGTTGCATC
>JAOZTK010000129.1:0-2657 GCA_029942185.1 Flavobacteriaceae bacterium
TTTTATTTTTCAAAAACAAATGAAATAAGTCTTGGAATTTTTAGGAGTTGTTTTTTTTCATCGTTGCCATTATCAAACCATTCTTTAATTTCTAGGAGTTTAAACCCTGTGTTCAAAGCAGACTCTAAATAATCGGATAGATGATGCGTGTATACTTCTAATTCTTGAATGCCATTATCAGTTTCGTATAGCGCTTTTGTCCCCAAATACTGTTTGATAGGGTGCAATTCACAAATAAAGAATTTTCCGTCTTTTTTGAGTTTTTTAAAAGCTTGCTTGAATAGTTTATCTAAGTTTTTTATGTGTTCTAAAGTCAAACTACAAGTTATTAAATCTGCAAAATTATCGGATAGTTTCCAATTTTTGTTTAAATCAGATTTGATAAACTGAACCTTTGGGTCAGCAATCTTTTCTTTTGCTTTTAGAAGCATTTTTTCAGAGAAGTCCAAACAGATAATTTTACCGGCTTTTTGAATGAGGTATGCTGTATTTTTACCGGTTCCACTGCCCAATTCTAAAACACTTTCAAATGAATACTTCTCAAGTGTTTCCACAGTCGCTTTTTTGTCTAAATCTCTAGTTTTATTTTCATTTGAGTCATAGATGTCTGCCCACGAATTATATGCTTTTTCAATGCCCACGAAAACCTATTTATTTTTATTCTTAAACGCTTCAAATTTAGTAGGTGTTTTCTTTTGAGGCCAATAATTGTTAGAGATATTAACATCCGATGTTATTTGCTTTGCATCGATAATAATCTCCACAATTTCTTTGTCCGAAGGGAAAACTTTCCGAACTTCCTCGTCATTGCGGAGCCATATTTCTGCAGGATAATTAAAACTCTCACGTGAACCGTCTTTATAGACAAAATCGACCAGTATGGGCATGACCAAACCGCCGGGTTTTTCAAAAACAATCTCGTAAAAATACGTGCTGTTTTTTAGTTGTTCTTTTTCGTGTGCGGTAAAATTTTTATCCAAATAATCCTTAAGGATAGTAAAATCCTCAGGCGGATTGGTTTTATCTAGCATTTCAGGTTTAAAATCATCACTTTCTTTAGAGACAAGATACAGCATTTTTGGGAATTCTTCCAAACTCATTCCGTAGGCTTTTGCCATACGTTTAACTCGAGCAGTAGGTTTGTCAGTAACTATATATTGTTTGACTTCTTTGATGCCAATGTCATTTACTTCGGTAGTAAAGAACCAACCGCGCCAAAACCAATCTAAATCAACACCTGAGGCATCTTCCATCGTGCGGAAGAAGTCTGCCGTAGAGGGATGTTTAAATTTCCAACGATTGGCATAGGTTTTAAAAGCATGATCAAATAACTCGTGTCCCATTATAAATTCGCGGAGCATATACAAGCCTGCAGTAGGTTTGTGATAAGCATTTTTGCCACTGTCAAAAACGGCTTCATGTTGCGACATAATGGGAGCTATTTTACTTTGATCACCGGTCATATAATGAATCAAATCTTTCGGATAGCCTCTAGTCGGGAAATCTTTTTCAAATTCTTCTTGCGCTAAAAGTTGACAAAAAGTATTTAATCCTTCGTCCATCCATCCCCACTGACGCTCGTCAGAATTAACAATCATGGGAAACCAATTATGGCCTACTTCGTGAATGATAACGCCTATTACGCCGGTTCGAGTACGTTCTGCATAGGTTCCGTCGGGACGTGAACGACCATAATTCCAGCAAATCATGGGGTATTCCATACCTTGCTGCTTAGCATTTATCGAGATGGCCTTGTGGTACGGGTAATCAAAAGTTCTACGTGAATACGATTTTATAGTGTGTGCTACAGTTTTTGTAGAATACTCCTCCCACAACGGATTTCCTTCTTTGGGATATAGTGAAATTGCCATTACCGTTCTCGAACCTAATTCTACTGCTTGGGCGTCATAGATGAATTTTCGAGAGCTTGAAAAAGCAAAATCACGAACTTTTTTCGCTTTAAAATGCCAAGTTTTTGTTTTATTTGAAAAGTCCTTTTCAGCAGCTTCTGCTTCATCTTGAGTAACAACTACCACGGGCTTATCATAGGATTTTTTTGCTTTTTCCCAACGTTTAAACTGTTTTCTTGTAAATACTTCTTTTCGGTTTTGGAGTACACCTGTGGCTTCTAAAACATGATCTGCCGGTGTGGTAATTCGCACATCATAATCACCGAATACAAGGGTGAATTCTCCACGCCCTAAGTATTGTTTATTTTGCCATCCTTCCACATCACTATATACAGCCATTCGTGGAAACCACTGTGCGATGATGTATAAATTATTCCCGTCTTTCTCAAAATGCTCATAACCTGATCTACCTCGAGCTACTAAATAATTATTGATGTTATACCACCATTTTATTTTAAATACAGTACTGCTTTTTGGCGCTAGAGTTTTTGGCAAGTCCACGCGCATCATCGTATTATTAATGGTGTATTTTATGTTATTTCCTTCCAAGTCTTTTAAATATTCAATTTTAAAACCACCATCAAAAGGTTTTCCCATAAATTCTTCTACAAATTTTTGAGGTTTATAACCAACACCCGGACCACCACCGTTAATTTTTTTGGACATGGATTCTTTGGAACGAATATTTTGATCGAGTTGTACCCAGAGATAATCTAATGGGTCAGGTGAATTGTTGTGATAAGTAAC
>JAOZTK010000129.1:2757-6037 GCA_029942185.1 Flavobacteriaceae bacterium
CTGATTATAAAACTGAGAATTATTTTATTCATGATTGTTTTGTTTAAAATATGTAGTTCATTTTGATTTAGAGGGAATCGAAATTCAAAAGTAGTGATAAGATATCGGTGTAATAGTAATTGTTTTAGAAATTTAACATTCCTTTATCATTTGTACTCGTTAAAATAAGACTCTTAGCTCGTCCATTAATATGTAATTTAACGATATTCTCTTGTTCATAAAAGGTTTTGGTTAATATTGCATTTCGAACGCTGATCTGTTCAATACTTTCAATATTTTTAATTTCTAAATATACAAACATGGCGTCTTTTTCAAACTCTTTTCCAAGGAATTGATATGGTGTTTGTTTCCCATTTATCGATATCGAAAAATTTTGGTTAAGATAGAATACAAACAATTTATCTGCATCTGCTATTTCATATTTTGTGCCCAATTCTAAAGCTTTTTCAAACTGCTTAGAAAGTGCGAGCTCCATGTCATTTGTGAAAAGACGCATACTTATTTGTACTGCTTTTTCTTTCTGATTGTAATCGATTTTTGTAAGGCTGTAGTATTCTTTGTGCAACGAAAAGGCAAATAGCGAAAACAGTATTAAAACTAGTAAGATTTTACCTGAGAAAAGTTGTTTTATTTTGCTACTTTTGGTTCTATGAAACATTGTAGTTTATTATTTAATGTTCTTGTTTTGACACTATTTATTAGTTGTCAATCAAAACGAATTGTTACAGTTACGCAAGATGCAGAAAAAACTTTAAAACAAGGTAACTTTAGAAATATAAAAATTACGGAGACGAGTGCGTTTATTACAGGTTCTTGTGAACCTTCCATTGCCATCAATCCAAAAAATCCAAATAATATTGTTGCGGGAAATGTCTTGGATGACTATCATTTTTCCTTTGACGGTGGATTAACATGGAATGCGAATAAACTTAAATCGAAGTTGGGCGTATTTGGGGATCCATGCATTATAGCAGATCAGAAAGGAAACTTCTACTATCTACACTTGGCAAATCCGGATGGAAAAAGATTTTCGAGTAAGAAATTTTTAAATCAAATAGTTATTCACAAATCACAAGATGGAGGTAGGACATGGAATGATGGTGTTGGAATTGGAAAAAATGAGCCGGCACATCAAGACAAAGAATGGGCAGTTGTACATCCCAAAACAGATCAGATTTATGTAACATGGACTGAGTTTGACAAGTATGGAAGTAAAGAAGCGAAGCACAAAAGCAAAATACGTTTTGCTACTTCAACGGATAAAGCAGAATCTTTTTCTAAAGCAATAACAATCAGCGAATTTGAGGGTGATTGTTTGGATGGAGATTATACAACTGAAGGTGCTGTTCCGGCGGTTGATTCTGAAGGAAATATATATGTAGCTTGGGCATTTGATAATAAAATTTTTTTTGATAAAAGTTTTGACAATGGAAAAACATGGTTGCAAAAGGATTTAGTTATTGCTCAGCAACCAGGAGGCTGGTCACAAGATATTCCGGGTATTGGTCGTTGTAATGGCATGCCGGTTACGGTTGTTGATCTTAGTAAATCAAAATATAATGGCAGTATTTATATAAATTGGACCGACCAGAGAAATGGGAAAGATAACACGGATATTTTTTTAATAAAATCTGTAGATAAAGGAGAAACTTGGTCAAAACCCGTTAAGATAAATAAAGACAGTACAATTAGTCACCAATTTTTAACATGGATGAGCGTGGATCCGGTAACGGGTTTTGTCTATGTTATTTATTACGACAGGAGTAAGTATAAAGACAATAAGACGGATGTTGTTTTAGCGATTTCAAAAGATGGCGGGAAACATTTTGTAAATCAAATAATATCCGAAACTCCTTTTACACCAATTGAGGGAATATTCTTCGGTGACTATAATAATATTGCTGCTTATGATGGGGTAGTGCGACCTATTTGGACCCGTTATGAAAATGGAAAATTAAGCATTTGGACAGCCATTATTGATTTTAGAAATTAACGTGAAAGAAGCAATAGTTAATCGACAAGAGTAAATCGTAAATCATAAATTGTACATAAAAAAAAATGAATATATATTTTGACAACGCAGCCACAACGCCCATGCTACCCGAAGTAATTGAGGTCATTCACAAGAGTATGCAAACTACTTTTGGGAACCCTTCTTCAGTACATAGTTACGGGCGGAAAGCTAAAGCGGCTGTAGAAACAGCACGAAAAAGTATTGCAAAGTATTTTAATGTTCGAGCAAGTGAAATTGTATTTACTGCCGGTGGAAGTGAGGCTGATAATTTAATTTTGCGCAATGCAGTGACACATTTAGGTGTACAAACCATTATTTCATCGGCTATTGAGCATCCTGCAGTACTACATTATATTGAATCTTTGGAAAAAGAATTTGGAATTCGAGTGCAACAAGTAAATATATCGGATGATGGAGGTATTGATTATAAGCATTTAGAAGAATTGTTAACACAAAACACTGACAAAACTTTAGTTAGTTTGATGCATGTAAACAATGAAACAGGGAAGCTTTTAGACTTGCAAAAAGTAAGTGATTTATGTCAAAAATACCATGCCTTATTCCACTCAGACACCGTACAAGGGGTTGCTCATTTTAGAATAGATTTACAAAAAACACCTATAGATTTTATCACGGCGAGTGCCCATAAATTTCACGGCCCTAAAGGAGTTGGCTTTGCTTGTTTAAAAAAAGGAACACTTATCAATCCAATCTTAATCGGTGGCGAACAAGAACATGGAGCGCGTGCCGGAACAGAAAATATTCACAGTATTGTAGGGATGGAAAAAGCTGTACAAATAGCTTATAACAATTTAGAAAAGGATACTGAATATATACAAGGACTCAAATCGTATTTTATAAATGAAATAAAAAAAATGATTCCTGAGATTCAATTTAATGCAAGTAGTGATAACCCAAATACAAGTAGTTATATTATTTTAAATGTACGTTTCCCAAAAGAAATAGCCCTGTTGTTATTTAATTTGGATTTACAAGGAGTCGCCGTATCAGGAGGCAGTGCTTGCCAAAGTGGAAGTGACAAAGGTTCCCATGTTTTAGATGCAATCTTAAACGAAGAAGAAGCCTTAAAAACCTCGGTTCGTTTTTCGTTTAGTAAACTAAATACTAAACAGGAAATAGATTATGTGATTGGGGTTTTGGGTGAGGTGGTTTAAAGCTGTTGTCCGTAGGGAATGATTTATTTCGCTCTAATTTATTCGTGAGACTCTAAAAAATTATTCCAATTTTTTAGTTAGTCGAATTGAA
>JAOZTK010000130.1 GCA_029942185.1 Flavobacteriaceae bacterium
AATGAAAATACTCGTCACAAATTCCGGTAGTTCGTCCATAAAATACCAACTGATTGCTTTACCCGAAAAAAAAGTAATTTGTAAAGGATTGGTAGAGCGAATAGGTATGGCAAAATCCGTGTTGCATTTTAAATCAGATTTACATGATTTTAATGATATAATACATATTCCAAATCATCAAGTTGGATTGGAAAAAATTGCAAGTATGTTGTTAGACCCTAAAAGAGGAGTGCTTAAAAATGCAGATGAAATTGTTGCAGTGGGTCATAGAGTGGTACACGGCGGTTCTGCTTTTTCTAAAACAACTTTAATTGACAGGGAAGTGAAAAGAGTCATTCGATCTTTGTTTTCAATTGCGCCACTACACAATCCCCCTAATTTGATGGGAATAGAAGTAGCTGAAAAAGTATTTCCAAAAGCAAAACAAGTGGCTGTTTTTGATACGGCATTTCATCAAAGTATCCCCGAAGTTGCCCATAGATTTGCCATTCCAAATAAGTTCTACAACAAAGAGAATATTCGAGTTTACGGTTTTCACGGAACCAGTCATCAGTACGTGTCTCGAAAAGCCATTCAATTAATTAAAAAAAATGAATCAAAGATTATAAGTTTACATCTTGGTAATGGATGTAGTATGGCGGCAATAAAAAATGGAAAAAGCATAGATACAAGTTTAGGATTTGGACCTATGAATGGGTTGATTATGGGAACTCGTAGTGGCGATTTAGATCAATCGGTTTTGTTGTTTTTAGAACAACACCTCGGTTATAGTTCGGAGGAAATTTCCTCTTTATTACTCAAGCAGAGTGGTATGTTAGGTTTGACGGGTATGAGTGATATGCGTGATATAGAAGCTGCTGCAGAAAGAGGCGAAAAAATGCCGGTACTAGCTTTGGCGATGAATGCCTATCGTATCAAAAAATATATTGGCGCTTATTTTGCCGTTATGAATGGGTTGGATGCACTTGTTTTTACAGGAGGTGTCGGTGAAAATTCGGATGTTATACGTAAGTTAGTTTGTACCGATATGGATTATTTGGGAATACACTTGGATTTAGAGAAGAATGCTATTCGTTCTAAGAAGAAAAGAGCCATACAATCACTTCAATCAAAAGTAAAAATATTTGTGATCCCAACAGATGAAGAAATGGAAATTGCCAAACAGACTTATAAGTTGGTAAAATAATATTAACCTGATAACAATTAACCGAGATGGAAGGGGTTATAAGAAACCATTAGGATAAGCTTCCGTCTTATGTCTCTGGGTTTTTAACCTAAATTGGAAGTGAGATATTTTTACAAGATTACAACAAAATAAAAAAGCCGAACAAAAGAACGTTCGACTTTTTTGAGGAAAAATTAACCAGCTATCCACATTTCCCTGTACCGCATTTGACATCTTTATCTTCTGCTGATTTTTTAGCTTTTTCTTTTACTTACACCATTTTTTAAATTGCTATATTTTTGCTTGTGTTGTTTTCTCATTTTAATACCTAACTCAGGTTTTAAGTGTTTTACAAACTGCTGTATATTAGGATTGTTTTCGTTCTTTTCAATTTTTAAAAAGATTATATTTGCAACTTGATATAAAATATTTTAAAAGAGATTTCAATGATATACGATTTAATCATAGTTGGGGGAGGTCCGGGTGGTATCGCTTCTGCTGTTGAAGCTTACATATTTAAAATTAAAAATATTCTACTTATAGAAAAGGGAAATAATCATTCTCAAACTATAAGGATGTACTATAAAGATTCTAAAAGGGTTGATAAAATCTATAAGAAGCAAGAAATCACTTTAATTGGAAATGTTGATTTTTTTGACGGGACAAAAGAAAGTACTTTAGATCATTTTGAAACAATTCTTGATAATGAAATAATCAATACACTCTATAATACGGAAGTGGATCGGGTGTTAAAAGAAGGCGATACTTTTAAAGTGGTTACGCGAAAAGGGGATTACTTTGCCAAAAATGTAATTGTAAGCATTGGTAGAATGGGTAGACCAAATAAACCTGCATATCCAATTCCCGGTTCTATTCGAAAGATTATCAACCACAATCCTTATGATTGTAGAGGGAAAGAAAAAATATTAGTTGTTGGTGGTGGCGATTCCGGAGTTGAATATGCCTGTCAATTAACTACTGAAAATGATGTTACTTTAGCTATTAGGGGTGGAAAATTTAAGGATGCAAACGAAATAAATGAAGAAATGGTCATTCGTTACGACCAAGAAGAACGATTGCGAATACGTTACAGTACTGACATTGAGTCGATTGAAGGGGATGAAGGAAAAGTGAAAGTGAACTATAAGAATGGTTTTTCTACGATTTATGACCGGATAATATATGCGATTGGAGGTACTACTCCGGTAGATTTTCTTAAAAAATCAAATATTGAAATGGATGAGAAAAAAAGGCCCATATATAATGATAAGTACGAAACCAGCGTAAAAGGTCTGTATTTAGCGGGCGATATTATATATGATAGAGGAGGTTCTATCGCTATGGCAATTAATCATGCTTATGATGTGATGCAAGATATTGTTAAAAAGAATTAATAGAATTGAAGTTAGATGTCCGAAGTACTTCCAATTATTTCGTTTTAACCGGAACTTGTAATCGCTTTTAATTTCATTTGTTTCACTAGCACTTCTGCCACCCGAAAAGAATTGGCATAAATAGTCCATGTATACGTAACACTTCCGCCTGTAGGCATAAAACTACCATCTGTTATATATAGATTTTCAACTTCGTGCGCTTTACAATTTTTGTCTAAAACAGATTTTTTAGGATCATTTCCAAAACGACAACCTCCTACAACAAGATTAGAAGGGGCGCCACCGGAAATATTAGAATTGATATTTTTTGCACCCATTTCTTGTAGTAACCCAGCTGCTTTTGTCGCTAAATAATTACCAACTTTAAGGTCGTGACTATGATAACCCAATCGAACACGAGCCACTTGATCTTTCCATTTGTCTTTTATTTTGGGATCTAATGTCACAAAACAATCATCGGTAGGTAACCAATCCGCAAATATTTCAAATTTAAGTTTGCGTTGTTTGGTGAAATAATTTTTGAGTTTCTTTTTTAAAGCAGGACCAAAGACTAAATTTCCGGAATCATCCCATTTTTGTCGAATAGCTTTTGAAGTAGCGTTGGCATGTTCAAAGAGGAAATCTACTGTTCCACCTTTGGCTTTCCCATTAAATTTTTCGTCATCAATTTCGTACCAATGATGCATCGAGCGATTTACAAATACTCCGGGAACTTTCAATTCCTCAACTTCTTTTTTTGTAAGATCTTTATAAAAGAACTGACCGGATCCGGTACCGCCTGCAGAAAATATTAGGTTTTTTCCCACTTGTCCACTATTGTTAGCGAGTCCATTGGGAAAATCTTTGTTTTTGCTCAGTAATAACAAGCGAGAAGTCTCTATGGCTTGAGCTGCTACGACAAAAATAGTTGCTTTTATTTCTTGTTTGTTTTTGTCAATATCATAATAATGCGCCTTGATAATTTTCCCATTACCATTTGTTTCCAAATGATATACTTTTGCGTTGGGAAGAATGTCACAATTTCCGGTTTTTAAAGCTTTATTGAGCAAAGCGGCTCTTGAGCTTCCCTTAGCATCTGAGGCACAGCCGTAACTTCCACAATAATTTGAATAAACACAAGAACTTCGCTCTTTTTCGGGTTTTGATAAAATGGCTCGTGGTATGGGAACGATTTTATATCCTAAATTATTCGCCGCTTTGTCAATCCATTTTGAGATAACATTTTCTGCCAGTGGCGGATAAGGAAAATCTTTAGTAGAACGTTCTTCTTGAAATTTGTGAGGGATTACTTTTCCGGAGACACCGACAATCTTTTCGACTTTAGTATAATACCGTTCCAAATCCTCGTACGAAATTGGCCAATCGACAATATTTGCATTTTTGATTGTTCCGTATTTAGACAACAATCTAAAATCATCAGGTTTCATCCTGTGGAAATAGCCACTCATAAAATTAGACGATCCACCCACTAAACTGCCATTCCAAAAGTCTTTACCTGTTTTGTAGTTTGATTTTGCTTCCCATTCTCCTCTGCTGTTTTTAGTTTCAAAGACTTGCGGTTCGTCTTTTAGATTTGGAGTATAGACACTTCGCCTTACTGCAGTAATCTCATCTTTAGTAAAATCTTTGGTTTTAAACCAAGGACCCTTTTCCAAAACCAGCACTTTGTAACCGGCCTTTGAAAGCTCATAAGCTATGGGGCCGGCTCCTGCACCGCTACCAACTATACATATATCGTATGAATTGTTTCTTGTTTCTTTGGGCATTAGCTATTTTGTTGAACAGTTATAAATATTTCATCATACATAGTCTCCTTAGTCGGTCTCGGATATCCCGCTTCATGTTCCAACCACTTTCTGCCACTTTCATTTGTGTTAAAACCATAAATCGGATCGGAAATCATGGCCTCAAAAATTAGAGTGAGCATCACGGAAAGCCAACTTTCTCCCCAATTAGTTTTTGATATGGTTTGAATTAACTGTACTTGTTTTCTTTTTGATAATTTTAAAAAATGTGTATTTTTTTCTTCTTTTGCTGCCTCATCCAGCCATTTTAATCCGGTGATAATATATTGATTGTCTTCAGGATCAATGCGTCGATCAGATAGTACCCAAAGCAAGTATTTGTCAGCATTAAAATCGATGGCTCCCGGACTATCTTCATATCTGGGAAACAATATGTTTTGAACGACAATTACCAATGCTAATTGCTTTTTACTCAGTATGTTTGATTCATCTGTCCCGTCATTAATGCAACTTTGTAATAAAGTCATTTGCGATAAAGCACCTATAGCTAACGAATTTCTGATAAAATTTCTTCTAGAAATACGTTGGCTTGTAAATTCCTTAATTGATTGAGAAATTGCTTTGTCTTGAATATTTTTCATAAGTTTGTTCTCACTCATTTAGACTGTAAACTTAATCAAAACTTACAAGAGTAGCTTAAAAATGCCTGATATAAAACATAATCTACAACCTGAGAAATGGGTTGATTTACACGCAGATTATCTTTTTCACTATACGCATAGTCGAATTAGTGATCGTGAAATGGCCAAAGATTTGGTGCAAGAAACTTTTTTATCAGCTCTAAAAGCCGCTTCTAATTTTTAAGGGAAATCAAATGAACGTACCTGGTTAATAGCTATTCTAAAAGAATCAAAAGACTTGACACCTGATGAAAAATCTGTTATTCAGGATACTATTAATACAAAACACTAACTCAGTACGAACTTAGGTTTAGATGCTTTACTAATTGTCTTATTTTTCTGCAAATCCAAAAAGATGTTTTTCTTTAATCAACTCAGGAATCCCTTTCGGCAACATTGCTTCCCAACCTTTTTCTTTTTTGCCAATCATATCATAAACTTTTCTAGATAAAATATCTAAAATGGCAGGTTCATAATCCTTAATATCTAGTAATCGCCCCCTATTTTTAAAAAATTTAAACAATTCTTTCATTCTAGGATGAAGTGGAATATTTTCACTATTTGTTATTTCACCTGTGTCGTGATTTTTTAGGGGATATAGATATATTTTTAAATCTTTATAAAACAACTTGCCAAAGGCTTCTAGAATACCGCCACTAATATCACGATAATATTTCTCATCAAAAATTTGAATAAGGTTATAGATACCCATTCCAAGAGCCATTCTTGCTTTTGTGAATTCAGACAGATATTCTACTAATCTATAATACTCTTTAAAGTTGGTTATCAAAACAGATTCTCCGAGTGAACTCAACAATTCTACACGATCTAGAAAGTCGCGCTCATCTATATCACCTTCTTTGTGTGTTGACCTTAGATTACTCAAAGTGATTTCTATAAGAATTTTTGTGTTTTTAGGATCTACAGTTTTCTCTTTATAAAACAGTGCTTGCGATTTTTTAAAAATATCCGTATTAACTTTTGTTACGGGTCGATAACTTCCCCTAAAAGCTAAAATATTCTTTTTATACAATACCTGTGCAGGCAGT
>JAOZTK010000131.1 GCA_029942185.1 Flavobacteriaceae bacterium
CAGCAAAAGTAGATACCCGAATTGATAATATGGGTTATTGGAAAAGAATGGCAGAAAAAGGATATGTTCCTGTCGAACCTATCAGAGAAATTCCCAAAGCTATTTTTAAAGGTTCAAAAATTAACGCAAAAAGTGTAAGGATTGATGATTCTCCGGATGTTCCGGTTAATAATGATGGTGATAATACCCAAAGTGAAAATTCTGTATTTGTTAATCCAACAGATAACTCGATGGTTTTAAACTCTAATAATTCAACATCTTGGAATGGAAGTTCAGTAGGATCCGTTTATGGTGCAAACGGTTTTGATACAGATGATTTTGGGGTAACTTGGGGAGGTAGTGTACAAGGAGCAGGTGGTGGAAATAGTGGTGATCCTGGGACAGCGATTAGTTTAGATGGAAGTAGACATTATGTCGGATTTATTCACAGTAACAGTGGACAAGGAGTTTCCTATTCAACTGATGGTGGAAACACATGGACTAGTGTTGTAGCCGGAACTACTACCGGTTCGCTGCTAGATAAAAATCATTTATGGATAGACAATAGCCCAACCAGTCCACATGAAGGTAATGTATATGACGCTTGGACTGACTTTGAAGGAAGCATGGACAATGAAATCGGTTTTGTACGATCAACGGATGGTGGTTTGACATATAGTTCAGCAATTAATTTAAGCGCTGCTGTAAATGCCGGGAGTCACAATCAAGGTGTAAATCTACAAACAGGATCCAATGGGGAAGTCTATGCTATATGGGCAATCTATGATGGATGGCCTACAGATGAAACAGCCATCGGATTTGCAAAATCTACCGATGGAGGGGCTTCATTTTCTCCTGCTACAAGAATACTTACTGCTATTAAAGGAATTAGAAATTCAGAAGTGTTAAAAAATCATAGAGTGAACTCATTTCCTGTAATGGCAGTAGATATCAGTGGAGGTGTAGCCGATGGAAATATATATGTAGTATGGACAAATATTGGAGTTCCGGGAACAAACACAGGTACAAATAGAAGTGTCTATATGGCTACATCGACAGATGGTGGAACCTCGTGGAATACTCCGGTTAAAGTGAATCAAGGAACATTTGTCAATGGAAAAGAAGCCTATTTTCCTTGGATAACATGCGACCCGGAAACAGGTGTTTTAAGTGTAATTTTTTATGATGATAGAAATGTAACCGCAACAGAAGTCGAAACTTGGGTTGCCAATTCATTTGATGCCGGAGCAACTTGGGAAGATTTTAGAGTAAGCGATGTTGCCTTTACTCCGCAACCCATATCAGGTCTGTCAAGTGGTTATATGGGTGATTATTTAGGTATTTCTGCAAGAGGAAGCATGGTCTATCCGGTATGGCCAGATAACAGAAATGGATATGTTCAAACATTTGTCTCACCTTTTGAGACAAACAACAGAGACAAACCTACTGATTTAAATATAGCATTGACTTTTGCAACGGGACAAACAGATTTGACATGGACATACACAGGTACTAAGGCATTACAACATTTTGTCATATATAGAGAAGGTGTGCCAATTGGCACTTCTCCAACCACAAATTATCAAGATATGCTTCCAGTTTATGGTGTTTATCAATATAGTGTAACGGCAATGCACGAAGATGGAGAATCCTCACCGGTACGAAATAGTATTCAATGGGGTAGCCCACATATTACAGTTACACCGGCTTCCTTAACGGAGACTTTATTGATAGATCAAACTTCAACTCAAATTTTAACAATAGAAAATACGGGTGAGTTAGATTTAACATATGATATTGAAACAGCCATTACCACGACAAAGGGGAAAGATAGTAAAGCATACTGTACCTCAAGTGGTGGTGGAGATGAATATATCAGTGGCGTCGTTTTTGGAAGCATTAATAATACAGGAACCGGAGCAAGTGGTTATACGGATTATACAGCTTTGTTTACGGAAGTGGATGCGGGAAATACATACCCTATAACAATTACAAATGGAAATGTCTATTCTGTTGATGATTTAGGTATTTGGATCGATTGGAACCAAGATGAGGATTTTGATGATGCAGGTGAAAATGTAGTTTGCCAAATTGATAATGATGGGCAAGGAACCTTTGATGTAAATGTTCCTTCAGATGCATTAGCTGGCTCAACTAGAATGAGAATTAGAATTAAATACTCAGGTAGTGATTGTGGTAGTTCTTGTGGCTCGACAAATTGGGGTGAAGTAGAAGACTATACAGTAAATGTAAATTCTTGGTTAGATGTTGCAACTACAGCTGGGACAATTACACCGGGAGCCACAGAGTATATCAATGTGAATTTTGACTCAACAGATCTAGCTATTGGGGATTATTTTGCAACAATTAGTGTAAGCAGTAACGATACAGACTTACCTCAAATTGAAGTTCCAGTGACCTTACACGTTGTTTATAATTCAGATTTAGAAACAACAGCTTCTGCAGATGATTATGAAATTTGTGAAGGTTCTACAACAGTTTTACATGCGAATGCCAGTGCAGGAAGTGGGAATTATACTTATTCATGGACATCAAATCCGACTGGCTTTAGTTCAACGGAAGCAAATCCAAGTATTTCTCCTACTGAAAATATTGTTTATACTGTTGTGGTAGATGATGGAGTAGGTACAGCTACTAGTGATGTATCCATTACTGTTATTGATATGCTATCTCAACCCGATATGCCATCAGGAGATACTGAACTTTGTCAAGATGCTGATAATAGTACTTATACAACTCTTGCGGTAACCGGTGCAAGTTCTTATCAATGGGTAATCGATCCTTCTACTGCCGGTAACATCACAGGGACCGGACTTTCATCAGTTATTAATTGGGAAGCTTCTTTTAGTGGGACTGTCTCGCTTAGCGTTAGTGCAGTAAATACTTGTGGACCCGGGCTTGTGTCTGATGTTTTATCTATAACAATAAATGAATTACCAAACGTAACATTGGATGCTTTTGATGCTGTTTGTATTGATGTAGCTGCTTTTACACTTTCCGGTGGGAATCCTACGGGTGGAATTTATTCAGGTGTTGGCGTGTCAAGTGGTGAATTTAATCCCTTAACAGCCGGTGTAGGAGCACATACGATTACCTATTCTTATGCGGATACAAATGGATGTGAAAATTACGCAACTCAAACAATTACAGTTCACGCGCTTCCAAATGTCGGCCTAGCTCCATTTAGTAGTGTTTATGACTATGATTCTGCTTTTGAATTGACAGGTGGTACTCCTGTAGGAGGAACCTATTCCGGAGTAGGTGTTTCCGGTGGATTTTTTGATCCGGCAGTAGCAGGAGCAGGGATACACACAATTACATACACCTATATAGATGAGAATGGATGTGAAAATTTTGCCCAAGAGACAATTGAAGTAATTAGTACGATAGGAATAGATGATTTAGAAAATACAATCAGTTTTAATATCTATCCAAATCCTAGTAAAGAAACTTTGTTTGTGGCTATAAGAACTGAGGAGAGCAAAAATTTGGAGGTAAAATTTGTAAATCAATTGGGAATGATCGTTATGAGTAGCGCTGTTTCCGTTTCCAATTCTGACAAATTAGAATTTGATTTAGAACAATTTGCCCAAGGAGTTTATTATATTTCTATAACAGGAGATAAATTAAATTATGTACGAAAAATAATTGTTCAAAAATAAAAATCTAAACAATCTAAACAATTATTATCCTATTTTTGCTTTATGATTACTTCCGAACAAATAAAGAGTCTTTTAGTACGTATTTCAAAATTAGAAAGCTATCTAAATATTGAACAAAAACGTGTTGAAATTGCTAATGAAGAAGAACAAGCAGCTGATCCAGGTTTTTGGAATGATTCTAAAAAAGCAGAAGTTTTATTAAAAGCAATTCGTGCCAAAAAAAAATGGGTAGAACGTTTTGAAGAAGTTACAGTATTAGGAGAGGATTTACAAGTTTTGTATGATTTTTACAAAGAGGATGAGGCAACGGAGAAAGAGGTGAAAAACCAATTTGATAAAACGGTTGAATTATTAGAATCTATTGAGTTTAAAAACATGCTTTCAAACGAAGGAGATGAGATGAGCGCCATATTGCAGATCACAGCAGGAGCGGGTGGAACCGAAAGTAATGATTGGGCGGAGATGCTGTATCGTATGTATTTAATGTGGGCTAAAAATCAAAATTTCAAAGTTAAGCAACTCAACAACCAAGCCGGTGATGTAACGGGTATTAAGACAGTAAGTATTGAGATTGATGGTGACTATGCTTTTGGCTATTTGAAAGGAGAAAATGGAGTGCATAGATTAGTACGAATTTCACCATTTGACAGCAATGCCAAACGACATACCAGCTTTGCTTCTGTTTATGTGTATCCACTAGCCGACGATAGTATTGAAATTGACATAAATCCGGCCGATATCTCTTGGTCGTTTGCCCGTTCTGGCGGTGCTGGTGGTCAAAATGTCAATAAAGTAGAGACTAAGGCCATTCTAACCCATCATCCTACGGGAATAAAAATTCAAAATTCAGAGACCCGTTCACAATTAGAAAATCGTGAAAAAGCGATGCAAATGCTCAAATCGCAACTCTACGAAATTGAGTTACAAAAAAAACAAGCAAAACGCGATGTAATTGAAGCAAGTAAAATGAAAATTGAATGGGGCTCGCAAATAAGAAACTACGTGATGCATCCGTATAAATTGGTAAAAGATGTACGAACAGGTTATGAAACAGGAAATATAGATGCAGTTATGAATGGGGATTTAGACGACTTTATCAAAGCTTATTTAATGATGAATAATGAATAAGTAGTATGTAAAAAGTTGCGGATTTAAAACAAAAGACTATAGACTTAAAGACTATAAACTACTCCCTATTAACAATCTCTTCTTGTTGTCGGATACTCTCTTGATGTACTTCTTTAAATAAGCGGGTAACGAAATTGACATCCAAACCGGCTAATGAAGCGTATTTGGCCATCTTTTTAATCACTTCATTCCATCTTTTGGTCTGCAATACTGCTACGTTTCGTTCATTTTTAACTTTTCCTATTTTTCTTACAATCTGCATTCTTTCAGCCAACGTTTGTAGGAGCAACTTATCGGTTTCGTTGATTTTCTTTCGCAACAATTCCAGGGCTACAATATATTCTTTATCCTTAAAAGTTTTTGCACGAACAATTAATCGTTTTACGATAGCATGTAATACATTTGGGGTAATTTGTTGATTAGCATCGCTCCATGCTTCATCGGGATCATGATGCGTTTCAATCATCATACCATTATACTGTAAATCCAGGGCAGTTTGTCCAATTTTTTCGATACAATCCCTACGCCCACATATATGAGATGGATCACAAATCATTGGGATATTAGGAAATTGTGTTTTAAAATCAATCGGAATTTGCCAATTGGGTTGGTTGCGATAATGGCTTTTTCTATACGATGAAAAACCACGATGTATGACTCCAAGATTTTGTACACCGGCCTTATAAATACGTTCTACACCGCCAATCCACAAAGCTAAATCAGGATTTACAGGGTTTTTAATTAATACTATTTTATCGGTTCCCTGTAAAGCATCTGCTAATTCCTGTACAGCAAACGGATTGGCTGTTGTTCGCGCTCCAATCCAGAGAATATCAATATCGTGTTCTAAAGCAAGTTTAACATGCTTGGCGTTGGCAACTTCAATAGCAATCAACAAACCTGTTTCTCTTTTTACTTGTTGTAACCAAGGTAACGCAATGGCTCCAACACCTTCAAAACCTCCGGGTCGTGTTCTGGGTTTCCAAACTCCGGCTCTAAAAATCGTTACTCTGTTATTTTTTGAACCTTTGATTTGATGCGCAGTATTTAACACTTGTTCCTTTGTTTCCGCACTGCAAGGTCCCGCTATGGTTAAGGGATAGCCCAGATTCATGTCTGTCAGCCA
>JAOZTK010000132.1 GCA_029942185.1 Flavobacteriaceae bacterium
TTGGGTTCAGTCCCGATAGCTATCGGGATACCCTGAGGTTTAATACCTTTTATTCGCAGAGTGAAAGTCGTTATCAATACCCAGATATATTGTGTCAGAATTAGGGCTTAGGGTTTGTTGTGAGATAAAATACCATTTTATTTAAAATTAGAGCGTGTTCTAAAAAATTTTCTTATTGTATTTTTCGGGATATTTTGCAGAAATGGGTCTGTAAAAGTCTTCAATTTTTTTCATATCTGATTCGTAATCTGATGTAATTTGAATGAGTCCGCCTACACCGGCAATTTTATTTTTATAATCTAAAAAACCCAAAGCTACCGGTACATCAGCTTTTTTTGCGATGTGATAAAAACCTGTTTTCCATTTTTCAACTCTGGATCGCGTGCCTTCAGCCGGAACCATCAGAGCAATTTTATCCATTTTTTTAATTGTTGCGGCAGCGTGATGTACTAAATTTCCTGTCCTGCTTCTATCTACTCCAATAGCTCCTAACATCTTAAAAAATTTACCGTGAATACCTTTGGTAAAAGAATCCTTGATAAAGTATTTTACTTGAATTTTTTGTTCCCAAAAAACAGCTAAGGCTAAAAGCAAATCCCAATTAGATGTGTGAGGTGCTGCTATAAGCACGCTTTTATCAACGTGATATTCAACGGGATAGTCGCTTTTCCATCCCATAATTTTTAAAACTAATTTTCCTATAAAAGATTTCATCAATATGTGTAATATAATTGTTGTAAAAGTTGATTCATTGTTGTTCTAAGCTCGTCACTTTTTAGCATATAATTATTATTCATAAAGCTAAAAATTAGCAGTGTCCCATTTTTTGTTTTAAGAAAACCACAAATATTGTGATTGTTGCTAAGGGAGCCCGTTTTGGCGTATAAATAGCTTGTGTGAAAAGGATACCATTTTTGTAAACTGCCCCCTTTCCCGTTTTTGGGAAGTAAATCAAACAGTTTTTCTTCGCCGAAGTCCTGATACATTTTATTTAATAAAAAGAGCATTGATCTTGGGGTGAATAAATTGTAACGTGATAATCCGGAAGCATCTACCCAACGGGGTTTGTCAGGTATCTCTGAAAGCAAATGCTCCAATGCGAAATCAATCGTATTTTTAACGCGATAGTCTTGTGTTTTGTTTTTTGCGATGATTAAAAAAAGTTGCTCTGCTATAAAATTTTCACTCTCGTTCATCAGCCGTTTATAGAGTGGATAGGTAGGTGTGCTCACATAAGGTGTGAATTTGACATCCTTTAATCTCTCTGTAATAAAAACGGGTTTCTGCAAGGTGTCACTCAGTAGCTGACATGATAGTTCTATAGATGTTTTAAAAGGTATTGCTCTCTTTGAACTTGATCCCAACGTATCTTTATAAAAGGTGTTTTGTAAAAAATCGCGATGATAACCCAAAGGATTTGGCTCTAGCAACTGATTCTGAAAATAGCTAGGATAGATTGTATTTCCAACTAAAGTCGCATTGTTTCCATAGATTGGAAATAAGCTTTTTTCAGGCATATAATAGTATTGGTAATCGTCCCATTGCCATCCGTCTCCATAAACAAAATCAGGAAAATCATCCGGAATTAATAACAAGTCTTTTGTCGTGTTTTTTAAAAAATTATAAGTTGTATTTGGTAATGAATCATATAAAAAGGAGGGATCTGCCAAAGCTTTAAAATACCTTTTGTCTTCTTTGTCGTAATAGGTTATTGTAGCAATGCTGTCGGGTAGGCTGTGTAAGGCGGTATATAAGGTAAAAAGCTTTACAGTACTAGCAGGAGTGAAGTAATGTTCACTGTTATAGTCAATTACTGTTTTCTTAGTAAGGGGATTGTATACTGTCAAACCTGAAAAATAATTATGGGATTCAAAGGACGCTAAAGTATTTTGCAAATCTTTATTTACAGCACAAGACTGTAAAAGAAAAACGAGTATAAAGAGATGCAAATAATATTTTTTCATGGATGGTTTTGGTGGCCGGTTGTTAATTGTTTGTTTCCGAGCACTCGTTGTTTTTAAATACTCTTATTCCCGCTATCAAAATGCTAAGATAAATTAATTTACAAAATCATCATCTGTGTAACCGATTAGATACACCTTTTCTTGCGCACGTGTCAGGGCTGTATAGAGCCATCGCCAGTATTCAAGATTTTGCCCTTCAGGAAGCCAAGGTTTTTCTATAAAGACCTTTTTCCATTGACCTCCTTGTGATTTATGACAGGTCATGGCATAGGAAAATTTTATTTGTAAGGCATTGAAGTATTTGTTTTCTTTTATACTTTGAAAAATCTTGTATTTTGATTTAAGATGTGCATAATCTTGAGCTACTTCGTGGTAGAGTTTGTTGCTATCTTTGTAGGTTAAAGAGGGAGCATTAATGCTAAGTGTGTCTAATAATAGAACGACTTCAAAAGGTTTTTGTTTCGGGTAGTCAATCATTCTTATTTTTGCTTCTGCAAATTGGAAACCATAGATTTCCTTTCGGTTAAAAATCTCAAGAATTTCGCAAGAATCTCCATTGGCAATAAAACCGGCTTCTGAATCATCGTCTAACCAAAAGTAATTATTTTTTACCACCATAATAAAATCACCTGTAGAAATATCACTTTCCTGACCTCTAATTCTTTCACGAATCTGTTGGTTGTATTGGTTTGCCCGTTTGTTTGAACGTACAACTATTGCGGTGTCCTCTATATTTTCGCCGTCGTATGCTTCTTCTATGGCATCTTGAATTTCATATCCATCTTCCAAACGAATAACATCGGGTTCGCCGAGGTCAAATTTAAAATCAAGCGTTGATAATTCGGAAATATTATTTCGCAGTACAGTTGCATTGATTAATATTCCTGAATGCTCTTGTTGGCGCATTACTTCGATTAATTCGACTTCGGTTACGTCTTTATTATAGTTTAAAGTTAGTTTGTCGAAATCAAGTGCGGGACTAATGATTAATTTTACGGGAGGTAATTGTGCGGTATCTCCGATAAGAACAAGTTTACACATCTTACCGGAATAGACATATGTTATTAAATCTTGTAGCAAGGATGTGTTTTTAAAGTTTGCTTGCAATTCCGAATGTTCCGGAATCATCGAAGCCTCGTCAACGAAGAAAAGGGTATTTACATGAGGATTTTTTTTTAAAACAAAATTGACATTTCCTCCTTTTGTTCGTTTGGGATGATAAATCTTTTTGTGTATGGTATATGCATCTTTTCCGGAGTAGTTTCCGATAACTTTGGCAGCTCTACCGGTTGGAGCTAATAATACAGCTTTTTTTCCGGTATGCCATATATTATTAACGATGCTACTAATACTTGTCGTTTTTCCGGTTCCGGCATATCCTTTAAGAAGAAATAAACCGGACGTATCCGATTCAAATAAAAAATGAGAAAATTGTTGTAGCAAGTCTTCCTGTAAAAGGGTAGGTTTATAAGGAAAAATTTCACGTAAATGTTTGTAAAATGCCGATGCAGTCTTAATCATAGATTGTAAATAATGAAAAACAAAGGAAAGGATTTTTTTATTATTACAAAGATAAACGGTATTTTAATTGATGTAATGTCAAAAATCTTAATTATGTAAAAATTTTTACTAAATTTGCGACGTAACAACCATAAATAATATATTACATTATGATACAGTTCATTTTACTAGTTGTCGGTTTAATATTTGTCTTTTTACTATTAGCCAAACTTATTGTTGAATACGTTCCCAAAAAAGTGCATTGGATAATCTCATTGGTTTTACTATTTTTATCTGTATACCTGGGTTATAAGATATATGATGGGATTGTCGGTAATATCGATTTTCACAAAGAGAAAAAAGTTCGCTATGCCAAAGTAATAAATAACCTAAAGATTATACGTGAAGCGGAATTGTCTTATAAAAATGTAAAAGGGGATTACACGAAAGACTTTAACGAATTAGTACGTTTTATAGACCAAGATAGTATTCCGGAAATACGCACCTACGAAAAGTCAAAAACGATAGTAAAAAGAGGTGTGCAGGAAGTAGTAGAGTATAAGGTTACCGACACAGTAGGCTATCATAAAGTAAAAGAGAGTTTTAAACATCTCGATTATAAAAATATGATGAAAGTGCCCGGCACAAATACCAATTTTGAATTGGCTACCGGACATGTGGAAAAAGGACCTGCATCTATAAAAACTCCTGTGTTTGAAGTAAAAGTTGCCAAGAAAATTGTACTTGAAGGAATGGATAGTAACCTGATTAAACAAGAGGTTAATGTGTTGGGTGTTGACGAAGTTCGGGGAGAGTACATATCTATTGGAGATTTAGAAGATGTAAAAGATAGTGGAAACTGGCCTCCTTCTTATGATATACGAAAAGATTCAGACTAAAAATAGCTTAACTGATTTAACAAATCTAGAAAATAGTCATTTATCCTTACAATTAAGTTTGGATGGTTTGGAGTATTGTGTGTTTGATAAAGATTTGGTAGAGATTATCTTTCTAAAAGAATATGAATTTGAGAAGCGCCCACAGACACCTGAACAGCTTTTAGAAAATGTAAAGGAAATCTACACGAAAGACAGCTTATTGTCTGAAAAGTATGAATCTGTTCATATCAGTCATAAGAACAATTTAGCAACTTTGGTTCCGGAAGCACTTTATGACAAAGACTATAAAAAGGAGTATCTAAAATACTCGGTTAAAGTCTTGGAAAGTGATAGTATCAATGTGGATAAGTTGCATGAAAGTGATTCGAAAAACATCTATATTCCTTTTCAAAACATCAATACATTTCTTTATAATAAATACGAGAGTTTTACGTATACACATGCTTCTAGTGTCTTAATTTCCTCTTTGTTAAAATATTATAGACACAATCCATACAAGCAATTTTTCGTCAATGTATCTAAGAATAATTTAGACATTCTATTTTTGGATCAGAACAAGTTACAATTGTTTAATAGTTTTTTATACTATAGCAAAGAAGACTTTTTGTATTATATTCTTTTTGCAATGGAGCAGTTATCATTAAATCCGGATAAGCAGACCTTAACCTTTTTAGGAGCTATAGATATGGATTCTATATTGTATAAATTAACCTACACTTATGTGAGAAACATCGGTTTTTTAAAGGTTGAAAATCTCAATGTATCAGAAGAGTTTTATCAGGAAAATCCACATATTAAGAGACATCATTTTTTTGAGTTACTAAATCAGTTATAAATAGCGTTAGAAGCTGAAAAAGTCTGTTTATTAAATCTTTACAAATTCTAATCAATGCGTATTATTTCAGGAAAACACAAAGGAAAACGGCTCTTTGCTCCCAAAAAATTACCTGTTCGTCCAACCACAGATATGCAGAAGGAAGCTTTATTTAATATTCTTAATAACGATTATTATTTCGACGAAATTAGTGTTTTAGATTTGTTTTCCGGTACCGGAAATATCGCTTATGAATTTGCATCAAGAGGGACAAAAAGAATTACAGCTGTAGATGCACACTATGCGTGTATAAAATTTATTTCTAAGACGAATAAAGAATTGGAATTTTCCATAGCTAGTATAAAAAGCGATGTTTTTAAATATTTAGAAAAAACAATTTTAAAATTTGATGTAATTTTTGCGGATCCTCCTTACGCGATACAGCTAGCTGAATTTGAAAAAATTCCCCAACTAGTATTTGAAAAAGACTTACTATTAGACAAAGGTGTGCTGATTATAGAACATGCCGATCAAACTAGTTTATCACACATCCCTCATTTTAAGGAACAACGTAAGTATGGCGGTAGTGTTTTTAGTTTCTTTAGGTGAAATAGTTTTAAATTGTTAGCTTTCTTTATT
>JAOZTK010000133.1 GCA_029942185.1 Flavobacteriaceae bacterium
ACATGTAAGATCTTTTTACTACCAAATTTATTGACAAAAGTGTTGATGCCATGGTCATGACTAAAGATGATTGCCGTATTAAAAGCATCGTCCAATGCCATAATGGATTTAATCAAATAACCGTCACTAAAGCTGTATAAGGATTTTTTTATCTGTAAGTTGGCGAGTGGGTAATTAAAATTTTCAGCAAAGATCATCGCTGTGTGTAAAGCTCTGTTTGCACTGCTTGAAACGAATATATCAGGACGTTCAATTTTTGCATTCAGCGCTTTGGAAAGTAGGTGTGAATCATTAATTCCTCTTTTTTTTAAAGGGCGATCAATATCTTGAATCCCTTCATATTCCCATGATGATTTGGCATGTCTTACGATATAAACGATTTTCATTTGTAGGTTTTCTGTTATCAGTTATCAATTCTTGTCTTTTGATACTATCCTATTTTAACCAATTCTACATCAAAAATTAGGGTAGCGTTTGGTGGAATAACACCTCCGGCACCACGACTTCCATAGGCGAGATGAGATGGAATTACAAAACGGGCTTTTTCACCTTCTTTTAACAAAAGAATTCCTTCGTCCCAACCCGGAATTACTTGCCCAATTCCTATTGGAAAAGTGATAGGTTCCTTGCGTTCGTATGAGGAATCAAAAACTGTTCCGTCAAGGAGCATTCCCGTATAATGAACGGAAACACTTTGTCCTTTATTTGGTTTTTTTCCCGTTCCTACATCTGTAATTTTATGATACAAACCACTTGCTGTTTCGAGCATACCTTCAACATGTTTTTTTAAGGCAATTTTAGCTTCGGATTTTTCGCGTTCCTCACGTTTTTCACGTGCTCCTTCAAATCCTCTAAAGGATTCAATAGCATTAAACATTTCTGCATCTGCTCCTTTACGAATAATCTCAATTTTTTCAATAACATCACCTTGTTCAATAAGATCCACTACTTCTTGCCCTTCTATCACATACCCGAAAACTGTGTGTTTTCCATCCAACCAAGGTGTTTCACTGTGTGTGATAAAAAATTGACTTCCATTGGTTCCAGGTCCGGAATTTGCCATAGATAACACACCTGGTTTGTCGTGTTTGAGTTCTGAATGAAATTCGTCGTCAAATTTATAACCCGGATCTCCTGTTCCCGTTCCCATCGGACAACCACCTTGTATCATAAAGTTGGGTATAACTCGATGAAATTTCAATCCGTCGTAATAGGGTGTTCCTTGTGGTTTTTGAGAATTTTCCATATTTCCTTCAGCTAAGGAAATAAAATTCCCGACTGTACCCGGAGTTTTATCAAATGTAAGTTTTAATAAAACAGCTCCTTTTTCCGTTTTAATTTTTGCGTATAATCCGTTTTGCATGTTGTTTTAGTTTTAAGGGTCAAATGTAGTATTTTTTTTGCTTTTCTCCTTTTGTTTTTCGCTTTTCGCTTTGTACTTCGTGGTTATACGCAATTAAAGTTTTTAAGTATATCAACTTTTTTCCTTTATTTCAAATCAAATAACTATTTTTGTCATTCAAATATATAGTAATGAATACACCAACAATAGCTATTATAGGTTTGGGATATGTGGGCTTACCTTTGGCAGTTGCTTTTGCAAAAAAATACCCGGTTATCGGGTTTGATATCAACAAGAATAGAATAGGGCAGTTGCAGGAAGCATTTGATATGACACTTGAAATTGAGCATACACAATTAAAGAGTGTAAATGTCAGCTCTTTAAAAGAATTGGAAAATGCCGAAAAGGGCTTGTTTTCTACTGCAAATCTCGACGATATTTCAAAGGCGACTATTTTTATTGTTACAGTTCCAACACCGGTCGATAAAAATCATAAACCCGATTTGACTCCTTTGTACAAAGCGAGTGAAACGGTGAGCAAAGTTTTAAAGAAAGGAGATATTGTTATTTTTGAATCGACGGTATATCCGGGAGCAACAGAAGATGAATGTGTTCCTATTTTAGAAAAAGGTTCCGGTTTGGTTTTTAACAAAGATTTTTATGCAGGTTATTCTCCGGAACGTATCAATCCCGGAGATAAAGAGCATACTGTTGAAAAAATATTAAAAGTGACTTCCGGTTCTACTCCTGAAATAGCCGAGCAAATTGACCAATTATATAAGAATGTGATTATTGCAGGGACTTTTAAAGCTTCATCTATCAAGGTAGCGGAAGCGGCAAAAGTAATTGAGAATTCACAGCGTGATATCAATATAGCTTTTATCAATGAGTTGTCAAAAATTTTCAATTTGATGGACATTGATACCAATGAGGTCTTGGAAGCTGCAGCGACAAAGTGGAATTTTATTAACTTTTCACCCGGTTTAGTCGGAGGTCATTGCATAGGTGTGGATCCTTATTATTTGGCAGACAAAGCTTTAGAGTTGGGTTATAATCCGGAAATTATATTATCCGGGCGACGTTTAAATGACAGTATGGGACCTTTTGTCGCTAGAGAAACTGTAAAATTGATGATAAAGAAAGATATCCCTGTCAAGACAAGTAAAATTTTAGTGATGGGTATTACTTTTAAAGAGGATTGCCCTGACATTAGAAATTCGAGAGTTATCGATGTAATAAATGAACTAAAGAGTTTTGATATACAAGTAGCTGTATTTGACCCATGGGCAAATAAAGAAGAAGTAAAAGAGGAATATGGAATAGCTTTATTTTCTGACAAAAACGAATTGGCAAATGATTATAATGCTGTTATTTTGGCTGTTTCACATAAGAAATTTAAAAACTTTGAGTTTAATAACTATACAAGTTCCCCTTTTGTATTATACGATGTAAAAGGGATGTTGCCAAAAGAGGCAAGTGATGGGAGATTGTAAAGAAAAATCATTCAGTTAAGCGTTTTCAAAAAGTTTTGTTGCGCATAAAAAAAATTATACAAAAAATATGAGTAAAGTTTTAGTTACCGGAGCAGCAGGATTTATTGGGCATCATTTATCAAAACTTTTGGTAAATAGTGGTTATAAAGTAATAGGGATTGATAATATTAATGATTATTACGACACCGATTTAAAACTAGCTCGATTGCAAGATATGCATATTGATACTTCTGATATACAGGAGCATATTCCTATTGAAGGAGTGATTACTTTTATCAAATTAGATTTGCGTGATGCCGATTCGATAATGAAGTTGTTTAAAGAATATCGTTTTGATTATGTGATTAATTTAGCAGCACAAGCAGGAGTTCGTTATTCCTTAGAGAATCCGCAGTCTTATATAGATAATAATATCACCGGTTTTTTAAATATTTTAGAAGCTTGTCGCAAGTATCCTGTTACCCATTTGGTATATGCTTCTTCAAGTTCGGTATATGGATTGAGTGAGGAGATTCCTTTTTCGGTAAATGCGCATACGGATCATCCTTTGGCAATGTATGCAGCCAGTAAAAAAGTAAATGAGATGATGGCACATTCCTACGCTCATTTATTTGGTATTCCCAGTACAGGACTACGTTTCTTTACGGTTTATGGCCCTTGGGGGCGACCCGATATGGCATTGCATATCTTTACAAAAGCCATAGTAGAAGATAAAGAATTTGATGTGTATAATCACGGAGACATGAGTCGTGATTTTACCTATGTCGCGGATATTGTAGAAAGTATAAAACGATTGATTCCGAAACCACCCCAAAAAGATAATCCGAAGTTCGATGCGAAAAAACCCAACCCATCTATTAGTTCTGCGCCTTATCAAATTTTCAATGTAGGAAATAATGCTCCGGTAGCTTTGATGGATTTTATTCATACCATTGAGCAAACTCTGGGTAAAAAAGGAAAAATAAACTATAAACCCATTCAACCCGGAGATGTTCCGAAAACCTATGCAGATGTGCAAAGTTTATTTGATTACATCGATTTTAAACCGGCAACAGATATCGAAACAGGAATTCAAGCTTTTGTGAAAAAGTATCTGGAGTTGCATTCGTGATTTGATACGTGTAAAGCCAAGTGTGAAAGTACTAAGCGCTCATCTCTCATTCTAAGTACAGCCAACAAATTATTTTACACCGATTTGGAAATAGTGAAAGCCAATTTTTGCTAATTCGATGGCATCGTATTGATTCCTACCATCAAAAATTACCGCTTTGTTCATGCTTTTTTTCATTTGCTTGAAGTCCGGGCTACGGAATTCTTTCCATTCTGTAATAAGAACCAGGGCATCAGCATTTTTTATGGCTGCATAGCGATCCTTTACATAGCTTATTCCTTTTAAACCTTTGAAGTAGAAATTTTGAGCAGTTTCCATGGCTTCCGGATCATAAGCGACAACTATTGCTCCTTGACGCACCAAATATTTAACCAGAGGAATGGAACTGGCTTCGCGCATGTCGTCTGTTTCGGGTTTAAATGCTAAACCCCAAAGAGCGATGGTTTTCCCTTTTAAATCGTTATCAAAATAATGATTAATTTTTGCTCCCAATACCTCTTTCTGTTGCTTGTTTACACGTTCTACGGCTTCCAATACTTTTGGAGTATATTGATAATCTTTCGCTGTTTTTATAAGCGCTTGCACGTCTTTTGGAAAGCAACTTCCTCCGTAACCTGCTCCCGGATAGATAAAACTATATCCGATTCGTGTATCACTACCGATACCACGACGAACTTGATTGACATCAGCTCCTACTAATTCACAGATATTTGCAATTTCATTGATAAAGCTAATTTTTGTCGCCAGCATGGCGTTGGCAGCATATTTAGTCATTTCGGATGAAGCCGTATCCATAGCGATAAAACGATCATTTTTAGCCATAAAAGGCTTGTATAATCGGTGCATAATATCAAAAGCTTCGTCAGAATCGGCACCCACAATCACGCGGTCGGGTTGCATAAAATCAGCCACAGCCATCCCTTCTTTTAAAAATTCCGGGTTGCTGATAACTTCTGTTTTATAGCTGACTTTACGTTTTGCTAATTCTTTTTCAATTTCCTTTTGCACTAATTCTGCAGTTCCTACAGGTACAGTAGATTTGTTGACGACAAATAAATCTTTTTGCATTAAATGACCAATTTGAGTGGCAACAGATTTTACATGTTGTAAGTCAGCACTGCCATCTTCGCCCATAGGGGTCCCGACTGCTATAAAAACGATATCTGATTGGTTGAGGGAATTGCTTAAGTCTGTTTCAAAAAAAAGGTTTTTGTTGTTAAGGTTGTGTGTCAGCATTTTTTTTAATCCTTTTTCGTATATGGGAATACTGCCTTTTTTGAGTTTTTCAATTTTTGCTGTATCTATATCAACACAAGTAACTTGGTTGCCCATTTCTGCAAAGCAAACTCCCGTTACTAATCCGACGTAGCCAGTTCCTATGATGGTTATTTTCATGTCAATTAATTATAATTGTGCAAATTTGCGGAAAAGAAATGATTTGAGCGAAATATACATGTTTTTTGTTCTGTGTTCGGGTTTGTCACTTCTCATTTATCCAATTCGCTATAAACAGAGTTTTTTGAAATAAACTCGGGAACTAAAATTTTGAATATTTTGACGATTTCTTTTTCTGAAAGCTTTTTTTTATTAAGAAT
>JAOZTK010000134.1 GCA_029942185.1 Flavobacteriaceae bacterium
GAATAAATCATTTTTCAGATGAATTTATCAGCTATTTTTCAAATTTTTACAAAAACCATCATGATAACTAGTTTTGTCTTAATGATGATGCTTGTTATTGATTATTTAAACGTGCAGACAAAAGGAGTTTGGAATAAAAAACTTCAAGAAAAACCATTTTTACAAATTATTTTTGCTGCTTTTCTTGGTATTATTCCGGGTTGTCTCGGTGCATTTACGGTTGTTTCGTTATTTACACATCGTATTATAGGTTTTGCAGCATTAGTAACTGCAATGATTTCAACTTTTGGCGATGAGGCATTTGTTATGTTTGCTATGATGCCGGAAAAAGCATTCTTATTATCTCTTATTGTTTTTGTAATTGCTATTGTTACGGGTTTATTAATCTTATTATTTTCGAAATTTTTCTCAAGAAATGAAGAGAGTGCATTTGGATTTGAATATCATGATAAGGAAGAAAAATGTAATTGTTTTCCAAAAGGAAAATTAGTAGAACAACTTAAAACCATGGGATTAGAAAGAGCTTTACTAATTTTAGGTTTGTTGCTTTTTACTTTTCTCCTTGCAATTGGCAGACTGGGTGGAACTCAATGGAATTGGAAACGTATCACTTTTTTAATCGGAGGTTTATCTGTTTTATTTATAGCTTTTACTGTCCCCGAGCATTTTATCAAAGAACACTTATGGGGTCATGTCATTAAAAAACATTTGCCTCGGATCTTTTTATGGACTTTTGGAGCATTTATACTAATTCATTTATTGGAAACCCAGCTAGATGTTGAACAATGGATTAGCAACAATGTGCTATTGATGTTATTGATTGCCGTATTAATCGGAATAATACCTGAATCGGGACCGCATCTTATTTTTCTCACCCTATTTGTTAATGGAAGTATTCCCTTTAGCATCTTAATAGCGAGTTCAATTGTTCAAGACGGACATGGTGCATTACCTTTATTGGCAGAATCTAGAAAGAGTTTTATTTATATGAAAGCGATAAATATAGTAGTTGGATTTGCCGTAGGATTTATAGGTTTGAGCTTTTTTTAAAATAGAAATTGGATATAATTAGTATTAGATTATGAATGATTTTCAAACATATAAGAAAATAATTAAAAAATAGCTTCGCGCCTTTGCGCCTTAGCGGTAAATTATAAACAAGATGAAAATAGGAATTATTATTTGTGATAGATATAAAAAATGTGCAGGTGGAAAATGCTTTAGAGCTGTGCAAAACCGCGAAGGAGCTTTTGATATTTATACCAAAGAGGAAATTTTGGAAATAGTTGGATACACAACTTGTGGTGGATGCCCCGGTGGTAACATTGAATATGCACCCGAAGAAATGATTAAAAACGGAGCAGAAGCCATTCACTTTGCAACAGGTTTTGTTGTTGGCTATCCACCCTGCCCCTATATTTCAATCTTTAAAGAATTTATAGAAGAAAAATTTAAAATTTCAGTAGTAATCGGAACACATCCTATCCCACAAAAATATTATATCACACACAAAAATCTTAAAACATGGGATGCAAAAGAGTGGAAAGAAATCATAAAACCAACACTGTGTAATGAAGAATTAAGAAAAAAATATGATTAGCATTTATAAATAATAATAATATGAACACATTAAAAATTGAACACGAATGGCTCAAAGGATTAATACCTGATGGATTAGCATATCCAACATCAACTATTATCAGTGGACCCGGTGGTTCAGGGAAACCTTTAGTAGAATTTGCATTTGTTGCTTCTTGGTTAAAAGCAGGTGGCTCTTTAATTGGAATTCCTTTACAATATCCATCTGTAGAATTTGTTAAAAGATCTATGTTGAAATTATTTGACATCGATTTAGACCAATACAATAAAAAATATATCAATATCCAATTTGATGTAGATATAGATTCCTACGAACAAATATCTGAAAATGAAATTAGAGCAAATCTCTTAAAGCCTGAGGTATTAAATGAAGTGATAG
This sequence comes from Flavobacteriaceae bacterium, assembly GCA_029942185.1. GTDB lineage: Bacteria > Bacteroidota > Bacteroidia > Flavobacteriales > Flavobacteriaceae > DQTL01. Next base: position 1,979 of record JAOZTK010000134.1, read on the forward strand.
CTTTAGCAGATAGCCTAATTGAAAAATCTAAATTAGGAACTATGGTTTTTGGTTCAGCATTAAATTTATTGTTCTTTTCACCTACCTATAAAGATGCTGCTCTTAAAAATTTAGAAACTATTATAAAACACGATAAAAGTAAAACCTTTATTTTTTCTGTTAGCAATAGTATGCTCGCCGAAGAAATAAAACATCTGGAAGATGCATCAGATAATTTGATGTATACCAGAATGGAGAAACCGATGAAACTATTTTTCAATATAGAAAAAATGGCGGGCGTAAAATTTTCAAACAAAGAAGTAAACGTCCCTATCTCAAAGGAAATACTTAAAGAAATAAAGGAGATCGCGGAAAAATCAAGAAAAAAGATTTTACCAAAGCTAAAGAATATTTAACGAGTTTAAGAGAATAATTATCATGTATAAACATCTATTTGGTCCCGTACCTTCTAGACGATTAGGGATGTCGTTGGGAGTTGATTTAGTCCCCAAAAAGGTCTGTTCGCTTAATTGTGTTTATTGTGAGGTAGGAAAAACAACAACACTCACTATCGACAGAAAAGAATATATTAAATATGATACAGTAACAGAAGAGCTAACACATTATTTTAACAACAATCCAGACCCTGATTATATTACTTTTTCTGGCTATGGTGAGCCTACGCTAAATAGTCGTATCGGTGACATTATTCAATTTATTAAACAAGCCAAACCCGGTATTCCTATCGCAATATTAACAAACGGAACATTGTTATACGATAAAAATCTAAGAAAAGAATTACTAGATGCTGATGTTGTACTTCCTTCTTTAGATGCTGCTACAGAAAAAGGATTTCTAAAAATAAACCGTCCACCCAAAACACTAACTTTAGCTAAATACATTCAAGGATTAATCACTTTTCGAAAAGAATTTAAAGGAAAAATATGGCTTGAAATATTTATTTTACCTGATTATAATACTAATGAAAAAGAATTGATCGCTTTAAAAAAAGTAATACTAAAAATACAACCTGATTCTGTTCAATTAAATACATTAGATAGACCCGGAATAAAAGACAATTTAAGGAGTGCAACAAATGAAGAATTACAACAAATTATCAACTTCTGGCAATTAGATAATGTTGAAATAATTGCCGCTGCACAAGAAAGAAAAAAAATTCAATCCTATAGAAAAGATGCTGAAACGGCTATTGTAGAAACCATAGCAAGAAGACCTTGTACACTAGTCGATTTATCCAAAATTTTAGGATTACACGTAAATGAAATTAATAAATATCTCGATGTTCTTGAAGCAGAAAAAAAGATTGAAGTAGTTCACCTAAAACGCGGTCATTTTTATCAAATAAAAAACAAATAATACAATGTTAGACTTAAGAAATGAATTTATAATGGCAACTGTGAAAACAGGATATGGAAATAAAGAAGGTTTTATTACACCAAAACATCTTAATTTTTATAAAGCAAGAAGTAAACATATCGGAGCCATAATTCCTGAACCCTTATATTTGGATAAAGGACTCCGTGAACTGCCTACTCAAATAGGAATTGATACTGATGATAAATTAATCGGTTTAAAAGAATTAACAGATGTCATACATCAAAATGGAGCAAAAGCCATCGCACATTTAAACCACCCGGGTAGAATGGTCAACCCCAAAATACCCGGAAATTATTGTGTTTCCTCTAGTGATAAAGTTTGCGAAAATGGAGGTGCTATCCCAACAGCTCTAGATAATTACGGTATGGAAAAAATAAAAAACCTATTTACAGAAGCTGCCATAAGAGCTGAAAAATCAGGATTTGATTATATAGAGATTCAATTTGGTCACGGGTACTTGTTCGGTCAATTTATTTCAAAAGATGTCAATGACAGAAAAGATCAATACGGTGGAAGTTTTGAAAATAGAATTAAATTCCCATTGGAAGTTTTAGACGCTGTCAAACAAGTAACAAATCTGGGAATTATTGCTCGAATAAGCGGAGATGAAATGACCCCAAAGGGAATTAAAATTGACGAAATGCAAAAATTCTCAAAAATACTAGCTAAAAAAGGAATTAGTGCCATTCATGTTTCTGCGGGAACAGCATGTTCTACTCCTCCTTGGTTTTTTCAACACATGTTTGTCCCAAAGGGAAAAACATGGCAATTGGCTGATAAAATTAGAGAAGTGGTCACTATTCCTGTGATTTATGTAGGGCAGATAAATGAATTTAAAGACATTGATAAAATAAAACTACAATCCAAGAATAGTTTTATAGCAGTTGGACGTCCTCTAGTGGCAGATCCGGATTTTGTAGGTAAATATCTCGGTAAAGTAAAAGGAAACCTTCGTCCGTGTTTGGCTTGTAGCGAAGGTTGTTTAGGTGGTGTAAAAAGCGGTAAAGGTTTAGGATGCACAGTTAATCCACTTGTAGGAAAAGAATACTATGTTTTAGAAAAAACACAAAATCCGAAAAATATTGCCGTAATAGGTGGTGGATTAGCCGGTATGACTGCTGCGCTGACACTCCAGCAACGTGGACATAAAGTGAAAATATTTGAAAAGAAAAAATTGGGTGGACAATTTAATCTTGCCCATTTACCACCACATAAGCATTCATTGATTAAATTAGTTCAATATTTAACAAAAGAAATTGCTGACCACGCTATTGAAATAATTTACAAGGAGGCTACCACTGATAATCTTGCTAAATACGATGAAATAGTGATTGCTACAGGTTCCGTACCACAAATAGCACCCATAGAGGGTTTAAAAGAATATTTTTGGGCAGAAGTGCTGGAAGAGCACAATATTCCGAATAATACCAAATCCTTAGTAATTGGTGGAGGCCTAATTGGAACAGAAATAGCGAGTATGCTACTATCAAAAGGTAATAAAGTTATTTTGGTTGAAATGATGAATGAAGTCGCACGTGGTATGGAAATGATTGAAAGAAAATTAACACTTAAAGCACTTAATAACAAGGATGTAAACATTTTCACAAATACAAGAGTTAAGAAAATTTCAGGTAAAAAGGTTTATATTGAAGGTGATGGTTTTAAAAAGACTCTAAAAGATATTGATCTTATTATTCTCGCTACAGGAATGAAATCATATAACCCATTTAGCAATGGGATCTTGAATAAGCGGATTTACATTGTAGGAGATGCTAATAAAGTAGGAAAAGCACAAGATGTTATTGAAGATGCTTTTCAAACAGCTAACACTATTTAATACTGGTAAAAGATGGATTATCTGGTTCTAAAAATTGTTTGTAAGATTCTGATAAGACAAGACCATAAGCTTTCTCAAAAGTTTCGATTTCTGAACGTTCTTTTGTTGTATTGAATTTGAATTTAGGTGTTCCTTGCCAAACTAATTTTTTGATTTTTTCGATATTTGAATAGGTATCATTCATCTAATGATGCTGTCTTTATT
>JAOZTK010000135.1 GCA_029942185.1 Flavobacteriaceae bacterium
ACAATCAAACTCATCAACTTAAATGTCGATCCTGGTTCGTGCGACTCATATATCGCATAATTCCGGTCTTCGTAATAATCACCTTTAGAAGTGCGTCCTAAATTAGCAATGGCCTTTATCTCTCCGGTTTTAACTTCCATTAATACAACCGAACCATGTGCTGCTTCAAATTTCTGTAATTGTTCTAACAATGCTTGATGTGCAATATCTTGCATGTTAATATCGATTGTAGTAATGATATCTTTTCCGTCTTTGGGCTCGATCTCATTTTCATCGTTGATGGGTTTCCATTGCCCTTTTGCAATCTTTTGTTTTAAACGCAATCCATTTATTCCTTTTAGTTCGTCAGCAAATGCTCCTTCAATTCCCGGTCTACCACGATAGTCAGCATAACCAATAGTACGTGCTGCAACTTTTCCCAAAGGATGTTCACGTACCGTTTTTTGAATTGATATAAAACCACCCTTATTTGCGCCTAATTTAAAAATAGGAAAACTGCGAATTTTACGATATTGAGGATAGCTTAAATTTTTTGCTATTAATAAATAGCGATTATTTTGACGTTTCGCATCTCGAATTATTTTTTCGTAATAAGAAGATGATTCCCCTAGGAATTTGGATAAATTTTTGGATAAATCGGTTAAGTTTGTTTGTAAAACTTTATCGGAAACCGTGGCTACATCCATTCTGATTTCATAACGAAACATAGAAGTTGCTAACAAACTGCCATCAGCCGAATAGACATTTCCTTTGTTTGGATAAATTGTATCTACCTTTTCTGTAATTTGATTTGACAGATTTTTATAGTGTTCGCCCTCATTGACCTGTAATAGAATAACACGTACAGCCACACCCAACATTAATAATAGGAGTAGGAGCAGAATAAATCCTGCATTTCTGACGATATTTTGACGTTCTATTGACATTCTTTGTTCAAATTTTTTTCTGCTATTCCATATTCAGTGGATTCGGCTACAAAAACTTCTTTATAATTTACTATTTACTCTCATTAATTACTCTTGCCGGTTTATCGGATTGAAGCAACCCCATTTTTTTTACTTCAACTACAACATTTGATTCTAATTTCATTATCATTGACTCAGAGTGAAGGGCGATATATTCAGCTCTTAATTCACGTTCTTGTTTACTGAGTCGTGCAATTTGTAATACTTTCTCATCGGTTATATGCCCGTTCCTTACCATAATCATCAAAAGAAGTACTACAAAAATGACCATTCGCCAATTTTTTAAAGCATCTTCGTTTAGGAAATATTCCCCTTTTAAAAATTTGTATATATTTTGTTTAATTTTTATCATTATATTCTTTCAGCGATTCTCAATTTAGCACTACGAGCACGATTGTTATTCATTATTTCTTCTTTACTCGGAGTGATTAACTTGCCCACTTTTTTAAAAGGAACTTCATAATTTCCGAAAATATCGCGTTCCGGCTCTCCTTCAAATAGCCCGTTTCTTATAAACCTTTTTACGAGTCTGTCTTCTAGAGAATGATAGGATATAACACTCAATCGTCCACCTTTACACAACAAATCGGATGTTTGAAGTAGCAAATCTTTTAAAGCTTCTAACTCTTGGTTTACCTCGATTCTAATCGCTTGAAAAGTTTGTGCCATTATTTTATGTTCTTTTCCTCTTGGCAAAAATGCCTGAATGCAACTTCGTAAATCATCTGTGCTACGTATGGGCTTATTTATTCTGGATTGTACGATGCTTCTTGCGATTCCTTTTGAAGAACGTAATTCACCATATTCGTAAAATAGGTTCGCTAAGCTACTTTCACTATATTCATTAAGAACTTGGTAGGCAGATAGAGAGCTTTTTTGATTCATCCTCATATCTAATTGTGCTTCAAAACGAGTGGAAAATCCTCTTTCCGCGCTGTCAAATTGATGTGATGATACCCCTAAATCTGCGATGATTCCATCTGCTTTTTTTACACCAAACAATCGTAAAAAGCGTTTGATGTGCCTAAAATTTTCAGGAATCAATTGAAACCGAATATCATCGATTTGGTTTAGCTTCGCTTCATGATCTGTGTCAAAGGCAATCAATTTCCCAGTCGAATCCAAACGATCGATAATCGCTCTGGCGTGACCTCCTCCTCCAAAGGTGGCGTCGACATAAACACCATTTGGTTTAATGGCCAATCCTTGGATACTCTCTTGTAGTAAAACCGGATTATGATATTTCATCTGTTTTGTCGTTCTCATTACCCATGACCTCTTCTGCTAGGTCAGGAAAATCAACTGTAGCATCCTCAACAGCTTTTTCGTATTTTGATTTATCCCAAATCTCAATTATATTAATAGCAGACGATAGCACTAATTCTTTACCGATTCCTGCAAAACCTTTTAAATCTTTAGGAATAAGGATGCGTCCGGAAGCGTCTACATCAACTACCTTTACTCCTGCAGTAAACAAGCGTATAAAATCATTGTTCTTTTTGCGAAAACGATTCAGCTTATTGACATTTTGCATCATGGTATTCCATTCCGACATCGGGTATAGCTCCAAACATTCTTGAAATACAGAGCGTTTTAGCACGAAACCTTCTTGCAATACCGGCAATAACTGTCTCTTTAATGGGGCAGATAGCATTATACGACCCTTGGCGTCTGCTTTACATTCGTATGTCCCAATAAGGTTTATCACAAGAGTCTGTTTATTTATTAGGCTCAAAAGTAAAAAAAAATTACCACATTTTACCACATTTTACCACTTTGTTGATAACTTTTCTCAAGATACTACATGATTTGTTTCGATAAGAGCTCCAGTAATGTTAAATAATTAGGATTAAAAAGATACTTTCATAGGGTGTTTTAGTTGGAAAAACAAGTCGTTTAAATAAATATATTTGAATAGTGATTAGAAATGAATACCTGTTATTTTGTGGAAATTCGTTACATTTGCAACATAAAATAATAAATGATAATTCATGAAGCCGAAACTGATAAAAGATGGAGAATTTAGCTATTGGGAAAGTGGAGAGGGACAACCTATAATCATCCTACATGGTTTATTGGGTGATTTGAGTAATTTTGACAAAGTTTTTGAATATTTTCCCAAGCATGGGTATAAAGTAATTATTCCACAATTACCTTTGTATACCCTACCAATAATAAAAACAAATGTAAAGAACTTGGTAAAATATACCAAGGATTTTATAAATTATAGGGGGTTTAAAGAGGTGGTTTTATTTGGAAATTCATTGGGTGGTCATGTTGCTTTGTATTTTACAAAACATTATCCGGAAATGGTAAAAGCAGTTGTTTTGGCGGGTAGTTCCGGTTTGTATGAAAATTCTTTAGGAAGCACCTATCCTAAACGGAGTAATAGAGATTACATAAGAGCAAAAGTGGAAGAAGTTTTTTATGATCCTGCGATAGCCACAGATGAATTGGTTGATTATATCATGGTGACAATAAATGATCGCGGTAAAATAATTCGAACTTTAGCACTAGCTAAAAGTGCGATAAGGCACAATATGTCAGGCGATTTGCCTGATATGAATGTTCCTATTTGTTTAATTTGGGGTAAAAACGATAAAGTGACGCCTCCTGATGTTGCAGATGAATTCTATAAATTGTTACCCGATTCAGATCTGTTTTGGATCGATAAATGTGGCCATGCTCCCATGATGGAACGTCCTGAGATATTTAATGAAATTTTACTTGCTTGGTTTAAAAAACGTAAGATTTAGGTTTTTTATGAATAGCAAATAATTACACTGCCCAAAACTTGTATTGTGAAAATAAAAACGGCTCACTTTGTAATAAGTAATACTGATGTTGCGAAATGTCCGTCACGACAGATTCCTGAATATGCATTTATAGGTAGATCTAACGTGGGAAAATCTTCATTGATAAATATGTTGATGGGGCAAAATAAATTGGCAAAAACATCCGGAAAACCTGGAAAAACACAACTTATTAATCATTTTATTGTCAATGATAAGTGGTATTTGGTCGATTTGCCAGGATATGGCTATGCAAAAACATCAAAGACAAATCGTGCTGTATTTCAAAAATTTATAACGAATTATTTTTTTAGAAGGAAACAACTTTCCTGTGCTTTTGTATTAATTGATATTCGACATAAGCCCCAAAAGATTGATATGGATTTTATGCAAAAACTGGGAGAAAACGCCATTCCTTTTTGCATACTGTTTACCAAAGTCGATAAACTAAAAGCCAATCAAATAAATAAGAATATAGCGGTATATCAAGATGCTATGTTGGAAATTTGGGAAGAAATGCCCACCTATTTTATCACTTCAGCCACAAAGAAAACAGGGCGTGATGAAGTATTGCATTTTATAGGTCAGATAAATGAAGAAATTAGTAAGCAGTAACTAGTCAGCATTCATTTATTGAGTCTAAAGCGCAAAAATATTTTACAAAAAACAATTTATAAACAAAGTATTCATTTAATGCATACATCCAAAGATAATCTACTAGTGCTTTATGAAGACAATCATTTAATTATTGTCAATAAAAGAGTAGGTGACCTTGTACAAGGTGATAAAACAGGGGATAAGCCACTTAGTGAAATTGTAAAAAGCTATATAAAAGAAAAATACCATAAACCCGGAGAAGTTTATCTCGGAGTGGTACATCGGTTAGATCGCCCTACAAGTGGCGTGGTTATTTTTGCTCGAACCTCAAAGGCACTGACCCGATTAAATGAAGCTTTTCGAAACAAGGAAATTCAAAAGACCTATTGGGCTATTGTCAAGAACCCGGTGTTAAAAGATGAGGATACGCTTACCCATTTTTTAATTAAGAATCAAAAAAACAATAAATCTACGGCCTATACAACTGAGAAACACGGAAGTAAAAAAGCGGTTTTACATTATAAAGTGAACAAAGTATTTGATAATTATTCGCTCTTAGAAATTGATTTAGAAACCGGAAGGCATCATCAGATTCGGGCACAACTTTCCAAAATAGGATATCCGGTTAAAGGAGATTTAAAATACGGTTTTAACAGAAGTAATAAAGATGCAGGGATTCACCTACACGCCCGAGAAATCTCTTTTACACATCCTGTTAAAAAAGAAGCGATACATGTTGTTGCACCGACTCCGAAAGAGGTGCTTTGGGACGCTTGTTGATATCTTTTAATTCAAGTAGCGCAAAGTAGTTTATATTGATTCTAGTAAGTCGAATAAAAATTGTTTTCTCAAAAAAAAACTATTCTACGACAAGCTTTTTTAGCACTGCTCCCTTATCAGTAAGGATTTTTACAAAATAAAGAGCCGGACTTAACTCTATCACTGAAAACGCAGTGTTCTTGTTAAATATTCCCTTGAATTCTTTGATCAATTTACCCTGTGTGTCAAATATATTTACCTCATTACAAGTACTTGTC
>JAOZTK010000136.1 GCA_029942185.1 Flavobacteriaceae bacterium
ATAAGTAAAGGATTGGCGAGTCCGGTGTATTTAAACCAAAAAGAAACGGAGGTTTATTTAACGGATTATATTTTACAAACCCATAAGATAGATTCTATTGAGAATTCAGAATCGTATACAACTCGTTTGTCAGAAGATAAAACAAAACTTTTTATCAGTCCTACCGAGCAGTGTCGGCCTATTGAGAATTTAAGACTCTATGTCGCCGGCAAAACCTATTCTATTCCTCTGTTTAAAAGCACAAAAGAAGCAGTTGTTTTTTCGTATCCCAAAGACAAAAAGCACAAAGAAGTAGCTTTTAAAAGTCAAATTGTAGAATGGCAAAGTGTCCCTATGCAAGAAAATAAAAAAGAATGGTTTTTTAAGGCTAATTTAGATCCCGGAAATTATCAATATCTGTTTGTAATCGATGGAAAAGAACAATTAGATCCCAACAATGCAAAGACAATTGGAAATGGTTCAGGGGGAACAAATTCCCTTTTTCAAATCAAGGATAATTCTCTTAAAGCGCCGTTTTTAATCACGAAAAAACAAGATGCTAAGTCATTTAGTATCATGTCAAAAAACACAATTGATGCTGCTTTTGTCTATCTTAACAATCAGTTATTAGGTGCGAAATATGTCAAGTTGACGGCCAATACTATTGAAGTTTCTCTTCCGAGTCAAACAGATGAAAGAAGTTATGTTCGCATCTTTGCTTTCAATGAATTTGGGAGTTCAAATGATGTTTTAATTCCGCTGCATAAGGGACGAGTTATCAGCAATACAGAACGATTAAAACGAACTGATTTTCATACGCAAATCATGTATTTTCTTTTAGTTGACCGTTTTTTAGATGGCGATAAAGAGAATACGAAATTGGTGATTAGCGATAGTATTTTACCTAAAGTTAATTATATGGGTGGTGATTTACAAGGGGTTGTTGACAAAATAAAAGATGATTATTTTTCGGACTTAGGAATCAATACCATTTGGCTTTCACCTATTACTCAAAATCCGGAAGGAGCTTATGGTTTTTGGCCGGATCCTGTCACAAAATTTTCAGGTTATCACGGCTATTGGTCCGTTTTAAACACCAAAATTGATCACAGATTCGGAAATAAAAAAGTACTTGAGGATTTGTTGGCAAAAGCCCATAAAAAAGATTTTAACGTGTTGTTAGACTACGTGGCTAATCACATTCACAAAGAGAATCCGATCTATATAAATCATCCGGATTGGGCGACAAACTTATACCTTCCTGATGGTACGATGAATTTGGAAAAATGGGATGAACACCGCCTTACAACCTGGTTTGACACCTTTTTGCCGACTTTAGATTTTTCAAAAAAGGAAGTGGTTGAGAAGATGTCGGATACAGCGACTTTTTGGCTGACAGAATTTGATTTAGATGGTTTTAGACACGATGCTACCAAACACATTCAACTTGAGTTTTGGCGTATGCTTACCAATAAAATTAAAGAACGCACCAATCGACCTATTTATCAGATTGGGGAAACCTATGGAAGTCCGGAGTTGATTCGCAGTTATGTAAATACGGGTATGTTGGACGGACAATTTAATTTTAATTTATACGATGCTTCCGTAGCTGTTTTTGCAAATGAAGATGAATCTATCGACCGTTTGTCAGATGCTTTATCAGAGGCCTTAAAGTATTATGGCAGTCATCATTTGATGGGTAATATCACAGGAAATCAAGATAGAGCCCGTTTTATAAGTTATGCCTCAGGTGATGTCAAATTTGATGAAGATGCTAAAGTAGCCGGTTGGACACGAGAAATAAAAATGAGTGATTCCAAAGCCTATGACAAATTAGCCATGCTTCATGCTTTTAATTTGACAATACCCGGAATTCCTTGTATCTATTACGGTGATGAATACGGCAGTATTGGCGCCAATGATCCGGACAATAGACGCATGATGAAATTTAAAGGCTTGGACAAGCATGAGTTAGCGCTTAAAGAGAAAGTGAAAGAACTTATTCATTTACGAAATAATTCGATGGCCTTACTGTATGGAAGTACGGAAATTGAAACCGGTAACGACAATATACTTATTATCAAGAGACAGTATTTTGATGAAGTGGTATACAGTGTGTTTAACAAATCAGATCAAGTTTTTATTTTTAAGGATAAAAAGATTCAACCCGGTTCGTTTGAAGTGATAAAAAAATAGAATAACAATAATTACTAAATGCAATTAAAATGAAAAAACTCAGTATAATTCTTATCGTTTTAAGTCTATTTACAGCTTGTAAAACGGAACAAAAGAAAAGTGAAACACAACCCGAGAAAGAGAAAATGCCATTAGTTACGAATAGCATGATGGAATCGGCGATTCTATACGAAGCCAATATCCGTCAATATTCACCGGAAGGCAACTTTAAGGAGTTTACAAAAGACATTCCTGTATTAAAGGATTTGGGTGTAAAAATTATATGGTTGATGCCGGTACATCCGATATCTGTAACAAGGCGTAAAGCAACCGGTGATGTTTTTGTATCTGAAATTAAAGATATTGAAGAAAGAAAAAAATATATGGGGAGCTACTATGCGGTATCTGATTATCGTGGAGTTAGTCCGGATTATGGGACAAAGGAAGATTTACGTGACCTGATTAAAACGGCACATCAAAACGATATGCTTGTCATTTTGGATTGGGTGCCCAATCACACGGGTTGGGATCATATGTGGATAAAAGAGCATCCTGAATATTACACCAAGAATAAAAAAGGAGAAATTACAGATCCATTAAACGAAGATGGTACACCGGTAGGTTGGCAAGATGTAGCTGATTTAGATTATACTAATGAAGGTTTAAGAAAAGCGATGATAGCAGACTTAAAGTATTGGCTGACGGATGAAGATATTGATGGCTTTAGATGCGATGTTGCAGGAAGTGTTCCATTAGATTTTTGGCAGGAGGCTATTCCAAAACTACGTGACACAAAAGACATTTTTATGTTAGCAGAAGCTTGGGAAGCCGGATTGTTAAAAGGGGATAAACTTTTTGATATGTGCTATGGATGGGAAAGCCATTTTTTGATGGTAGATATTGCCAAAGGGAAAAAGTCTGTCAAGGATTGGGATCAGTATATGAAAAAGCTAGATACTGTTTATGAAAAGGATGATATCATCATGAATTTTACGACCAATCACGATGAAAATTCATGGAAAGGTACCGTAAAAGAGACTTTTGGTGATGCGGATAAGCTAATGGCTGTTTTATCGTATGTAATGCCGGGTATGCCGTTAATTTATAGTGGGCAGGAATACGATTTGAATCATAAATTAAAGTTTTTTGAGAAAGATAGTATCCCAAAAATTAAAGGGAAATATTTTGAGTTGTATTCAAAGTTGAAAGAGATCAAGACGAAGAATCCTGCCTTGCACGGCGGCAAAGAAGCAGCCTCTTATCATAGAATTAAAACTTCAGATGATAAGCATATACTCGCTTTCTCAAGAGAAAAAAAGGGTAAGAAAATCGTTTTTATAGCCAATTTATCGAATAAACCCAATTCATTTACAATGGATTATGAGAGTAAGACAGCAGACTATTTTACCGGGAGGAAGCCAAATTTAAAAAAAGAGCAACTTTTGAGTCTTAGTCCGTGGGATTATTTGCTTTTTGAAAATTAGTAAATGTTGAGCTTGGAATATGTTAATGAATGTGTGCCAAAGATTAAGAATGTTGATTTATAAAAGGAATAGTATAAAAAAATTCCTTAGGCCGAATTCAGGTTAGTAGGAGACAATAGCTTTTTTTGTTTGTGCATTTTCATTATTTCTTTGATAATAGAAAAAACTTGGTTTTTTAAAATTCTGTTTTTTTGAATAAACTGGTCAAATTTGTCAGTCATTTTTTTATGCTCTTCTCTAAAGTTGTTTTCACCTTTTAAATGCTCACTTTCTAATAAGGTTGCTAATAATTTTTCATGAGTTTGTAACTCTAGAATTAGCAAGTTGCATTTCATGTTTAGGTCGTTTATTCGGATATTTAAAATCCTTGTGTTGGCTAACATTTCAACGCAACATAAATCAACAAAAAAGGTAGTTAATAAATCTTGAATGAATCGCTGTTCATCTTGTAAAAATTCAAGTTCACTAATAAACTTTTGCATAATTGAATGCAACTTAAATAGATTATTTCTTTTTTTGGATAAATTAATTACAACTCGTTTCATTTTGGTTTAAGTTATTATGCCTTATAATACTCTTTTTGCAGTAAAAACTGCATACAAATATATTTTACACTTTGACGCTGTATTGTATTGTTAAATTACTTCAACAATTTTGTGCTTACTAAAATCTTCAAGTTCCTTTTTTAATAAGCATAATTTTAAGATTCCTTTGTCATAACGTGCTTTTATGTCTGTGTTTTGCATCACATTTTCCGGCAATAATATAGATCTAGTAAATGATTTACAACTAAATTCTTTGTGAATAAACACATTGTCTTTTTTATCTTGTTTTTCAGCAGAGATGTTTAGTAAACCATCGTCTATAGTAATTGTAAAATCTTTTTTTAAAAAACCTGGAGCAGCAATTTCCAATATAAAATTGTCTGCGTTCTCTATAAGGTTTATTGCCGGAAACAAATCTCTTTTAGTGAAAAAATCTTCAATTGGCCATTTATCTGTGTCAAAAAATTTTGAAATTGTCGGATTTAACCAAGATACTCTTGGAGTTCTCTCTTTTGTGTGTATCATGATATAAAGTTTGTAGGTTTATAACATTCAAAGTTAACAGTAAATAAACTATATATACAATGATTTGTATCAGTGATAAACCTGATTTTAATCAATATAAAAAGAAACGGAAAACTTACGTCTTCCGTTTCCTGGGGGTTTATCGCTCAACTTATTTGTAAGTAAAAATTGATGCTACCGAAATTCTTATGAGAAAATTAAGAATATTCTCTTACTTACGCAGTTGCACAATAAACCCATACGAACAATTTTGTTAAAAAGAATCGGGTTGAGAAACCAAAAAGTCCCCCCTAGAACTTTATTGAAACATTTTCTAACAGAATTAGGTCACATTTTCTTGTAAAGTTTACAACTGACGACAAATTTAAGAGAACCCAATAGTTAATACAATGATACAAATCAACGATTTTGATGATTGTTGTCAAGATAATTTATTAATTGAGCTTATTAGTGTATACGATACAATCCTTTTTTGTTAATTATTCTGACAAAAGATCTTTCAGTTTCAATAAAACCTTCGTCTTTAAAATCGGAAAGTGTTCTGATAAGTGTTTCTTTTGCAATACCTGTTAGGTTTGCGAGGTCGGAACGTGAAATAACAACAGTAAGCAAAGGGTCATTTTCTGTTAGCAATAAAAGTGATTTTGCAGTGCGACCTCTGACGGAAT
>JAOZTK010000137.1 GCA_029942185.1 Flavobacteriaceae bacterium
GTTATTACAAAAGCTCTTCTAAAAAAAAACCCACTCAATTAAAAACTGAGTGGGAAAAATTGCTATGAAAAAGAAAAAGTGTTATTAGATTGCTCTAACAACAGAACAAAGATATAAATTTTTCTTTAATCCAATACTATCTGATTCATTTTTTATAAAATCCATGTGATTTTAACATTTCTTTAATATTTGTCATGTGTTTTTCCAACTCAAAAAAAATATCCACCATCACTTAGAATGGTTTCATCAAAAACATTAATTTAGCAACCAACTATTTTTAAGTGTTTTAAAATTTATAGATGACTAATCGATATGATAAGCGCGGTGTATCCGCAAGCAAAGATGATGTACACAAAGCCATCGCAAAAGTTGACAAAGGTTTGTTTCCAAAAGCGTTTTGTAAGATCGTTCCTGATTATTTGACCAATGATGACGATTATTGCTTGGTGATGCATGCTGATGGTGCAGGAACAAAATCATCTTTGGCTTATATGTACTGGAAGGAAACCGGCGATTTATCTGTTTGGAAAGGAATAGCACAAGATGCACTTATTATGAATATAGATGATTTAATATGTGTAGGAGCAACCGACACCATTCTTTTATCATCGACAATTGGCCGGAATAAAAATAAAATTCCCGGTGAGGTTATTGGAGCACTTATAAATGGAACTGAAGAACTCTTAAAAGAACTTCGACAACACGGTCTTAACATAATTTCAACCGGTGGCGAAACAGCAGATGTAGGCGATTTAGTCCGAACAATTATTGTTGATTCTACGGTGACTGCCCGTCTTAAACGAAAAAATGTTATTGACAATGCTCGGATACAAGAAGGAGATGTAATTATTGGTTTAGCATCTTTTGGCCAAGCTACCTATGAGAAAGAATACAATGGTGGCATGGGAAGTAATGGTTTAACCTCCGCTCGTCACGATGTTTTTTCAAAATCTCTTGCCAATAAATATCCCGAAAGTTTTGATGCAGATGTACCTGATGAATTGGTTTATTCCGGTTCAAAAAAATTAACGGACACTTTAAAAAAGGTCCCATTGGACATTGGAAAACTCGTATTATCACCTACCCGAACCTACGCTCCCATCATTAAAAAAATACTCGAAAAGTTCAGCCCACAAGAAATACATGGAATGGTGCATTGTAGTGGTGGTGCTCAAACTAAAATATTACATTTTATCGAACAGCTCCACATCATAAAAGACAATCTATTTGATATCCCACCTTTATTTGATTTAATTCAAAAAGAATCCGGTACCTCTTGGAAAGAGATGTACCAAGTCTTTAATATGGGGCATCGTATGGAGCTTTACATTCCTAAACACTTATCGGAAGAAATTATTAGAATAAGTGAATCCTTTAATGTAGCAGCTCAAATAGTTGGAAGAGTCGCCAAATCAACTACTAAAAAACTGACCATAATAAGTGATAAAGGAACTTTTGAATATTAACCCGGAAGAAAGAACAAAGACTCCTTAGCTTTACAAACTTTTAACTTATAAATAGAATCATTTAGAAAGATAAACCCCTTAAATATTGTACAAAAGCTAGTTTTCCAATACTTTTGCACTTCTAAAATTAAAACAATGATAAATATTACCTTTCCGGATGGAAGCATCAAAGAATACGCAAAGGGCAGTACTCCAATGGATGTAGCATACAGTATCAGCAGTGGTTTGGCTCGTGCCGTGGTTTCAGCAAAGTTTAATGATACGACAATTGAAACCAATACACCTCTAAACGAAGACGGTCATTTACTATTATTTACTTTTAATGACGCTGAAGGGAAAAAAGCTTTTTGGCATTCCTCTGCTCACTTGATGGCGCAAGCTGTACTGAAGTTTTACCCGGATGCTAAATTGACCATTGGTCCGGCTATTGAAAATGGGTTTTATTACGATATTGATTTTGGAGAAGCGACGATTACTGATAAGGATTTTAAACGAATTGAGGACAAAATCATTGAGACTGCACGTGGGAAACACGAATTTAAATTGCGTGAAGTTTCGAAAGCAAATGCACTTGCATTGTATCAAAAAGAAAACAATCCTTTTAAAGTTGAATTAATTGAGAATTTAGAAGATGGTGCTATTACTTTTTGTGATCACGATGATTTTACTGATTTATGTAGAGGAGGACACATTCCTAATACAGGTATTATTAAAGCGGTAAAACTTACAAGTATTGCCGGAGCATACTGGCGAGGTGATGAGAACAAACCTCAACTCACACGCCTTTATGGCATCTCTTTTCCAAAACAAAAAATGCTTACGGAATATTTGGAAATGATAGAGGAAGCTAAAAAAAGAGATCATCGTAAATTGGGTAAAGAATTAGAATTATTTACTTTTTCTAATAAAGTAGGACAGGGTTTACCTCTTTGGTTGCCAAAAGGAGCTGCTTTACGTGAAACTTTAGAGAATTTTTTAAAAAAAGCACAAAAAAAAGCAGGTTACCAAATGGTAATCACACCCCATATCGGACAAAAAGAATTGTATGTAACATCCGGACACTATGAAAAATATGGAGAAGATAGTTTTAGACCCATACAAACACCCAAGGAAGGAGAAGAGTTTCTTTTAAAACCTATGAATTGTCCACATCACTGTGAGATCTATAACAGCAAACCTTTTTCATATAAAGACTTACCTATACGATACGCAGAATTCGGAACGGTCTACAGATACGAACAAAGTGGAGAATTACACGGATTGACGAGGGTACGTGGTTTTACACAAGATGATGCCCATATATTCTGTTTACCGGAACAATTAAACGAAGAATTTAAAGCGGTAATTGATCTAGTCTTATATGTTTTCAAATCTTTAGGGTTTGATGAATTTAGCGCGCAAATTTCATTACGAGATCCTAATAACAGTGAAAAATATATTGGAAGCGATAAAAATTGGGAAAAAGCAGAAAGGGCAATCATAGAAGCTACCAAAGAAAAAGGTTTGGATGCGGTAATAGCTTATGGCGAAGCTGCTTTTTACGGACCTAAATTAGATTTTATGGTAAAAGATGCCTTGGGTCGTACGTGGCAACTAGGGACGATTCAAGTAGATTACAATTTACCGGAACGTTTTGATTTAACCTATACAGGTTCTGATGACAAACAACACAGGCCCGTAATGATACACCGTGCTCCTTTTGGTTCTATGGAACGATTTATTGCTATTTTATTAGAACATACAGGCGGTAATTTTCCATTGTGGTTGGCTAGTGAACAGGTAATTATTCTACCAATTAGTGATAAATACCAAAAATATGCAGAAAAAGTTTTAAATTTGCTGGAAAATTCGGATATTCGCGCGCTCATTGACGACCGTAGTGAAAAGACCGGTAGAAAGATACGTGATGCAGAGATAAAGAAAATACCCTATATGCTAATCGTCGGTGAAAAAGAAGAGAAAGAGGACACAGTTTCTGTACGTAAACACAGAGAAGGTGATTTAGGAGTTCGTTCGATAGAAACGTTTATCACAGATTTAAAAGACGAAGTCAGTAACTCGATAGAACAATTTTAGTTTAATTTAATATATATAGATTATCGCAATACGCAGAAAACGAAGACGCGGACCCGGTAGGGTTTTTAAAGAAGATAAACACAGAATTAATGAAAAAATTCGTGTGCCGGAGGTACGCTTAGTAGGTGACAATGTCGAAATGGGTGTTTGTCCAACTTCCAAAGCCTTGGCTGTTGCCAAAGAACAAGAATTAGATTTGGTTGAAATATCTCCAAATGCTAAACCACCGGTTTGTAAAGTAATTGATTACAAAAAGTTTCTTTACAATCAAAAAAAACGTGAAAAAGCACAAAAAGCAAAAGCATCAAAGGTTATTGTTAAAGAAATAAGATTTGGTCCCAATACCGATGATCACGATTATGAATTTAAGAAAAAGCATGCCATCAAGTTCCTCGAAAGTGGAGCAAAATTAAAAGCATATGTTTTCTTTAAGGGTCGTTCGATTATTTTTAAAGATAAAGGAGAAATTCTTTTATTGAGATTGGCTCAAGATTTAGAAGATTACGGAAAACTAGAGCAGATGCCAAAACTAATGGGAAAACGAATGACTATTTTCATTCAACCCAAAAAGAAAAATTAATAAGTAGGAATATAAATATAGAGTAATGCCAAAATTAAAAACAAAATCCAGTGCAAAAAAGCGTTTTAAGCTGACAGGTACCGGTAAAATTAAAAGAAAGCACGCTTTTAAAAGTCATATTTTGACTAAGAAATCAAAAAAGCGTAAGCTTAAGCTAACACATACAGGTTTGGTACACAAACATGATACAGCAAGTGTTAAGCAAATGTTGAACTTAAAGTAAGTTCAAGGATTAATAACCGTGGAGTAGCGCTAAAGAATTAAGAATGCAAAATTAAGAATTGCAAAATTTAATCGCCTACTACAAAAACAAATTAAATTATGCCAAGATCAGTAAATTCAGTAGCTTCAAGAGCCCGTAGAAAACGGATAATGAAGCTAGCAAAAGGGTACTTCGGACGAAGAAAAAATGTCTGGACAGTAGCTAAAAATGCTGTTGAAAAAGGAATGTTATATTCTTTTAGAGACCGTAAAAACAAAAAAAGAACTTTCCGTGGATTGTGGATTCAACGGATCAACGCCGGAGCTCGATTACATGGAATGTCTTATTCTCAATTTATGGGAAAACTCAAAGCGAATAAAGTCGATTTAAACCGTAAAGTTTTAGCCGATTTAGCGATGAATCACCCGGATGCTTTTAAAGCAATTGTAGATAAAGTGAAATAGATTATAAACATTCTTACTTATAGAAAAACCTTTTACTGATGTAGAAGGTTTTTTTTTGTAACATTATCTCTTGTGTATCGTCTTTAGATTACAACCTATCATACAACTAGTAATTCGGTTATCAAAATGCAAAAAATAATTTTTTCTTTACTCATTATTTTTATCAGTGTGAATCTCAATGCACAAGATGAAAAAAACTTCAAATCCTTTTATAAAACATATAAAAAAGAGAAAAGTATTATTGGAATAACGGCTCCAATTGGTATTGCTCACTTTTTTATAGACAAAGACGAAAAAGAACTCAGAAATATTATAAAAAAAGGAAAAAAAGTTAGAATTCTTGTTTTTGATGAAGTAGCAAATAATTTTAAGAATGAAATCAATGCCTATTTACCTACTGACAAATATCAAAAATTCATGTCTGTAAAAGACAAAAGCTCCACAATCAAACTTTTAGTTAAAGATAATTCCGATTACATTACTGAATTAATTTTTCTTATTCAAGACGGAAATTCTCTTGTAGCTATGGGAATCTATGGTAAATTTTCTTATGATGATTTAAAAGAGTTCTCTA
>JAOZTK010000138.1 GCA_029942185.1 Flavobacteriaceae bacterium
TCTTTTAGTTGCTTAATTTGTTCAGCAAGCATATTGTGTTTATCTAATTTTTTTGCCTCAGCAATTAAATTTGTCGCTTCTCTTTTTCGCCTTTTGGTCATGGCGATACCCGCTAGTTGTAATTTTGCCATAGCCAAATCGTGGTTCATCGACAAACCTAATTGGATGGCTTTTTTAAAGTATTTTTCAGCTTGTGTTAAGTTTGTCTGAGAAGTCATAATGCCTTTCATCAAATTGTAATAACCTTCTTGTTTTTGAATTAAAGCACCACTTGGATTCTTAATTTTATCCAATAATCTATCAGCACCCACAAAATCTTGTTTTCTTAATTTTAAGAAAACAAGTAGTAAGATTTCATTTTTAAAATAAAAAAAAACAAAAAGCCCTGCGAGAAGTAGTATGCTAATACCGTTCAGTATATGGCCTTGTGAAAACTCAAATACGGCCCATAGTGTTATTAATGCAGCTGCGACTAATTTTATATATTTATGAAACATGATTTTTATTATTACATTTAATTACTTTTAATAAGACGTTGCAAATTTAGTTATTTTTTAGAAGTAATGCCAATTGCTTACTCAGGTTTTTACGCTGATAGTTTTCTATATTTCTTGAATCAACTTTTAGTCCCTCATTCGAAAATGCATCAAAGTAGGCAGCCAGTTGATTTTCTAATAAAACCATATCTTGAAAATCCACAACTTTTCCTGCCTTTGTGTAATTGAGAATATTGCTTAAATCGCCCTTCGTTGGGGCAATAGCTAAAATGGGACGTAACGCCCTGAGATATTCAAAAACTTTACCGGTAACAATGCCTTTTGCACTTGGAACATCATTGACAAACAACAATAAAACTTGACTCTTTTTTAAATAGGAAAACATCTCACTATGAGGTAGATAATCAATTATTGAGATGTATTTTTCTAATTTATATGTAGCGATACTTTTTTGTACTTCATCGGCTATTTTCCCGATAAGGTTTATTTGTAGTTTCTTTTTAAAATCCGGATTCTCGGCAATCATTTTTCGGATTGTTTTCCAAAAAATATGCGGATTTCTATCTGCATTTAAGAGCCCGATATGGGCAAGACTGAATTTGGAATCTAGAGCTTCATTTTTAAGTGCAATTTCTCCATCATATCCATTGGTTATTATATGACAATTTGGGTTTATGCTCTTGTAACTCTTGAGCATATTAGCACTGACAACAGTTATTATATCGGCTTTAGAAATAACAGCATGCTCTAATATTTTATGTTTTTGTAAGCTTTTTTTGGTCAGAGGTAAGCGATGAAAATAATCAATTTCAGTCCAAGGATCTCTAAAATCTGCAAGCCACTTACTATTGGTTTGTTCCTTTATAGCTTTGCCAATCAGATGAACACTGTGTGGTGGTCCTGTGGTAATAATCCAATCAATTTTATTACTTGACAAATACTTTAAAATCCTTTCTGCCGAAGGTTTTATCCAAAATTTACGTGCGTCCGGAATAAAATAATTAGCACGAATATACTGTGCTATTTTTTGTAAAAAAGTAGGCTTTTGAGGGAGAAAACCTGCACCGGTTTTTTTTTGCCTTTTTCCTAGAAAATTGTTGGGCTCCCAAATCTTTTGACGAATAACTTCGATGTCTTTTGGAATAAGTGCATCTAAATTTGGATCCACAATAGGATAATTTGGATTAGCTACCGTAAAAACCACAGGTTCTATTCCAAAATCTCGAAGATATTTAACAAAATACAACCAGCGTTGTACACCGCTTCCGCCTGCCGGAGGCCAATAATATGTGATGATTAGAGCTTTCACTTTACTTAGATGTCTGTTCAATTTGGTGATACATTTCTACAAGATTTTTTGCTGTAAGTTCCCAATTGAATTCATTTTCAATAAACTTTGTTGCGTTTTCTTCAAATTTAGCATATAATTTTTTGTTTTCGTATAGTAAAACTACTTTTTTAGCAAAATCAGTAGCATCTTTTTCGGCATGTACAAGACCTGTTTCTGTTTTTTTGATCAAATTCATCTGGGCAGTTGCATTACTGACCAATACCGGTAAACCAAAACTCATATATTGAAAAAGTTTGTTTGCATAGGCCAGGTCGTGTTGTTTACTTCTAATTAATGGAGCGATACCAATAGCTGCTGCTTTGATATAGGAAGCGAATAAAGTTTCGTCTTGCCAAGCTTCGAAAAACACTTGTTTTTCTATATGTAAATCTTTGACTTGTTGTTTTAAAATAGCGTCAGTAGTACTTATACCTACGATTACTAAACAAATATTTGGAATGGTTTCTTTAATATTAGGAATTGCAGCGATAGCAGTTTGTAGACCACGTCTTAGTCCGGTATCACCTATGTATAAAAGCACATAGTTTTTTCTAAATCTATTTACTAATTCGTGATTAAAATTCGATTCTTTATAAAAGGATTTTCTAACTGAATTAGGAACTAAAATCACCTTTCCTTTATTTGTTTTTAGTCGGTTTTTTAAAGAATCTACAAACTCCCGAGAAACGCTAATAACTTTAGTTGCTCTTTCGATAAATTCTTGTTCCTTTTTCAACCATATCTTAGGAAATATTAGTTGTTTTCCGGGAAATTTTTTTAAATGAGGATAATCTTTCATCACTTCCGGATAATTGTCGTGCAAGTCTAGAATAACAGGAAGTTTAAATTTTTTATTTACTCGATAGACTGAACCGGCAATCCGCATATCGTGTATATGAAGCGCTTCGATTTTATTTTTCTGTATAAAATCGGTAATCTTGGGTTTTAAAAAATGGGCGTACAAAGGTAATTCATAGGCGAGAGCAGATGATTTATAAGTAATCCTATTTGATTTGTAACGCTTTACACAGATACCTTTATAATTCTCGTTGCCTTCATCGGAATAAGTCAAACAAAACAAGAATACCTTATGACCGGATTCAATTAAGGTCAAAGCTTCATTTTCCACCCTTGGATCGGGCGGAAAAGTTTTGTCTAAAATCATTCCTATACGCATGTTTTTAAAAGATTATTTCAATTTCTTTCTAAAAAACCATCCGAAGACTAGTAGCCCAATAAATGACAAATATCCTGTCAAACTATACAGACCTCCTTTTCGAACTACTTCAGGTTCAAATTTAAATATAATATCGTGTTTCCCCTCCGGAAGCACCAAGGCACGCAACACATAATTGGCTTGTAGGATCTCAAATTCTTCTCCATCTATATAAGCTTTCCAGCCATGTGGGTAATACATTTCAGAAAACAAAGCCAATTGGGCTAATTGCGAATTGCTGGTATAACGAATCTGGTTCGCTTGGTATTTTTCGAGTATAATCGTGGCCGTACTGTCAATCAACCAGCTATTTTTGGGAACGAATTCGCGATATTTTTCGTTAAGAATGGCTTTGTTTTTTGTCAGACTGTCCAATGCTTTTATTTCTGCATCAGCAGAGTTTGCCCATTTTATATCAGATACAAACCAAGAATTACCATAAGCTTTGTCATTTTCTTGAACCTGTTTGTTCCCGTTTTCATCATCTAATATAAAATACTTTGTATTGAGCATACTTAGCACTTCGACGTTGTTTTTTGCAATTTGAAAATCAAATAATTCTTGATATCTACGCGGTTTGGCTGCGTGGTATCCACCGACAGATTTGTGGAAATAAGAAGTGCTTCCATCATTTAATGGATTCACCGTAAAATTGGCAACCCGATAATGTCCTTTATCTTGTAAAATTGCTTTATCTGCATCCGTAGCTTTAAAAGGTTTTTCAATACGTAAAGCCGACATAAAATCCTCGGTATTCACATATCGTTTTGCAACACCAATTCCATCAAAAAGAAGTAAAATACCCATAATTCCTATTACCGGAAGGGCTTTCAATTTATTTTTAACGAAAAGCCATAAGGTAGCGGCACCAGCAAGAACTAATAGAAGTGTTCGTAAACCATCTTTAAAAAGTAAGTTTTTTCTATCTTGAACTAAAGCATCTGAAAAGTTGGGAATCATTGAATTGTAGTAGGCATCATTGCCACCTTCAAAAGAAAACCAAGAACTACCAAATAACACAAAGAATAAGGCGACACCACCTGCAATCATACTTGCATATTTTAAAGCTTTTTCTTTTTTGTCTTTTGTGATAGTTTTATCAAACAGCATTTTTTGTAAACCTAAAATGGCTAGAATTGGAATTGCTAATTCTATCAAAACTTGAATAGAGGTAACGGCTCTAAATTTATTGTAAAGCGGTACATAATCAATAAAAAAATTGGTTAAAAAGGATAGATTCTTTCCCCAACTGAGTAATAAAGCCAATGCCATACTTATCAGAAGCCATTTTTTATTCTTTGATGCTACTAAGAAGAAACTCAATATAAATAAAAATATCAAGACAGCACCAATATATGCCGGAGCGGCAACAATGGGTTGTTTTCCCCAATAAGTCGGAGCATTTTTTGCAAAATCCTTAGCTTGCTGAACGCCTATTTTTTTTCTTAGAAAATTGTAGGTATGTGAATCTGTTCCTAGATTTTCGGCATTACTACCTCCCATCAAACGAGGAATAAACAAATTAAATGTTTCGAGTAATCCATAACTGTATTCCGTAATATAATCTTTTGGTAAACCTGAGGAAGCCTTTTTTGATTTTCCATCCGGTGTAATAGTCAATTCACTTTTACTTCGTGTGCTTTCTTTGGCATATTCACGAGTTGGAAGTAGGTGATTTGCATTCATAACTATTCCTATAATTCCGGCAATTAAAAGCAAACCAACCGATTTAAAATAACTTCCTGTTTGTTTTTCTTTGATGGCAGTTGTAAAGTATACAATTCCTAAAATCAATAACATAAAAAACAAATAATAAGTCATTTGTATGTGTCCTGCTCCAATTTCAAGAGCAGTAGCTATAGTGGTTAGGATAAAACCAATATAGTATTTCTTCTGAAAAATTAGTAAGACACCGGCTAGAATCAGGGGCATATATCCTATAGCATGTGCCTTGGCATTGTGCCCAACACCCAGAATTATGATGAGGTATGTTGAGAATCCAAAAGCTAAGGACCCTATAATTGCTAAATGCCAATCTACTTTTAACACGAGCATTAATACAAAGAAACTGATAAAGTACAACATCAGATAATCAGCAGGACGAGGTAAAAAACGAATAATTTTATCAAATTTTTTGATGTAATCATGCGGGTAATAAGCACTGATTTGATAGGCTGGCATCCCTAAAAAAGCGGCATCTGTCCAATATGGCTCAGTATCATTCTTTTCTCTAAAATCCTTTATTTCTTTGGACATCCCTCT
>JAOZTK010000139.1 GCA_029942185.1 Flavobacteriaceae bacterium
GCTATTTGCCATTTCTTCTTGATCCTTAATTGAAGGATGGCCTGAAGCTTTTATATAAGGCATAAAATGGGTATAAATTGTTTTATCATTTAGATTTGCTACCGCTATTTTAATATAATCAATCCATTTTGAACCTTCTTTTACGGCATCCATACTTCCAAGCGAGCATATAATATTCGCTTTCGGATAGTGATTTCTTATATTGGCTACAAATTGCTGATAAGCGTTTATAATAAATTCGTCATTTGGAGCTTCGGTGCCAAATCTCATTTTAAACTCGTCAGAATCTGGCATATTAACAAGCCAACAATCATTTTGGAGTAGATTAATTACGACTATATCAGGCTTGTATAAAGAAAAATCCCATTTGCTGTTGGGGTCTGTAGGATTTAATCTATCATACATTTCAGGCATTGTTAGCGGAAACCAGCTAACGGTTACACCAATACCACTTTTAGAAATGCAATGGTAGTTTGCATTAAAGTGTCTAGCAGTAATAGCGGCATAACTTAGATAGTTATTCGTATATGTACTATCCGGTGAATCTCCTCCGGATAGGTCCTCAACGGCATAACCAGCTGTTATCGAGTTTCCATAAAATTCAATTTTTCTTTTATAGGGTGGTGATTTTTGTAATAACTTCGCAGCTCCTTCTATTTTAAATCCGTAAAAAAAAGTTTTCCCCCTATCCCATTCAGTTCGCTTGAAAATTTCAATTGTATGTTTTCCTTTTGGTAATTCTGAAGCAAGTTGATAGTAGCGTTTCGTTGTATCCGGTCGTAAAATAAAAAGACTGTCATTATCAATTATAACATTGTAATAATTAGCTCCTTTTTCACCTTCTATTAATGCAGCTATAGCTTTGCCTTCAAAATTAATTTTTATTGAGGTTCCCGACCAATATAGTTCTACTCCCTTAGCTTGTGACGAGTCTATTCTACCGGAATATACAATTTGTGAATTTGAATAATCGACAAATAGCTCTTGTTTAGTTGAACAAGCAAAAACAAGAGTTAAAATTATAAGGAGAAGAATTTTCCTGTAAAAGACAATCATGGTTTTTATGCTGTATAAGGTTCCTGTTTATATAGACGTGTTTTCATCTTTCTTGCAACACTTTTATTCATGAGACTCCACGCTTTTTGGCGTGGTTAGTCGAATTAATCCCGCTTTTTCAGCGGGTTATTGGGTTCAGTCCCGATAGCTATCGGGATACCCTGAGGTTTAATACATTTTATTTTGATGGTAAATTTACGCAAGTACATCAAATATCTTTATCAAATTTAGTCAAATTTTATATTAAACCCTTAAATGTGTACGCTATTTCAGTGGGATCTAAGGCTTAAAACTTTTTATTTATTGAGTGGTTTCCCTTTTAGCTCAAATTGGTAGCATAAAAAAAACACATTCCATTTGTTTTGGAATGTGTTTTTTAATTCTAAATGTTTGGTGTTTAATACTGATAATTTTAGATTTGACAACAAGCTATTCACCAATTGTAATAATTTTTGTTGAGAATGTTAAACCTAGTACAATATTCGTTGTAAAGTGTTGATGATAAAGTTTTCAGAAAATTGTCTAACATCTAAAATCTAGTAGTGGAACGGTCTAATATCTATCGCACAATTAGTAATCAGTTGATTAGGCTGTAGTGGTATAACGTCTTTGTGAATTCCATACATTAGCTTTGCTTTTTAATGGAAATATTCTCTTTGCTTTCTGTTTGTTTTCAAGTATTTTCATGTGTTTGTGTTTTTAGTAATTAATAGTTTTTTTAATGTTTTTCTTTTTGTTTTTAAGAGACGGCAAATGAAAACAATTGTTACATAATACAATAGCAAAAAGTACTATTTTTTTATATATCATCTAAAGCGCAGAATATCAAATCAATAGCACCTGTAAATTTGATAAAAAGAACTTAAAATAGCCTCTTTTTAGTCCAATTTTGAATCCGTTTTAGTCTAAAATAGGAGAATTCTTCTAGTTTTGACCATTTGTGTTGTGAAAAGTGCAAAAAGATAAATGCAAAACAACTGTAAAATGCAATATTGTATAATTATACGACTTATAATTATTGATATGATAAAAATAGACATATATTTTTTAAATCTGTTTGCGGTATTAATGTGTGTGAAGTTGCAAATTTTGGAAAGTATTTTTCAATTATTTATCAAAGTTTGTTACACCACTAACCTTAGAACTTCCGACATCTAACTTCTAACTTCAATTTTCCTATCTTTGTCCGTATGGCACACAATACTTTTGGAAATAGGTTAACATTGACCACTTTTGGAGCATCACACGGGATCGCGATTGGTGGAATATTGGATGGTTGTCCCTCGGGATTAGTATTAGATTTTAAAGCGATTCAAAACGAACTCAACCGCAGAAAACCCGGGCAATCTAAATTGGTTAGCCAACGAAAAGAAATGGATGAAGTTCAGTTTTTGTCGGGGATTTTTAAAGGAAAAACCACCGGCACTCCCATTGGCTTTCTTATTGAAAATTCCGATCAAAAATCAAAAGATTACGAGCATTTAAAAGAGGTTTACAGACCTTCACATGCCGATTTTACGTATGATAAGAAATACGCACATCGAGATTATCGTGGTGGCGGACGAAGTTCAGCACGCGAAACAGCTAATTGGGTAGTTGCCGGTGCTATTGCAAAACAAATCATAAAGGATATTCATATAAACGCTTTTACTTCAACTGTAGGTGAGATTACGATTGATAAACCCTATCAAAAGATTGATTTTGCCAAAACAGATACCAATGAGGTAAAATGTCCGGATGCGAAAACTGCCCAAAAAATGATTGAATTAATAGCCGAAGTGAAGAAAGAAGGTGATACAATCGGTGGAAAGATTACCTGTGTGGTTCAAAATGTACCCATAGGATTAGGAGAGCCTATTTTTAATAAGTTACAAGCTCAATTGGCAAAGGCGATGTTTTCTATCAATGCGGTAAAAGGTTTCGAATATGGAACCGGTTTTTGTGCCGCTGCCATGAAAGGTTCTGAGCACAATGATTTATTCAATCGTGATGCTACGACAAAATCGAATCTTTCCGGAGGTATTCAAGGCGGAATTAGTAACGGTATGGATATTTATTTTAGGGTAGGTTTTAAACCTGTTGCCACTTTAATGCAAGACCAAGAAAGTATCGATAAAAAAGGAAATACAGTCGTTCTCAAAGGTAAAGGGCGACATGATGCCTGTGTGGTCCCTAGAGCAGTTCCCATTGTGGAAGCCATGACTGCATTGGTCTTAGCAGATTTTTGGTTGATGGAGAATCGGTGATTTTTAAACAGAATCTATCACATGAGTGACCTGTAAAAAATTTGTAATTTAGCCTTGTTTTATTTTTACTTTTTTATTTATTAAAAACGAACAAATATGAAATCCTTTTTGAATAAGATTTTCGAAAATCATTCATTGATTTATAAGGTAATTCTCTATTTGTTGTCCGTATTTGTAATTGTTTATTTATTTCCCAAAGGAGGACAATTTAAATACCAATATCAAAAAGGAAAAATTTGGCATTACGACGATTTTGTCGCTCCTTTCGATTTTGCCATACATAAAACGGCGGATGAAATTGAAAAGGAAGAACAAAGTATTATTAAAAACAAAAAACTGTACTTTACGCTTAAGGATTCAATTACGAATACAGTATTTGAAGATTTCACTGCTAAATTTTCCGAATTATTCAGTAATACGGAAATTCATGAGCAGGAAAAAAATGATTTATCTCGAAAAATTAACAACTATATTTCCCGAGTTTTTGCAAATGGTTTGGTCGCTTCAAATGATGCTTTTTCTATTAGAGATAAAACGGAAACAGTCTTTTTAAAAAAAGGAAGTGAGGTGGTAGAAATACCCTATTCAGCGCTTCTTAATGAGGTTTCCAAAGAGAAAAGCATCTCTCAGTTTTTTAAAATGCAACCGGAATCTATATACAAAACTCAAGCTCTAAAATTTTTGAATAATCTGCTTGTTTACAATGTGCATTATGACAAAGAGTTTTCAGATAAAGCACTGCAAGAACAACTAAATGCGATACTTCCAAACAAAGGATTTATCCCTAAAAATACAATCATTATTTCAAAGGGTGAAATTGTTGAAGGCGAAAAATTTGAACAATTACAGTCTATAGCAAAAGAGTTTGAATCAAAAATTTGGTCAAAATCTAATTATTATTGGCTGGTTGCTGCTTATTCATTTCTAGTGGCACTTGCGCTGATGATGCTCCTACTTTTTACAAAAAAATACAGACCTAGTATTTATGAAAATGCCAGTAAAATTACTTTTATTTTCATCAATGTTATACTGATGGTCTTTATGACAACATTACTGATGAAGTATGATGTCAAGTATTTGTACGTAATCCCATTTGTTATTTTACCCATTATTATCAAAGCATTTTTTGATGCCAGATTAGGACTTTTTACCCATGTACTTACCATATTATTACTAGGGTTTATTGTGCCGAATAGTTTTGAGTTTATCTTTATTCAAATCATTGCAGGTATTGTAACAATTCTAAGGGTTTCAGAACTAAGCAAAAGGGCAAGTTTGTTTGTTTCAGTAGCGCAAATAACAGGTGTTTATTTATTGACCTATATTGCTTTTTCGATCACACAAGAGGGTAATATTTCAAATATAGATTGGATGAATATAGGTTTGTTTCTTTTAAATGGAATAATTACAGCTTCCATTGTCATACCGATGGTTTTCCTTTATGAAAAAGTATTTGGATTGGTATCGGATGAGTCTTTACGTGAATTTTCCGACAGCAATAATAGATTGTTAAGAGAACTCAATGAAAAAGCACCCGGAACCTTTCAACATTCTATGCAATTAGCAAATTTGGCGGAATCAGCTGCAAAAGAAATTGGCGCAAACTCACTATTAGTACGTACAGGAGCAATGTATCACGATATAGGTAAGATGTTAAACCCAATGTATTTTATTGAGAATCAAGCTACAAGTGTCAATCCTCACGACGAATTATCACCTGAAGACAGTGCTCAAATTATTATAGAACACGTAATAAAAGGAATAGAAATAGCAAAAAAACACAAATTACCCGACCGTATAATTGATTTTATACGTACGCATCATGGGACAAGCTTTGTGTACTATTTTTATAAAAAAGAAGAAGTTTTAAATCCTGACTCCATTGAAAAGGACAAGTTTAGATATCCCGGTCCCATTCCTTTTTCTAAAGAAACAGCCATATTAATGATTTGTGATGC
>JAOZTK010000140.1 GCA_029942185.1 Flavobacteriaceae bacterium
GTTTTTTTCGATTTAGATCACACACTTTGGGATTTTGAAACAAATTCAGCAAAAGCCTATAAAATGTGTTTTATAGAAAACAATATAGACATTGATATTAAAGAGTTTCTCGGAAAATACATCGCTATAAATTTTAATTATTGGAAGTTGTATCGTGAAGAAAAAGTAACAAAAGAAGAATTGCAATACGGACGCTTAAGCGATGCATTTAAAGCAATAAATTACACTATTTCAGATCTTGTTATCGATAAAATAGCGATAGAATATCTTGGACATTTACCCGAGTTTAACACACTTTTTGAGGGAGCGATAGAGGTGTTGGAATATCTCAAAGCAAAGTATAAATTACATATAATTACTAATGGTTTCGCAGAAATTCAACACCATAAAATAAAAAAATCAGGAATGCAAGCTTATTTTACAGAATTGATTACTTCTGAAAGTGTTGGTGTAAAAAAACCAAATCCAAAAGTTTTCCATTACGCATTGAAAAAAGCGAACGCATTAGCAAGTGATAGTGTGATGATAGGGGATAGCTTAGAGGCTGATATACAAGGAGCTATTCGTGTGGGAATGAAAGCAATTCATTTTAATCCGGAATCCAAGACATTTCCCGTACATCATAAACACGAAATTAAGCATTTATATGAAATAAAAAAGTATCTTTGACGTTACCAATATAGGTTAGCCCCCAAAGGTTACCTGTTTTTATTTAACCCCAAATACAAAAGACAATGAAGAAAGTTTTGTTGCTTTTTAGTCTTGTTCTTGTTACTGTTTCATGTGTTAAAGATATTGATATCGATCAAATAGAAGATTCGGTATTTTCTGTTCCAGTGAGTTTTGCTTTTTTACAATTAGATTTGGATCAAGATGATTTCTTGGATGGCAATAACAATGAAATTTCTGATTTTTTTCAACCATTTATTATAGATTTAAGTGGTTTGTTTTATGAAAGTACATCAGAGAGTTTGGAATTTTCAACTCAATTTTTTAGTTCTTTTGATCGAGATATC
This sequence comes from Flavobacteriaceae bacterium, assembly GCA_029942185.1. Classification (GTDB taxonomy): domain Bacteria; phylum Bacteroidota; class Bacteroidia; order Flavobacteriales; family Flavobacteriaceae; genus DQTL01. The sequence goes on from JAOZTK010000140.1 coordinate 1,017, forward strand.
TATTGTCAGATGAGTTTTTATAATGAATCCAATGTTTTTTTGATGTCGAGTGAAAGATTTTTGATTACATCTTCAAACTCCCCTATTACTTATACAACTCCCTATGAAGGTGCCGATTATGAGAAATTTACCAATGCACGGAGAATCGATGTGAGAATAAAACTGAGTAATGGGGCTCCTATACCGGCCGGTGATACTTCTATTTTTTCAATGCAGTCTGTAGTTCATTTTGACTTTGTTCTAGAACCTCATTATTAATGTTTGATAAAATTACCATGTCTAATCGTGATACACAGAGAAACGACTAATAGCTAATAATCCCAGAAGTTAGCGAGATTATCGCTAAAAATTAGATTTTAAACAAATGAAAAAACTGATTAATTTCTTTTTACTTTTCAATGTATTCCTTGTTTTTGCGCAAGCTGGTGTTAATAGCTATAATTTTGGACAATCACCTCAGTCAGCAATGATCAATCCATCCTATGATTTAGAAACAAATTATCATCTGACAATTCCACTAATCGGTAGTCATAACATACACGTAGCATCTTCCGGGATGACTGCTTATGATTTTCTAGCTTCGAATTCAATTCCCTTTGAAGACAAAGCAAGAAGCACGGTGTATCAGTTGGAGGCAAATGATTATATAGTTTTAAATCAAAAGATGGAGTTTTTGAATTTGGGACAAAAATTGAGAAATGGGATGTACCTTTCTTTTGGTTTTTATGAAGAATTGGATTTGTTCAGCACCTTACCGGTCGAATTCCTGCATCTGTTTTATGAGGGAATGAGTATACCGGGTAAAATGTATAAAATTGATGATTTTGTTATGCAATCAAATCTTACAATGGTATATCATGTAGGTGTGCAAAAAAAACTAACAAACAAATTAGATATCGGCATTCGTTTAAAATTGTACAATGCTGCTTATGATGTACAAGCAACCTCTAATGCAGGAAATTTTAGTTCAAACATTTCAGATGAGAATATATATTCTCATAGTTTAAACGATATAGATATTAAGCTAAGAACATCAGGAGGTGCTATCAAATATGATGAAAATAATGATCCGATAAAAGATAACGGAGATATTATTTTAGAAAACAACAGTGGAGATGAAGTGTATTTTGATGATTATTTTAGAGTAGGTTATCTCGTTAACAAAACATTTATTAATGGAAATAAAGGAGTGGGTATTGATTTAGGAGTAACTTATCAAATGAAAGAGAATTTGATTCTGTCGGCTAGTATCAATGATTTAGGGGCTATATTTAATATGAATCAAGTAAAAAACTATTCGTATAAAGGGAATTACACGTCAGATGGTTTGGCTTTTGAATGGGACTCACCTATTGGCTATCTTCAAAGGCTTGAAGATGATATAGATGAGCATATTCCACTGACGATTGATGGAAATAGTTATACTACATTACGACCTTTCCACGTAAATGCCTTTGTGTCTTTTTCTCATGGAAAGAGCAGAAAGAATGTGTGTAAGTTTCATAAAACGGTTTCTCATTATTACACCGGTAATTTTGGAGTGCTTATTCATGCACAAAATCGTCCGAGACAAATCTTATACGATGCCAGTATTTTTTACGAAAGAAATTTTAACGATTTTATAAAAGCTCGTATCAATTACACGCTTAATAAATACAGTGCGACAAACATAGGTCTCGCTGTTGCTGTCGATTGGTGGAAATTAAACGTATTTGCCGGTGTCAATAATGTGTTAGGTTTGACTAATCTTGCTAAATCAAATAGTGTTTCTGCACAATTTGGAATTAATGTAATGATAAAATAACGTGTACCTCAGGTGTTTCATCACTTTTTTATGCAGATATCATCAGTATCCATAAAGTTCCTTCCAACGCTTTTTTAAAAAGGCTCTAAAATCTTCTTCTCGTTTATTCGCTCCGGGTTTGTAGAATTTTGTGTACAAAATATCCTCAGGTAAAAATTCTTGATTGATAAAGTTGTTTTTAAAACTATGAGCGTATTGATAATTTTTCCCATAGTCGAGTTCTTTCATCAATTTAGTGGGTGCATTTCTCAAATGTAATGGCACGGGGAGGTCTCCTGTTTTCTTTACCAAAGAAATGGCATCATCTATGGCTGTGTAGGATGAATTACTCTTTGGAGAGTTGGCTAAATAAATAGCACATTGACTTAAAATAATACGTGCTTCAGGATAACCGATGCTGCTAACCGCTTGAAATGTATTGTTTGCCATTACTAAAGCTGTGGGATTTGCATTGCCAATGTCTTCTGAGGCTAAAATTAACATTCTACGCGCGATAAACTTTACATCTTCACCTCCTACTATCATACGAGCTAACCAATAAACACTAGCATTTGGATCACTACCTCGTATTGATTTGATAAAAGCAGAAATAATATCGTAATGTTGTTCCCCTGTTTTGTCATAACGTGCTAAATTACTTTGAGCATTTTTTAGTACCAATTCATTGGTTATCTTTATGGGTTCTTTTTCAGAATTTACAACGAGCTCAAAAATGTTTAATAACTTTCGTGCGTCTCCTCCGGAAAGGTGAAGTAGCGCTTCGCTTTCTTGTAAATCAACATCCTTAGACGCAATCAGACTGTCATCTGTAAGTGCCCTTTGTAGAAGTAATTCCAGATCATTTTGACTAAAAGAATTAAGTACGTATACTTGGCAACGGGAGAGCAGGGCAGGGATGACTTCAAAACTTGGATTTTCGGTTGTAGCGCCAATCAGTGTCACCCAACCTTTTTCAACAGCACCCAGTAAAGAATCTTGTTGTGATTTGCTGAATCGGTGAATCTCATCGATAAATAAAATGGGATTCTTTGTCGTAAACAAACCCGTATCTTGTTTTGCTTTGTCGATGATAGCACGAATATCTTTTACACCGGAATTGATAGCGCTTAATGCATAAAACGGTCGTTTACTCTCATGTGCAATAATATGCGCCAAGGTTGTTTTCCCGGTACCTGGAGGCCCCCAAAGTATTAAAGAAGGTATGATGCCCTTTTTAATGTGAGATGTTAGTGTACCCTTCTTTCCTACAATGTGTCCCTGACCTATAAAACCCTCTAAAGTATGAGGTCGTATACGCTCTGCTAATGGTATATTCATTTTGTAAAAGTAACGAAACAAAAATTCTTTACCAATAATGACAGAAAAATAAGAGAATTTGTCATTATATTTGAATTGGATTAGTTGTTGTAATTAAATAGATGTTGATTTTTATACAAATAACCGGCTTTAAACCAATTTGTTTTAAATATCTTGTCCTAAATTTACCAATTGTAAACAAAAAACTGGAAACATCGCATCTTAAAATATGAAACCTACACATGATTTCTGATAATTCAACTCAAGAAACAACATTCAAATTTGATTCAAAGGTGTTTTTAATTCCTTTGCTCTTTGTACTTGTAATTTGGTTTGTCTATTGGTTGGAATTTATGTTTGGGTTTAATTTCAACAGATTTGGCATTTATCCGCGTAGTTTTTCAGGTTTAAAAGGAATATTTTTAAGCCCCTTTATTCATTCGGGGCCTCAGCACCTATTTAACAATACGCCTCCCTTATTTGTATTGACAGCAAGTTTACTTTATTTCTATCGTAAGATTGCCTTTCCCATACTTCTTTTTGGAACAATTCTAACGGGTTTAATCACTTGGATCATTGCCCGCCCGGCCTATCATATTGGAGCAAGTGGTGTTATATACCTATTGGTGAGTTTTGTTTTTTTTAGCGGGGTCTTTCGTAAGAATTATAGATTAGTCGCATTGTCTTTGGTGGTTGTTTTTTTATACGGAAGTATGATTTGGTATATTTTTCCCGGAAAACAAGAAATATCCTGGGAAGGGCATTTGTCAGGATTTATAGTCGGATTCTTTTTTGCCATTCTTTTTAGAAAAATAGGACCTCAACTGCAAACCTACGAATTTAAAAAAACAGAATTTGACACCTATTTTGATGATGATGGTAATTTTAAGCCACCGGATCCGGACAAAACTGAAGAAATGGATACGAATACTACTTCAGCAACTTTTACAAACATAGTCTTTAAAACGGATAAAAAAGATTGAAAATTGTCGTTTTTAGAAATAACACATAGATAGACTCAATCCAACAATGTGCGATGCACCTATTATCCATTTTTATTGGTAACGTCCGAGTAAAAAAACATTAAAAAGTTATTTTCCTTAAGAATGAAGGGAATGAAAAGTTTAACA
>JAOZTK010000141.1 GCA_029942185.1 Flavobacteriaceae bacterium
AAACAAAGTCTGTATTATTCTCTATGAGTTGTCGGTAATTATATATCGTTTTTAAGACTCCTTTTGGCGGCAGTGACGCTGCATTTTTAGCCTCGCAAATAGGACATAGGTATTTTACCTCATTTGGTTGATAATGAGCGCCACAGTCGTTGCATTGAAAATAAAATTTTGTCTCTTTCATATTCTATCCATTTATAACATGATTAAAAAGCTGTTACACAAACACTTCTCGTAGAAACAGCTTATAAATACTCTTTTATAACACCCGTTTTTTTATTAAACTCATTAATCTGTTTATCCCATTCATCTGCTTTTGCGTAGTGATTTTTCCAATAGTTTTCGTCGTACCATTGTGCGTTTAGCTCTTCTACCGTTTTACCTTGTTGCTCAATCCATGTAAAGTATTTAAGATTGTGCATGCGTTTTTTCTGGTAGTAATTCATCTCGATTATATGATCAATATTGATTCCCATTAGATCTGCCTCAAAACTAACAGCTGCATCTCTATCGGTAAAAGTCCCGTGCTTTTTATTTTCCTCTTTTAATCTAGATTGGTACATTTCCATAGAGTCTGTCGCTACCGTAAAGAGGATATCATTTTCATCCATTTCGTAGTATTTTGCCATTTTAATGGCTCCCATCAGATTTGCAATAGATGAAATTCCCATCAGGTGCAATTCAGCTACTAAATCCGGATTTATTTTCATTTCATTTTTAAGGAAATCTTTTCCTGCCTTTTCATTGAACAATCGCATCAAACGCATATTTGCATGATCATCGATTCCTGCTACCATATCCATATTCTTGATATTGTGAATCCAAGGTACGTGCTTGTCACCAATACCTTCAATACGGTGTTCGCCATAGCCATTTTCAAGCAAAGTTGGACATTGTAGCGCTTCACCGGCACAGACTTTAAACGTTGGATATAGTTCTCTTAAGTAATCTGTTGCACCCAGGGTTCCAGCAGATCCTTGTGTTAAAAACACACCTGAAAAACGACTGTTTTTCCCTTTTACAGATTGGAAAACTTCTTCCATTGCCGGTCCGGTTACCGCATAATGCCAAAGCGGATTTCCTATTTCCTCAAACTGATTCATATTTACGATTTTATCTCCTCGTTCTGCAATGAGTTCTTTGACCTTATCATAAATCTCCTTTACATTGCTCTCGGTTCCCGGTGTAGCAAAAACTTCTGTTCCTACTTTGTGTAACCAATCAAAGCGCTCTTGCGACATTCCTTCCGGTAAAACAGCAATCGATTCACATCCTAAAAGATAGGAATCATAAGCCCCTCCACGACAATAATTTCCAGTTGACGGCCATAAAGCTTTTTGAGTCGTTGGATCAAAACGACCATCGATTAGTTTTTCAACTAAAGGGCCAAAAGTGGCACCTACCTTATGTGCACCTGTTGGAAAATATTTCCCAACAAGCATCATAATTCTAGCTTTTACTCCTGTTAATTCCGAAGGTAATTCTATAAAATTAACATCGCCGAAACCACCTCCCATTTTTGTGGGTTCGTTTTTCCAGGTGAGTCTAAAAAGGTTGAGAGAATTCAAATCCCATAAACCGATATTTTTAAGTTTGTCTTTTATCTTTTCAGGAATTAAATCCGGATTTCTCATTTGCTCATAAGTAGGTAAAATAAGATGTCTATCTCTACATCTTTGAATGGTGTTTTTTAATACTTGTTCTTTGTTTCTCATCAGTATAATTGTTGTTTAAAAAATATTTAGCAAGGACATTAAGCTAGCACTGCTTCGTTGCCAATTGTCGTCTTTACTTTGTTTATATGTTTAATAATTGTTTTGCTCCTTGTAAAATTACGCTCATTTCTGCAACTTGTCTTAAATCTATCTCAAATTCCTCTTTTCCCTTTATATCGTAGTCGGTTATTGTGAAATTTTCGATGTTGAGTTGTATAATATTCTCATTTATTTGATAACTATATCTGTTATCTTCTTTTTTTAAACTTGAAATTATTCCATCATTTATATAATAGATTCTTTCTTCTTGATCTGATTTGATATAGTACGATTTATCTTCTAATTTAAAGGCATTATAATCGAGATACAAATGTGGTTTTACTTTGTATGGCGCTCCTGCCGAAGGACAGAAAGTATCGCAATTTCCACACTCGTTGCACCAATCTGCGAGATGCAGTATCTGATGCTGTTGACTTACTTCAAACTTTCCGTCGTCTTCAACAAATACTTCGTTATTTTTAAAGACTAATTTTTGTAAATTAAATACTATCGGCTCTACATCAAAGGGATAAAGAGCAAGGTTTGGACAAACGCTAGTACAAATATCACATATTTCGTCACAAAGCAAACATCGTGAAGCTTCTTCCACCGCTTGTTCTTTTGTTAAAGTAACAGAAATTATTTTAAAATTACTCGTATTTGCATCGGGTGCGTCGTATACTGCTTTTGAATATTCCTTCTTTGTCTTCTTTATTTTAAGTTGTCTAGTTGTTATTTCCTTTGGACCGACAATATCATATTCCGGTCTTATTTTGGTTGCTTTTTCAATAATCTCTTCGGCAATTTTCCTTCCATCACCAACGGCATGAATTACTGTAGAACCTCCTCGTAAAGCATCACCACCAATAAACACATTAGACAGTTGTGTTTCATAAGAATTGGATTTTGTTTGTAATAGTTTTTTATCGACAAAATCCAAGACCACATCTTGTCCAAATGCCGGAATAATTGCATCTGCTTTGATTTTAAATTCAGAATTCGGGATAGCAATTGGTCTTGCTCTGCCATCACTTCCTTTTTTTCCTAATTTCATTTTTTCACAGGAAAGAGAAACTACTTTTCCTTCTTTTACATTGATTTTTATAGGAGAAACCAATTCGATTACCTCAATATCATCTTCTAAAACACCGAGAATTTCATCAAAATCAGCCGGCATTTGTTTTATGGTTCTTCTGTACACAACACTGACGGAACCACTCTTTCCAACCAAACGTTTTGCCGTACGTGCCGCATCCATAGCCGTATTTCCTCCTCCGATAATGATTACATTTTTACCAATCTTTAAGTTTGTATTTTCTTTTGCTTCATATAAAAATTCTAATGGGTTAAAAACCCCTTCGCTATCCACACCTTCAAGATGCACATCTTTCGCTTTTTGCGCTCCTGCAGCAATAAATATATAATTCTTTTCACTTTTAATTTGAGTAAAAAGTCGTTTGTCAATTCTCTTTCCGTAATGGATTTTTACACCCATATCCTCAATTCGTTTTACATCTGCAGTTATAGAGGATTCTCCAATCCTAAATGCTGGAATAGCACTGGCAACCATTCCTCCGGGTTTTTGTTTTTCTTCATAAACATCTACATCAAATCCTGCTTCTTTTAAGAACTTTGCCGCAGAAAGGCCGGCGGGTCCTGCTCCGATTATCCCTACAGTTCCTTGCCCCTTTGAATTATTCGGAAGAATAGAACCTGCATTGGATGCATTCTCTGTAACAAATCTCTTGATCTCTCTAATTAATAACGGGTTATCGTAATTTATTCGAGTACATTTTGTTTGGCATAGATGATCGCATACCATTCCAGTTGTATTTGGAAATGGGTTAGTTTTAATAATCACATCAAACGCCTTATCAAAATCGCCATTCGCCGTATGATACATATAATCAGGAATTCCCTGAGTAGTGGGACAAGTATCTACACAAGGTGCATGAATACAATCAAATGTGTCTAAAGGTCTTTGAGTTTTTATACTTTTGTCTTCTATTCGTACCTTTTTGTATTTATCATCCGTCAAAACTTCTTTTGCATATTGATTTAGATAGCTTAAAAATACTCTATTCTTATCTGTATTCCTTTGCCGTATTTCTCCTGAAAAGTCAGCTCTAATATTCTCAATATATTGTGCTAATCTTCCATAACCACCCGGTTTGAGCAAGTCTGAACAGACTGTCGCCGGATACAAGCCCGATGAAATAATACTGGAAATATTAAAGGCATCTGCACCACCGGAAAAAGATATACTCAATTCTCCTGAGAATTCATTTTGTAGTTTTCTGGCAATATTAATAGAGATTGGATGCAACACACGTCCACTGGCATACATCATTTTTTCATCAGGCGGAAAAACATCTTTATGATTTTCACTTTCTAATGTATTGGTAAGTTTAATGCCAAAATCAACTTTGTTTTCAAGAGCTTTTTTCCTTAATCTGTCGATAATTTTAACAGCATCTTCGTATTTTAAATCATGTTCAAAAGCAATATCAGGGACATGCGTATCAAATCCGGAATCTTTGATAATTTTCCGCAACTCCTCTTTTCCTAATAAAGTCGGGTTTAACTTTATAGCCGTATGAATTTTTTTCTCTGTAATCAAATACTCACCGATTTGTTCAATCTCTTCAGGAGGACAACCGTGCATGGTTGAAAGCGTGATATTATCAGATATTTTAGGATTAATCTTGAGATGAACCACATTTGGATAAATCTCTTTAATCGCTTCAATTTTCTGTTTTAATTCCACAGAAGCATCCGCCATTTTCTCAAAAAACCATTGTACATTCGGATTCATAATACCGGCGTAGTCATAGCCTACACTCATGTTAAAAATCATACCGGCATCTTTATCATCACCAATTCCTAATTTGTCTTTTAAGATATGAATTAGAATCCAAGCATCGAGATATTGATTAAAAGATTGTTTGATTTTGAGTTCTTGTGACCATTCGCAATTATATCCTTCATCTTGCATGTCAATACAAGGTTTGGAAACATCTAATTCATCTAGTGTTTGTACTGTTTTTAATTCTATAAAACGCGCTCCACAAAGCCATGCTGCCACAATATTTTGTGATAATTGGGTGTGTGGACCGGCCGCAACACCAATGGGAGTTTCCAGCTTTTGCTCATACAATTCCAATTGAAAAGAATCACTCGACTTAGGCTTAAAAAAAACCTCTTCCGGTATACCGAAAAATGATTTTTGCACATCAATTTGATCCAGCGTAATTTGTACTAGTTGCCTAAAGGGAATGATTGAAAATCTATCTGACATAATTTTTAATTGTACTTACAAATATACATTTCTAATTAGAATAAACTTGGTTTGAGATCATCCTACATTGTTAAAACAGCTCTAATTCAAACAAGTGTATTTGTGGAATAATTCTTTAACTTCTTTTATTTTATTAAAATATCCACTTTACAGCAATAGTAGGTCTCGTTTT
>JAOZTK010000142.1 GCA_029942185.1 Flavobacteriaceae bacterium
ATTATTTGGTTTAATTATAGAAATCCCTTGCAATTTTCCCCCGTTGCAGGGGATTATTTTGTTTGCTAAACAGAATTATAAACCTGATTTTAGTCCTTCACAAATCTAATATTTAATAGCGTAGCGGTCTAACAACTATTGCATAACTGGTAATCAGCTTTTCAAGGTAGTTTGTTGAGAAATAAATAGTTGTCAGTAAGTAGGATTTCAGAACTTTTATAGATAATTTTATCTTCCTCTATTTGATTTATTTGATAATGAATTTCCGAATTGATATCATGGAAAAAACTGATTTCTTGTGTCAGGGTTTTAATTTCAAAATTTACATATTTATATTTGGGCTTTCTGTTTATTGTATATGCTATCAAAAGTTTTAAGGAACAGTCTCCTTCGGCAAACCAATTTTCAGCTACTTCAATTTCTAAGTCCTTTTTTTTGCAGGTAAGTTGATTTGCGGGTGTTGTAACATCGAGTAGTGCACTGCAAGATTCGATAGTTTGCCACGCACTAACTTTAGATTGCCCCTCGTTTGTTATTTCAGTAATTCGATATTTCATAGTTTCTCCAACCAGTACAGCATACGGGAAATGTATTTTACTTGTGCTCTTGTGTATATTGATAAAAAACCAATGTAAAATAGGCTAATCAAGGCCTTATATTTTATTTAAAAACAGAAGTGATTATAAAATATTAGTCTCAGATTCAAAAAAAATAGCAAGACTACTTCAACTTACAATTTTTAATTCTTTTTGCAAATTCCTCTAAACCGAATTTCACTAACAAAAACAGTAACTTTATGCTGATTTATTTTAAATTTGTATCATAATCATAACTGAAGGTATTTTAGATAGAAATAAATAGGTTTAATCTAGGATTCTTGAATAGATTGGGACAAGCTTTTTTTAAAGTACTACACATAATAAATTAAAGAAATATTGAATACTATGACTTGGTTTAAAAACAATAAAAAAGAAAAACGCTATAAATTAAAAAGCTTAAATACTTTTGCTTGGGACAGAACGATTAGTAATCTTAAGAAATACAGAAGAGTATTTGATAGGCATGAAATTAACTATCTCAGTGTTTCTTTAGAATTTTACAACAAATTATTTGACGAGGAAGATTGGGAAACAAATGTCACTTTTAAGGCCTTTACTTATAAAGATGCTAAAAAAGGCAAAGAACATTGTAGTAGTTCTAAGGAATATAAAGTCAAAAAAGGCAGAAATATATTGAGGTATGAATACGGATGGGGAAAAGATGATTATGGAACCTATTGGGAGCAAGGCGATTATATCTGGGAGATATATATTGACGATGATTTAGTAGGCACTACAGAATTTCGCATCGAAGATGTAGGGAGAGTCAGTGCCAACAACAACCCTTATTTTGAGGTAGAATCACTTAAAACTTATGAAGCTCCTAAAGGAGATGTAAATGAAAACGATCGGGTTTACCTAAAACAATTTAGCAAGACAACTGCTAGATACGTAATGGCTGAATTAAAATTTAAAAGTAAGCTAAAATATAATTGGTTGTGTGAACTCTTCTTTAATTTTTATGATGATACAGGATTGTTAGTTGGCGTTGCAGATACTTTTAATACGATTCTTCCTGACAAGAGTTCGGAGGAATTAAATATTGTAACCGCAGGCTGGGGAAATGCAGACGGAAATATGTGGATTGATGACAACTATCGTGTAGAAGTTGTATTTATGGATACGGTAATCGCCATGATTCCTTTTAGAGTAAGTGGAATTGATAAAAAGCGAATAAGCGAGTTTGAAGCATTGATCAATGAAGAAGCATCCAATATCTTTAAACCAAGTGTTTATAGAAATGTTATGGATAATGCAGCAGATTCTGTATTATCAGATACTAACGATGACCTACAAGAAGACCCGGAGAAGAGTAAAAAACCCGATAAAGAAACTGAAATTGATGAAAGACCTATCGAAGAGATATTGGCAGAATTAGAGCAACTTGTAGGTCTCAAAAAAATAAAATTAAAAATTAAAGAATACATGGATTATGTAACCTACTTACAATACCGAAAAGAAAAAGGTATTGAAGAGGATGAAGAAATTAACTTACACAGTGTATTCACCGGAAATCCAGGTACAGGAAAAACGACTGTCGTCAAGCTATTGGGTAAGATATACAATTCCATGGGATTGTTGTCTCGAGGACATGTTTTAACAGTTGCCAGCAATGATCTTATTGCGGGTTATGTTCGACAAACGGGAGAAAACACCAAAAAGAAAATTGAAGAAGCCAGAGGTGGTATCTTGTTTATCGATGAGGCCTACATGCTTTTTAAAAAGGATTCTCCTAATGATTTTGGACCCGAAGCAATCGCTGCTTTGATTACGGAAATGAGTGACGGACCCGGTGATATCGCTATTATGGTGGCGGGTTATCCCAAAGAGATGCATGAATTTATCAACTCAAATCCTGGTTTAAAATCACGTTTTAGGAACTTTTACCATTTTGATGATTACACACCCAATGAATTGGTAGAAATTGCAAAATATGCTGCTAAAAAGAAAGATGTAATCCTCAATAAGAACGCTGAAAAAAAAATAAAAAAACTGGTAACAGAAGCTTATCGAAAACGTGATTACACCTTTGGAAACGCTAGGTTGGTTCATTCTATGGTCGATGAGGCTAAAATGAATTTGGGTATCCGAATTGTAAGAGAATATGATTCGGATAAATTGACAAAAGCTTTATTGAGCCTAATTGAAGAAAAAGACATTGAAGATTTGTCGACAAAAAACTTAACTGATAGGCTTAAACTTGATGTAGATCACGCTTTACTCGAGGAAGCTTTAAATGAATTAAATGCTTTAATCGGATTGGCAAAAATCAAACAAGAAGTACAAGAACTGATTCGTCTAACAAAATACTACAGAGAAAGTAATCGTGATATTCTTAAAGCTTTCTCTCTACACTCGGTCTTTTTAGGTAATCCGGGCACGGGTAAAACGACAGTAGCCCGCATTATGGGTAAAGTATATAAAGCCTTGGGTTTATTAGAACGAGGTCACTTAATAGAAGCGGACGGAGGTGATTTAATTGCCGGTTACGTCGGACAAACATCCTTAAAAACCAAAAACCTTATCAAAAAATCCATGGGTGGAATTTTATTTATTGATGAAGCTTATGCCATTACTGAAAGTTCGGGGAATCAAGGCGGAAGTGATTTTGGCAAAAAAGCCATTGCAGCATTAATCAAAGAAATGGAAGACCACAGAGGAGAATTTGGGCTTATAGTAGCAGGTTATACCGATAATATGAAACGTTTTTTAGAAACCAATCCAGGTATGAAATCTCGTTTTGACAGAACCTTCCACTTCCTAGACTTTACTGAAGAAGAACTATGGGAAATTGCAGTTAGTATGTTCGCCGGTAAAGGTTTAAAAGCAAATGCAAAAGCAAAAAAACATATAAAAACCTATATTGGACACTTGTATCAAAACAGAAGCAAATTCTTTGGCAATGCGCGTTCTATTCGTAAAATGGTAGAAAAATCTTTTAGAAATCAAGAGTTGCGTATGGCAAATCTTGAAAAAGCAAAACGTACTAAAAAAATAAGCACGACTTTAACTTTAGAAGATGTGTTGGAATTTGATGTAAATTCGATAGAAAGTGGAGCTAGGAAAAGTGTTGGATTTCGATAGTTTTTTTACTGTAAAAATCAAGTATAACATTCCAAAAAACCTCTGCATTTTTATGAGAAACAGAGTAAGAATGTGGTTTTTGATTTACTGTGTACAACGATTCTTTAGGTTGAATACAGATTATAACAATATTCAGTTCCTTGTAAAATTCCTTAAAATTCCGATAGCTATCGGATATTCTTCAAAAAAAGTCTAGTACTTCTTGTATAATGCACATATGTTCACTATCTTTATACCGTCTAAAATCAATATTTACATTTATGGCAAGACCAAAAAATAATAGAATAGTGTATGAACCACCTTCTTATACTGAATTTAAGCCAGTAGGAGTTCCCGTAAAATCATTAGAAGAAATTCAACTTAGTCTTGATGAATTTGAAGGAATTCGTTTGGCTGATTTACTAGGGATGTCGCATGAAGAAGCTGCAAATGAGATGGGAATATCTCGCTCTACATTCAGTAGACTTATCGTAAAGTCAAGAAAAAAAATAGCAAACTTTTTCTTTTATGGAAAATTACTTGTTGTAACCGGAGGCAATATACATTTCAGACAAAATATTATCAAATGCGCAGATTGTGGGCATATGTTTAAAATAGATATAAGAACAAAAATTACAACCTGTTCAGAATGTGGTTCAAGTAATTTACTGAGTATGGCTGGAAATTTTGGACATGGAGAATGTTGTAGAGTAGCATATCTATCGTATAACACTAAAGAAAAAATATAGCACGCTTACAGGTTGTAAAAGTGTTGTTTTATATCAGTTTAATAATTAAATACTTGTATCATGAAAAAATTAATAAATTTATTCGAAGATTCAAATTGGGAAGTTGCAAAGGGATATCCAAAAGGAACTAAGCGAAAAGTGCTTAGAGATGAAGACAGTAAAAAAACAATTTTACTCAAGTTACCCAAAGGTTTTAAAATGAGTGCACATTCTCATATTACGGCGGAACAACATTTAGTACTAAAAGGAGAATATTCAAGTGATGGTGAAATTTATCCGGTAGGATCCTATCAGATTTTTTCGGCTCACGATGAACATGGTCCTTTTGTTTCAGATAACGGAGCTTTAATACTCGTTATTTGGGACTCCCTTAAATGATGCGTGCTAAAAAATAAAGAAAACCCTATTATTAATATAGTTAATGCCATAATTTATTAACTATAACAAGTCCTTATTATGAAAACAAATCAAGAAATTATAAACCTTATTTCAGAGGTAAAACATCCTGCCATTGATTATTCGTTAGTAGATTTAGGAATCGTAAAAGATATTGCGATTTATAATAAAACCATTGCTTTAAAATTTGTATTTCCTTTTCCAAATATTCCAATTGCAGATACCTTAATTCAGTCAATAGAGATGCCATTAAATAATATTGGTTATCGGTTAGCACCGGAGGTTGTTTTAATGAATGAGCAGGAAAAAGCAAAATTTATGCAAATGGAAACTGAAGCTTGGAAAGGATTATAAATACTAATACCTCGTAATACTGGTCGACATGTACTGAGGAATAAA
>JAOZTK010000143.1 GCA_029942185.1 Flavobacteriaceae bacterium
TTAAAAACGATATATAATTACCGACAACTCATAGAGAATAATACAGACTTTGTTTCATTAAAAAACAATGATTTTTTAGATCTTTTACCTATAGGAAACACTAAATATTTGCCGAATTTAAGAGTTGGAAAAACACCCTTATATAAACAAAAAAAATTACAAGGAACAGAATTACCCTTCAATTTATTCTTAAAAGACGATGCTCAAAATCCAACATTTTCTTTTAAAGATAGAGCTTCAGCAATTGTTTCTGCTTATGCCAAAGAGCGAGGTTTTGATACTATTGTAGCTGCTTCAACGGGCAATGCAGGTTCCTCTTTAGCGGGAATTTGTGCTGCTCAAGGACAAAAAGCCATTATTTTGGTCCCTGAAAGTGCCCCAAAAGCGAAACTTACACAAATTGTAATGTATGGCGCGAGTATTGTTCCCGTTAGAGGAACTTATGATGATGCATTTGATCTGAGTATTAAAGCAACGGAGGAGTTTGGTTGGTACAATCGAAATACTGCTTATAATCCGTTGACGATTGAAGGTAAAAAAACGGTATCTTTTGAACTGTATGAACAAATCAATTATACCGTTCCTGATCGCATATTTGTTCCGGTTGGTGATGGTGTGATTATCTCAGGAGTGTACAAGGGTTTTGAGGATTTATTAAAACTAAAAATTATCGATAAAATGCCGTGCATTGTCGCGGTGCAATCCAAAGGAAGCAACAATTTAATCAGTAATTTAAACAAGGACAATTTTGTGGTTAATAGTAGCGATACCATAGCGGATTCTATTTCAGTGGACATTCCTCGAAATTTCTATATGGCAAAAGATTTTCTAAAAAAGTACGATGGTGAAGTTCTCGCAGTAGCAGATGCTGATATTATACAAGCTTCAGGAATGCTATCAAAAAACACAGGATTATTTGCAGAGCCCGCAGCAGCGACGGCATTTGCAGGGTTTTTATCTTATTTTAAGAACAAGAAACTTCCAAACGATTCTAATAATGTAGTATTGTTAACGGGTAGTGGTTTAAAAGATTTGAATTCGGTTCAAAGGCTAATTGATATCCCAAAAGCGATTAATCCTTCAGTGGATGAAATGAAAAAACTATTATATAAAATTTAGATAGAATAAAAGGTTTGCACAGCGTCTTTGCACCCTTGCGAGAAAAAATTAATACCAATGATAAACTTTAAACTAAACGGTAATAAAAAAACCTATTCAGATGATTCTGAAAGAACTTTATTAGACTATTTACGAATAGACCAAAAAATAACTTCCGCAAAAGACGGTTGTTCAGGTGAAGGAGTGTGCGGTGCTTGTACTGTTGAGATAAATGGAAAAGCTAAAATGTCGTGTGTAACCAAAATGAAAAGATTGGATGGTGCCGAAATTTTTACTTTAGAAGGAATGCCCGAATACGTAAAAGATACTATTGCGAAAGCCTTTGTAAATAAAGGAGCCGTGCAATGCGGATTTTGTACACCGGGATTTATCAGTCGTACAAAAGTGCTTTTAGAAAAAAAGCCTAACCCGAGTTTAGACGAAATTCAAAAAGCCATCAAACCACATCTTTGTCGTTGTACAGGTTATAAAAAAATAGAGGAAGCAATTAGCTGTGCTGCAACTGCAATAAAAGAAAATAAGCAATTAGAAATAACAAAAACTTCCGGTAAAATCGGAATATCACATCCCAAGTACCAAGCCTATCAAACAGCTATTGGAGAACGGGATTTTGTAGAAGATATTCGCCTTAAAGGAATGTTGTATTCCGCATTAAAATTCAGTGATTATCCCAAAGCAAAAGTTTTAAAAATTGACACGAGTAAAGCTAAGAAATTAGAAGGTGTACAGCGAGTATTTACCGAAAAGGATATTCCGGGTTCAAAAAAAATAGGTCTGATTTTACAGGATTGGTCGGTGATGATTGGGGAAGGTGCTACCACACATTATATCGGTGATGTGATTGCAGGTGTGGTTGCCGACACCGAAGCAATTGCCAGAAAAGCAGTAGAATTGATTCAAGTAGATTATGAAGTGTATAAGCCTGTTACTGATGTTTTTAAAGCCATAGATGGTGATAGAGTACATCCTGAAAGACCCAATAATTTTAAAACTAGTCAGTTTACAATTGGCGAAGTTTCAGATGCTTTTAAGAACGCAAAATATATTGCAAAAGGTAGTTTTGAAACCCAACGCATCGAACATGGGTTTTTAGAAAAAGAAGCAGCCGTTGCACGTCCTGATAAAAAAGGAGGTGTCGAACTCTTTAGTCAAAGTCAAGGAATTTATGAAGATCGCCGGCAAGTAGCGATGATTCTAAGCCTACCTGAAGATAAGGTACGAGTTGTTTTAATACCCAACGGTGGTGGATTTGGCGGAAAAGAGGATCTCAGTGTTCAAGGACATGTTTCTTTATATGCTTTCTTGTTGAATAAACCCGTGAAATTAGCGTTGACACGAGCTGAATCCATTCGCTTGCATCCAAAACGTCATCCGGTTTTTATGGATATGGAAGTTGCGGCAGATGAAAATGGGAAACTAATTGCATTGAAACTACGAGCTGTCGGCGATACGGGAGCTTATGCATCGGTTGGAGATAAAGTCTTGGAGCGTGTTGCCGGTCATGCTGCCGGTGGTTATTTTATTCCGGCGATAGATATCGAAGCCAAAACAGTATACACCAACAATATCCCTTGTGGTGCCATGCGTGGATTTGGAGCTAACCAAGTAACTTTTGCTTTAGAGGTGTGTATTGATGATATCTGTAAACAAGGAGATTTTGACAGATGGCAATTACGTTATGATAATGCTTTGGTTGATGGATTACGAACATCAACGGGACAAATTGTAAATGGCGTCGGTATTCGAGCTTGTTTAGACGCCGTAAAGGAGGAGTTTAATAAGGCTAAATATGCAGGATTAGCCACCGGAATAAAAAATTCGGGTGTTGGAAATGGGATGAATGATGAATCCACAGTAAAGATAAAAATTATTTCAGAAAACAAAATAATTCTTTCGCATGGATGGACAGAAATGGGTCAAGGTGTGCACAATATGGCATTACAGACTTTTTGTCAAGAAACCGGGCTCAATCCGGAAATTATCGAAGTAAAAGTAGATACTGAAGATCAGATAAAAACAGGAATGACTACTTCGTCAAGAGCGACAGCTTTGGTGGGGCTAGCGGTGATTAACGCAACACAATCCTTGATAAAAGACTTAAAAACCAACTCCTTACAGGATTTAAGTGGTAAAATGTATCAAGGTGAATTTGTGTGCGATTGGACAAGCAAACCCGGCGCCGATGTTGCCGAACCCATCATTCATTATTCCTATGGATATGCCGCACAAGTGTGTGTTTTAGATGATGATGGAAAAGTAGTAAAGATGATAGCTGCACATGATGCCGGGAAAATCATGAATCCAATGTTGTTTGAAGGACAAATTGAAGGAGCGGTTCATATGGGATTAGGTTACGCACTGACAGAGGATTTACCGATGAAGAATGGTTATTTGGTCAGTGATAGGTATTATGATTTGGGAATATTAAGAGCACATGAAACACCTGAAATTATTGTCAAAGGAGTCGAAGTAAAAGACCCAATTGGTCCGTACGGAGCAAAGGGAATTGGCGAAATTGGCTTGGTTCCAACGGCGGGAGCTGTTGCCAATGCACTTTGTGACTTTGATGGAAAACAACGATATAAACTTCCTCTAATGAGGAAATAATAAATAATTTTTCCGTGTATTCTTTGTAAAACTCTGTGTAACAGCTTTTACACTAAGAGATCAACGAATCACAAAGAACAACAATTAAACAATTAAGTATAATGTCAATACTACTAAAAAACACTACTTACATTAACTGGGAAACACTAGAATTCTCAAAAACACACATTCTAGTTGAAGAGGGCGAGAATGGGAAATTAGTTTTCTTGAATGAAGTTCCAAAGAATAATCCGGACACAATCATCGATTGTAAAGGGAAATTTGTCACAAAATCTTTTGCAGTTGGGCATCATCATGTATATTCTGCACTTTCAAGAGGAATGCCGGCACCAAAAAAAACACCGACAGATTTTTATGAGATTCTAAAGTATATTTGGTGGAATCTCGACAAGGCGTTAGATAAAGAAATGATTGAGGCAAGTGCTTTGGCAACTGCTATTGCCTGCGCTAAAGCAGGGACTACTTTTGTGATTGATCATCATGCTTCTCCTAATTTTATCGAAGGCTCATTAGATATTATTGCGAGTGCGTTTGACAGTGTAGGAGTGGATCATTTGTTGTGTTATGAAATCACTGATAGAGACGGAATGGGTAAAGCAGAAAAAGGATTGTATGAAACGGAAAATTACATAAAAACTCAGCAAGGTCTAATCGGGCTTCATGCCGCTTTTACAGTAGGTGATAAGACGATGCAAACTGCTGTTGATTTGATGGAGAAATATGATTCAGGTATACATGTTCACGTAGCTGAGGATCAATTTGATCAAAAATACAGTGTAGAAAACTACGGTAAAAGAGTAGTCGAACGTTTGAATGATTTTGGTGTATTGGATTCATCAAAAACTATTTTAGGACATTGTTTATATGTAGATGAAAATGAAAGAAAAATTATTAAAAACTCAAAAGCTTATGTTGTGCAAAATACAGAAAGCAATTTGAATAATAATGTGGGTTATTTTAATGCAGAAGGTTTGGGAAATAGAATTTTATTAGGTACAGATGGTATGCATAGTGATATGCTAAGAAGTGCGCAAGCAGCTTTTTTTGTGGGTCAGGGTTTTGATACAATCGATTTTGCAGCAGCTTACCAAAGGTTTAGAAACGTACATCAATATGTAAAATCCAATGAATTTAAAGGTGATGGGGACAATAATTTAGTCGTTTTAGATTACGATTCACCAACCGAAATGAATGGGACAAATTTCTTAGGACATTTTATTTTTGGACTTGCATCAAAACATGTAAAACATGTTATTTCTAATGGGAAACTAATTGTGCAAAATGGCATTGTACAAACTGTAAACGAAGCTGAAATTCTTGAATTTACAAAAGAACAAGGCAAAAGATTGTGGAGTAGGTTGTAGTAAGCAGATCGAATTCAGGTTAATATTTTTCATCTTTCAGTTAGTGGTATAACATCTTTATTAAAGAATATGATTTGTTGTACACACTAGTTTT
>JAOZTK010000144.1:0-3695 GCA_029942185.1 Flavobacteriaceae bacterium
TTAGTTCGACTAACTAAAAAATTGGAATAATTTTTTAGAGTCTCACGAATAAAAGCATTATTCTGCAACTTCTACAGTAAGAATTTCTTGAGATGGCAAATGAGAAGCATCTGCTGTTAGACCACATCCGCCTTTTTTACTACCACAAGAAGTTAGGCTGGCTAGTGTAAAAACCAATATAAAGATAAAAGCTAATTTTTTCATTTTTTTTTACTTATTATGTACAAACATACTATTATAATTACAAAACGATAGAATCCAATAATTATTTCACTAATTTGTTAAGTGTGTATTCTATAAGTTCTTCAACCGCTTTGTAGGGATCCTTGCTAAATGTTCCTTCTGCTCTATTGGCAATAATACAATTCATCGAGCAAGCTTTATGGCCTAACAATTTTGAAAGACCATAAATTGCAGAAGTTTCCATCTCTAAATTTGTGACACGATGCCCTTTGTATTCAAAACTATCAATCTTATTATTTAATTTTGTGTCTTCAAGTGCCAAACGTAAAACACGTCCTTGTGGACCAAAAAAACCACCTGCTGTTGCAGTTATTCCAAGGTGTACTTTGTCTCCTCCACCCAAAACCTTAGTTAATCCGGAATGATTTTGAACAATATACGGTTTTGCCTTACGTGAATGCCAATTCGTATGCTTTTCAAAAGCTTCAGACATGTCTTTTTCAACAACTTTATCACAGTCGTAAAACCACAACATTCCATCAAATCCTAAACCGTATTCTGCCAGTACAAAATGATCAACAGGAATATCTTTTTGTAATGAACCGGAAGTCCCTATTCTTACAATTGTCAAAGAAGTATGTTCTTTTTTGATGCTTCTTGTTTTTAAATCAATATTGACCAAAGCATCTAATTCATTCATTACAATATCAATATTATCAGGTCCAATTCCGGTGGACATAACACTAATGCGTTTCCCTTTAAAAGTGCCTGTTATAGTTCTAAATTCACGTTTTTGTGTCTCAAACTCAACGGAATCAAAATGCTTTGCTACTTTTGGAACTCTATTTTGATCGCCCACAAAAATAATAGTATCGGCAATATTTTCCGGTTTAAGATTCAGATGATAGATACTTCCATCCGGGTTTAAGATCAATTCTGATTCGGCTATTCTATTCATTTATTCAAATTTTTAAAAGATAGCAAAGATACTAAATTGAGCACAAATGACAACTACCTGATAAATAGAAGTATTACAAACTCCTAATACCAAATATATTCTTTGGATAAAATAGCATCCGATCGTTTTCTAATGCATAATCCTAAACAGCAACTCTTTAAGCAAATCGCCCTGTGACAAATCTCTTGCGCCAACTCCTTTACTTTTCAAATCGGCTTCTCTAATAAGTCCTATGATATGTGAAACTTGACGCATGGGATAATTCTTTCCGGCAATAATGTAATCTCTTACAAAAAAAGGGTTTACGCGCAAAGCACCGGCTACAGCCTTAGAATCATTCCTGTTGGACAAGGCGTGATATTGTAATAGTTGTGTAAAAAAACTGTTCAACAAAGAAAGTGTCAGCACTAGTGGATTACTTTTAGGATTTTGGGAAAAATAATTGATAATCTGATTGGCTTTTACCACATTCTTATTACCGATAGCTTTTCTCAATTCAAAATTGTTAAAATCCTTACTAATCCCAATATTTTTCTCAATTGCATCGGGAGTAATAGGGGTTGTTTTAGATAAAACTATAAAGAGTTTTTCCAATTCATTTACAATTTTACTCAATTCTACTCCTAGGTACTCTACCAACATTTGGGCAGCTTTGGGTTCTATTTGATAGCCTTTTGATTTTGTATAATTGGTGATCCACGAAGGAACTTTATCTTCATACAATGCCTTACCTTCAAACATAACAGCAACTTTTGACATCTTTTTAAAAACGCTCTTTCGCTTGTCAGGATTCTTGTGTTTATAATTAAAAACAAGTGTTGTAGTTGGTTGTAGCTTATCGAGATAAGGCTCTATCTGATCGAATGTTCGTGCCAAATCTTGTGCTTCCTTAACGATAATCACACGTCGTTCAGCCATCATAGGAAATCCTTTGGCATTTTCAATTATTTCACCCATGTTGCTATCCCTACCGTACAAAATAATTTGATTAAAACTTCTTTCGGCTTCCGTTAACACATTATTTTCTATATAGTCAGAAAGCTGGTCTATAAAATAATCTTCCTTCCCATACAAAAAATACAAAGGTTGAATATTTCCTTTTTTAATATCGCTAATTATATTTTCTACTGTCATATTTATCAATGTAAATAATTCTGAATTCTAAACTCCAAATTCTAAACTTTTCGTTGTAACTTTACGAAATGGTAGCTTTAAACTTTCCTTCGTATTCTTTCAAAACCAAAAGTATAGAAAATAAATCGTATATCTGGGATGTAATCCGAAAAAAATACATCATGATTACTCCGGAAGAATGGGTACGACAACACACCATTCAATTTCTGATTCAAGAAAAGAATTATCCGGCCATGTGGATGAGTGTGGAAAAGCAATTCACCATAAATCAACAACACAAACGCGCCGATATTGTAGTTTATAGCAAATCTTTACATCCTTATATTATTGTAGAATGCAAAAGACCAAGCACTAAAATTACGCAACACACCTTTGACCAAATAGCACGATACAATCTATCCCTAGATGCAAAATATTTAATGCTTACCAATGGTTTACAACACTTTTATTGCCAAATGGACTTTGAAAAGGAAACTTATGTGTTTTTGGAAGGCTTGCCTGATTATTAGCTCTTTTTTCCTCGTATCATCATCTCCAACATATCCCACATTTCTTTTGGAACTTCTTCGAGCATATTCATCTGTCCTGCCCCTTTAAGCCATTCTCCTCCATCTATAACAATTACTTCTCCATTGATATAGGCAGAAAAATCACTCATTAAATAGGCTGCTAAATTGGCTAATTCTTGATGTTTACCTTCTCGTCCTACCGGAACTTTCTTTGCCAAATCAAATTTTTCTTTTAAATCGCCGGGTAATAATCGATCCCAGGCGCCTTTTGTCGGAAAAGGACCCGGGGCAATCGCATTAAAACGAATACCATATTTAGCCCATTCCACGGCAAGAGATCTGGTCATTGCCAACACACCTGCTTTTGCTGTTGCAGACGGAACTACGTAAGACGAACCTGTAAAAGCATAAGTAGTCACAATGTTCAAAACCGTTGCTTTTTCTTGTTTAACTTTAATCCAATGCTTCCCAAAAGCCAAAGTACAATTCTTCGTTCCTTTTAAAACAATATCAATAATCACATCAAATGCGCTCGCAGATAATCGTTCTGTAGGACTGATAAAATTACCTGCAGCATTATTCAATAGCCCATCTACCCTACCCCATTTATCAAGAGTTGTCTGTAACATCGTCTCAACTTGATCATAACGACGCACATCACAAGCAACCGGCAAAACCTCACCTCCTGTTTTCTGTTGCATTTCAGCAGCAGCATTTTGAAGCTTTTCAAAATTTCTGGAGGTGATGACTATTTTAGCTCCTAATTCTAAAAAATAAGTGCCCATCGCTTTTCCCAGACCACTTCCGCCTCCTGTTACAACAATTACTTGATCTTTTAAACTTCCTTCTTTAAGCATGGGTTGTGTGTACATATTTTCAATTTTAGATTTATGATTTACGATATTTGATTT
>JAOZTK010000144.1:3795-5171 GCA_029942185.1 Flavobacteriaceae bacterium
TGATTTACGATATTTGATTTCAGAAGTCGCGAGGTACAAATTCTAATAAACAAAAATATAAAATATAAATTCCAATTCTATTATTTTTTCGTTATTTTTGAACCATGCAAAAAACAATACTTCGTTTTCAAAATTTATATATGAATATTAAACGCCCTTTGTCTAAAGTGTGATATTTTATTTTGATAAAATTTCTATTTATCGAAGTCTTCCGATTCTAATTTCTAACATCTCAATACTAATATCTCAATACTAATTCAAATGAAACTACCCTACGCAGAACCCTATAAAATAAAAGTGGTCGAAAAACTTTACAGATCTACACGAAAACAAAGAGAGAAATGGCTAAAGGAAGCCAATTACAATTTATTTAACATCAAATCAGAACAAGTATTTGTCGACTGTCTGACCGATTCAGGTACCGGTGCCATGAGTGACCAACAATGGGCAGAAATGATGATAGGTGATGAAAGTTATGCGGGTTCTCGTTCGTTTGAAAAACTAAAAAAAACTGTCAAACGCATCACCGGATTTGAGCATTTCCTACCCACACACCAAGGTCGTGCCGCCGAAAATGTATTGTTCTCCGCTTTGGTTAAAGAAGGAGATATCGTGCCGGGCAATTCACATTTCGACACGACAAAAGGACATATTGAATTTCGAAAAGCCCACGCTGTGGATTGTACCATTGACGAAGCCTTTGACACAGGGGTTTATCATCCTTTTAAGGGAAATGTCAATTTAGAAAAATTAGAAAAACTCTTTAAGAACCATCCAAAAGAAAAAATCCCTTTTACTGTACTCACCATTACTTGTAACTCTGCCGGTGGACAACCTGTATCTATGGAAAATACCAAAGCGGTATCTGACTTATGTAAAAAATACGACATTCCACTATATTTTGATGCTGCTCGCTTTGCAGAAAATGCCTATTTTATCAAAAAAAGAGAAAAAGGCTACGAGCACAAAAGTATAAAAGAAATTGCCTTCGAACTCTTTTCTTACGGCGATGGAATGACCATGAGTGCTAAAAAAGACGGTTTGGTTAACATGGGTGGTTTTATAGCTCTGAATGATGAAAAAGTATACAAAGAAGCGACTGTCTTTAATATTATGTTTGAAGGCTTTATTACCTATGGCGGTATGAATGGACGTGATATGGGAGCACTAGCCATCGGTTTAGATGAAGCGACGGAATATGACTACCTGGAAAGTCGGATTGGACAAGTAGCTTATTTGGGACAGAGATTGTCTGATTTTGGCGTACCTGTACAACAACCTTTTGGAGGACATGCCATATTTCTAGATGCCAATAAATTTGTACCGACTATCCCTAAAAATGAATTCAGAGCATGGTCGGTAGCCATGGAACTCTA
>JAOZTK010000145.1:0-3595 GCA_029942185.1 Flavobacteriaceae bacterium
TTTTTTCGATTGTAATATTTTAGTGCCAAATCAGCTCTATTGGTAAACACTGCTTCTACTCTATTTTGGTATTCTTTTAATTGTTTTTCTGTATCAAAAGTATAGGCGTGGATTTTAAAATCTGAATGATGCATTAAATCGGTCATCCATGCTGTCGTTAAGTCAGTATAGTTATTGGGTTCTCCGGCGATACTCGGCCCTATAAATTGCACATTATTTTTCCGAGCAAATTGAATTACTTCTTGTAAAATTCCTTCTAAATCACCATCTAAATCAGCTTTCCACAGTAAGAAACACTTTGGGATGTCAGGTAAATAGATTTCGAAATTTTCAATACTTTTTGGAGAAAAAGATTGTAAAATTACCCGCGCTTTAGTATTGGCAACAGCTACTTTTCCCGAAAGGGTTTTGATGGTTTTTAAACGAGTATTTAGATTCCAACCTAAACTTGACAGTTCTTTTGCCAGTATTTTCTCAACAGTAGATTTGGGATGTTTGGTTTCAGGATATATTCCCGGTCTATTTCCGTTATCCTTAGGATCTTTTTCATAAATATAATTCCCTGTCCATTTACCATTGTGTAATTCCTTTTCGGCAATACCATCCTTTCTTTTAAAACGATAGCCTTCAGCAATCATCACAATGTCTTTTAATCTAAGAATTTCTAATCCTTTAAAGCTATCTTTTGCTCTCTTGGGATAAGCAGTATTAAACCAAGAACCTGCATCTAAACTTCTTAATTCAGTCAAGGTAAAATCGTGTATTCCTAAATCTACTCTATCCGGAAAAATAGCAACCACATTCGTAGTGCGTTTTAGATCACTGTCATGAAAAGCAACTAAAATATTGTCTTTTGTGAGTTGTAGATCACACTCCAGATAATCAGCTCCTATATTTCGTGCCCAACGATAAGCCGCTTCGGTTTCTTCCGGAGTCCAATAGGTACTGCCTCTGTGCGCAATTATACAATTTTTAGAGCTGTAAGACATGGTACTTATTTGTAGTTTTAATTTCAGTTAAGCCAAGTGCACTCACTTCACTTTTAATCATGAGAACTGTGTTTTTTGCTTGTGATGTAAGTGTGTGCGAAGTCGGGGGACTTCGCACAGCTAAGAAGTCTCCCGACTTTGCACAGCTGATTGTTTAAAAAGTTTAAACAGCACATTTATTTTCTTAAAACAAAACTATCAATTAATTCAAACGTATCGGGATTCATCACTTTTACACGAACCTTTGCGCCATCAACATAAATTAGAACTAAAGCTAATTGCGTACTAAAATTACTTACAGCACTTGTCCAAGGAGTTGAAGTATCTTGAGCATAATAAGGAGCTCCGGCGGCCCCATTATTTATCTGCCATATTGTACGTTTGCGTGCTAGTTTTGGATATTTGTAATTCTCAGGATAGAGTTTAACCTCAGGCGTTATTTTTACTTTGTTATAATTGTGTTCATCACCCGTCATTATAGCAAGTACTTTACTACTTTTATTGATCAATAAATCTAAATATTCATCACGTCTTTCAATGATTCCTTTTTTAACCGACTTTCCTGCGATAACGGGTCTATGTGAATTATCACCACCATACCACATATCATCTTTTACATGTCCTCCATTTGGAAATGTTGGCGTGTGTTGGGTTACGAATATATGGTCGATTTTGTCATTCTTTTCGAGATGCGCCAGTGTATTTTCTAACCATTTTAACTGGTTATCCATGATATATCCATGTAAATTACCACCGGTAGAAGGATTGTTCTTTAAAGAAGGAACATAAAAATAATCTGAATTTAACACAATCATGGCTACATTGTCATAGGTATAATAAAAGACCGTTTCATCATAAGGCGGAAAATCTATTTTATTAGGGTTAGGATCATAATAAGCGCCATCTTCACTAATTAATTCGGAATGTGGATTTACAAAATTTGTTGCAAAAACGGCTGATGCAGATTCAGTTTCAAAAGGAAAACCGGGAATAAATGCTTGCCAACGCCCTTTATCACTTTTAAAAATCTTTCCGACCGCTTCGTGGTTTCCTACAGCAGCTATAATCGGAAAATGATGTGCAAAAGGCTCTATGGAGCGTTTCCAATTGGCATATTGCAGATTGGTTTCGTCTTTTGTGTTTTTATACCCATCAATTAAATCACCTGTAACTTGCATAAAAACAGCATTCTTGTATTTTGCTAAAGCAGCCATTTTTCGCATTACATAATAATTTACGCCATACATATTATGCTCTCCACCGCCTTGTCCCGCGCGTGAATCACTAATATAGGCAAAAACAAATTCTCCTCTACTTCCTTGAAGTGGCGCTGTTTTAAAAGTGTATTTTTGTGTAGCATCATCAAAATCAACAAGATAGGAATATTCAGTTTCGGGTTGTAAATTATCAATTAATATTTCATGATGTGTTTGTAATTTTATACTTTTATATACGGTATCATTAACCTGAATTTTTGCTTGAACAGGAAAATTTGTATCAAAAGAAATGGTTACTTCATTAGCTTGCAGTAAATTGATAAAAGGACCTTCCGTAATCGTTTTGGCAATACTAAAACCCTTTTTATCATCGTATTTAAAACCAATTACACCATCATAGAGCAATTCTCCCTTGGCATTGGCAATACGATAACCTAAAGTTCCGGTTCCCAATTGTTTCCAATGAATCATATCATATCTTCCAGAGAGCCTTTTGAGGATATTTATTCCTGCTTTTCCTGCTTTTATATTAGAAGTTCTACCGTACCAAATTGGTGTTGGATATTTCGATTCCTTATAATTAATCAGACCATAGTATAATATTCCGTTTAGTGTTGCGTCATTAAAGTTAAATTCAATTCCATTTGGAGTTGCTTGTGGATTGCCTTGTAAATTTGATAATGTCAATTTGCTTTTATGCTCCACAGCATAGAACTTTTTATCTTTCTTTTTGTGGTATAATTTATAGTCTTTATCGTAATAGATTTTAGAAAAAACATCGGGAATAGAATCTTGTGCAAATAAAAAGCCCCCGGTAAACAGATAAATTATAAGAATTGTCAAATTTTTCATAAATAAATCATTTAAGTGTGTAAAGATAGAAAGTTTTGGTAATTTTATGGCTTGATAATAGTATCAATATATTCAAACAAGGTGCAAAATACATATAATGGATTTTTTAAAAAGAGATATAAAAATAATTAAAATTTCACTGCTGATAATAGCATCGGTAGTGGTGTTATTTATTCTACAATTATTTTCATTTATATTCATTCCTTTTTTCTTAGCTTTATTTATTGCGATATTGTTATTGCCCATATTAAATTGGTTTGAAAGTAAAAAAATTCCCTTGTGGTTGGGAATCATTATAATAGTTGTGGCATCTGCTTTATTTATTTGGATCAATGTAATTGTTTTACAAAAAACAAGTGTAGAGCTCTATCAATCCAAAGCAGAAATTTTAGCAGAAGCCAATTATAAAATCAATCCTTTATTGGTCAAGGTACAGCATTTCCTAGGAATTGAATCTGTTGCTGAGGCAAATAGCAATACTATTGATTTTAAAGCACTTGTAGAAGAACACAGCGGTAAATTATTAAGCCAAATAAG
>JAOZTK010000145.1:3695-5151 GCA_029942185.1 Flavobacteriaceae bacterium
GTTTACTTGTTGGACTTCAGATGTTAATCGGTGGTATTTTAGAACCCATATTTATGGGTAAAAGTTTTCATATTAATACCATATCTGTATTGATTAGTTTGGCTGTTTGGGGTTTTATATTTGGAATAGCCGGATTAGTCTTAGCAATCCCTATCACAGTTTTCTTAAAGATTATTTTAGATCGTATTCCTGCAACACAAGCATTGGCTAAGTTGCTGAGCAGGATCGATTAAATTTTCTGAACACACATTAAATTATTTGTACCAGCAGTATTTTATCCTACTTGTCCTACTTATAAAAAAGATAATTACAAAAATAAGCTTTTCAAATCAAAATGACTCTCGTCTTTTTAGCTGTTACTACCCAAAACCAATATTTTTAAAAAATACCTGAATTGGGTATTGTGTGATCTTTTTTGTCGTTCTATATTTGTACTAATAAAAAGAAGCAGTTTTAATTATTTGATGAAATTACTTATTTAACCCCCTTTTTTAAATTTTTTTATTATGAAAAGATTAATTGTTTTAATGTTAGTGTTGACCACTTTATTTTCCTCTTGTGTTTCTAAAAAGAAATACTTGGCTTTGGAACAAAATCTTACCGATACGCGTGGTGATTTACAAAGAACTACCATGGAAAAAGAAGCACTTGAAGCGAAGTTCACACGTATTGAAGAAAGAGTTACTGAATACAATTCTAAGATTAACTCCCTTCGTGATACCAATTCCTCCTTATCACAGAACATCCAACAGATTAATAATGAAAAACTCGTGATTGTTGATAACAATTTAACGGTTTTATCTAAAGATGTAAGGAATAGGATGAATGCAACATTGGCTAAAATGACAGCTGCAGAATTGGCCTCGGCACGTACATTAAAAGATTCTATCAATTTAGCTTTATCCTACAATCTTAAGAAGAGGATGAATGCTACCGGTTTTGATGACAGCGATGGAGATATTCAGGTTAACATCAATAAAACGGTAGTTATGATTTCAGTTGCGGATAATTTATTGTTTAGAACAGCGAGTCATCGTGTCAATAAAAAAGCCTATCCCCTACTTCAAAAATTGGCAGATGTAGCCAATTCGGAGCCGAGTATGGATGTAATGATAGAAGGTCATACCGATGCAAGAACTATTAATACAAGTTGTATGCAAGACAATTGGGATTTAAGCGTAAAAAGAGCTACCGCAATTGTTCGTTTGTTACAAGACAAATACAATGTGGAGCCGTCACGTTTAATAGCCTCCGGAAGAAGTAGTTACACACCTCTAACAGATAACGATAGCAAAGAAAACCGTGCACGTAATAGACGTACTAATATTATAATTTTACCAAATTTAAACAAGTTTTTTGCTTTGTTAGAAAGTGAAGAACACCTACTCCCTTAATGAATTAATTATTTGGTTTAATTATAGAAATCCCTTGCAATTTTCCCCCGTTGCAGGGGATT
>JAOZTK010000146.1 GCA_029942185.1 Flavobacteriaceae bacterium
AAAATCTGTTATGATTATTTTTTTTCTATATTTGCTTGTTATTTAAAACTATTCTAAATAAAAATGAGTGATACCATCGCCCAACTAAAAATAGGGGAAAAAGGGATTATCTGTAAGGTAGCATTAGACAATATTCCTTTAAAATTATTGGAAATGGGTTGTTTACCGGGCACTGAGGTCGAACTGTTACAAAAAGCTCCTTTAAACGATCCTTTGTATATCCGTGTAAACGAGAGTTACATAGCGATACGGGTTGAAACGGCATCACAAATAGCTATAAACAAGATATAGTTTATGAATTCTAAAACTTTTATTAAAGTAGCACTTGTTGGAAATCCGAATACGGGGAAAACATCATTGTTCAATCAATTGACAGGTTTAAACCAAAAAGTGGGTAATTATCCGGGTATTACGGTTGATAAAATACAAGGAATTTGTCATCTGTCTAAAAAAATTGATGCTAAAATAATCGATTTACCGGGTACCTATAGTATCAACCCAACTTCAGTGGATGAAAATATTGTGTATGAAACTTTGGTAAATGATAAAAATACCGATCATCCGGATGTTGTTGTAGTGGTCGCGGAAGTTGAAAATTTAAAACGCAATCTATTTTTATTTACACAAATAAAAGACCTGGAAATTCCAACGGTGTTGGTCATAAACATGGCCGATCAGATGCAGCGAAAAGGAATAACAATTGACGTGCCATCTTTAGAAAAAGCACTAAACACCAAAGTGGTTTTGTTAAGTGCACGTAAAAAGACCGGAATAGTTGAACTCAAAAATGTTTTAAAAGAATATCAAACTATAAATACAAAAACGGTTGCAGATATATCCGAACGTATTCACGGAAACTTTTTTGACCGTATTAAGGAAGCTTTACCCCGTTTTTCAACCTATAAATCTTGGTTGTTAATCACACAAAAAGGGAGTTCTGATTTTATCGGTGATAGCGATCAAGAAATAATTGATTTTTTTAAAATGAAACCCGAAAAAATTGATAAGTTTCAACATAAAGAAGCGGTTTTCAGGTATCAGGTTATCAATGAAGTTTTAGAGGAGACCTATATAAAAAACCGAGCTAAAGGAACAGATTTAAGAGGTGTGTTGGATCGTATTTTAACTCATAAAATTTTCGGATATGTTATTTTTGCATTGATTTTAGCGATTATTTTTCAATCTGTCTTTGCATGGGCTAGCGTTCCAATGGATTGGATTGATGGGTTGTTTGTCCAATTAGCAGAATTAACAGAATCCTATTTACCACAAGGAAAATTTACCGATTTACTAGTCGAAGGGGTGATTCCCGGAATAGGTGGAATTGTCATCTTTATTCCACAAATTGCCATCTTGTTTATGTTTGTCGCAATACTAGAAGAAACAGGCTATATGAGTCGGGTTGTTTTTTTGATGGATAAAATCATGAGACGTTTTGGGATGAGTGGTAAAAGTGTAATTCCATTGGTTTCAGGAACTGCTTGTGCAATACCGGCAGTTATGTCGTCACGAAATATTGAAAGTTGGCGCGAACGATTAATAACCATTCTCGTAGTCCCTTTTACTACTTGTTCTGCGAGGATTCCTGTGTATGCCATTTTAATTGCTCTGATAATTCCGGATAAAAGTTATTTAGGAATTCTCAACTTACAAGGGCTCACCCTATTATCCCTATATGTCTTGGGTTTTGCCACGGCTATTTTATCAGCCTATCTATTACATAAATTATTAAAAATTAAGAATCGTAGCTTTTTTGTCATTGAACTACCCAATTATCAAATGCCTTCTGTAAAAAATATTGGATTTACTGTATTAGAAAAAACCAAATCCTTTATTTTTGGTGCCGGAAAAATAATTTTAGCAATTTCAATAATCCTATGGTTTTTGGCGTCTTATGGAGGAAAAGATTTTAAAAATGCAGAAAAAAATGTGAGGTCTAAAACGACTTCGGGGGACTTATCAAAAAGTGAACTGTCTCAAAAAATAGCAACCTATCAATTAGAAAACTCGTATATCGGCAAACTAGGTAAAATAATAGAACCGGCAATTAGACCTTTGGGGTATGATTGGAAAATTGGTATTGCCCTTTTGAGCTCTTTTGCTGCTCGCGAAGTATTTGTAGGAACCCTGGCAACGATTTATAGCGTAGCAGACAACGAAAAAAACAAGGCGACGATTAAAGAGCGTATGAATAGCGAAATTAATCCCATAACAGGGGGAAAACGTTTCACATTTGCCACAGGGATGTCTTTGTTGTTATTCTATGCTTTTGCAATGCAGTGTATGGGAACATTGGCAATTGTTAAAAGAGAAACAAATTCGTGGAAATGGCCGTTATTACAGTTAGTAGGAATGACAGGATTAGCGTATGTCTCGGCCTTAATAGCTTTTCAATTTTTAAAATAATGCAAGAAATCTTAGTATATATCTCCCTAGTTTCAGCCATCGTGTTTTTGGTAAGAACACTTTTTTTTCCATCAAAAAACAGAAACAGTTGTGGAAAAGATTGCAAGTGTTAATCTGTGATATAGGTATAGCTAACCGCTGTTAAAAACAAACCTCTGGCAGGAACAGAAACTCCGGCTTCGTTGCGATTTTTACCGAGTATGACTTTTTCAAAATCAACAATACTTAGCTTTCCCTCCCCAACTTCCAATAAAGTCCCCACAATGGCTCTGACCATATTTCTCAAAAAACGATTGGCCGTTATATAAAAAATCAATTTCTTTTCTTTTTGCACCCATCTTGCTTTTGTAACAACACAATCATAGTTGTTGACATCTGTTTTCGATTTTGAAAATGCTTTAAAATCTATGTGTTTTAGCAAAATACTTGCCGCTTTATTCATTTTGTCTACATCAAATTTTCTGTGGGGAATTTGCCAAGTAGTTTCTAATAAGAAAGGATTGTTCTCCTGTTGAATATGATATTCATAACTGCGTTCTACAGCGTCAAAACGAGCATGAGAAGTATCCGAAACCTTTATTACCTTTAGAACAACTATCGTTTTAGGTAAAATAGCATTTAGTTTGTAGGCAAAATCCTTACTGTTTAGTAGGCTATCCGTATCAAAATGAGCAAATGTCCGACCTGCGTGTACTCCTGCATCGGTTCGGCCTGCACCGATTATCTCAGTTTTTTTACCCAATAGCGTTCGTAAACCCTCTTGTATGTTTTCTTGAATACTCGTCGCATTAGGTTGGATTTGCCAACCGTGAAAATCTGTACCTTTGTAGGATATTTTTATAAAATAACGCATGCTTATTTTAGATTGATAATTCTATATTTACAAATGAATTTCAAGTGAAACCAAATTGTAAATCGAATAAATCGTAAATCAAAATGACAAAAATACTACTTCTTTCGGATACACATGGATATTTAGATCAACAGATGTTAAAATATGTCAATCAAGCTGATGAAGTCTGGCATGCCGGTGATATAGGGAATTTAAAAGTAACGGATACTATTGCAAAGATAAAACCGGTTCGGGCAGTATATGGTAATATTGATGATGCCGTAACCAGACTGCAATATCCTTTGGATAATAAATTCACAATTGAAGGAAAGAAAGTATGGATTACACATATTGGAGGTTATCCAAACAGGTATGAAAAGCGGATAAGAGAAGAATTAAAAATATTCTCTCCGGATATTTTCATCAGTGGGCATTCACATATTTTAAAGATTATTTTTGATAAAAAAAACAATTTACTACATCTTAATCCCGGAGCCGCAGGTAAATCAGGGATACATCACATTAGAACTATGTTGCGTTTTACTATCAGTGCTAAGCTTATTGAGAATATGGAAATAATTGAATTGGAGCACCGCGTTTAACTGGTTATAATTGGTTTTTTCAAATGTGGGATAGGTACTGAAATAAAAACTGAAGTTCCTTCAAAGGCAGAGGAATTAATTTTAAAAACACCTTTCATTCTTCTGACACGCGCCTCAATTTGACGCAAACCTAAGCCATCTTCGTTGATTCCTGTTTTTGGGTCAAAACCTTTACCATCATCTAAAATTGAAATTTTTAATTGCTCTTGTTTTTGCCGAAGTTTTATTTCTGCATTAGAAGCCTTACTATGTTTGATAATATTGTTTAAAAGTTCATCGATAATACTGTTAATTCTCAGTTCAAATTCAGCGTCATACCTGACGATTTCATCACATTTACAATAAAAATTAAGAGAAGCATTAGAATACTTATCGCACAAATCTTGAACGGCATAACCCAAGCCAAATTTGAGCAGAACAGATGACACAAGGGAATGGGAAAGATTGCGTATTCTATCGGCTGCTTCATTAATAATTTTTTGTGCTTTTTCAATTTCTTGAGGTGGTGTTCCGCTGAGAAGCCTTCTACTCGCCTGCAAGTGTAAACTGGCAGAAGATAAAAGTGTACTGACATTGTGATGCAGTGTTTCGGCTACTCTTTTTCGTTCACTTTCTTTAGCATCTAGAGTAGCATTGAGGATTTTTTCACGTGTGTCATTTTGTATCTGTTCTAATTTATTTTGTTGTATCAGTTGGTTTTGGCTGTATTCAAGTTGCAAATTCTTTTGACGTAGTTTAAGATATCTATAAATTAACCAAGCACCCAACAATAAACTTAAAGAAATTATTAGTAATATGTTATTAATACCCTGGGCATGTTCTTTCTTTGCTTTTTCCTCAGCTGTTTTTAACTGTTCTTGTTTTTTTATAGTTTCTGTATTAAATTTTGCTTCAATCTCTTGTAAATAACCTCCAATTTCTGCGTTGCGCAAACTATCTCTAATGCTAAAAGATTTTTCTTGATATTTATAAGATCTATAATCTTTAAGTTGGTATAAAGCCCATGATAAATTATCATAAATTGTTTCTTTATATTTTAGTGCTCTAGCTGTTTTTTCTGTTTTGATCAATGCCA
>JAOZTK010000147.1:0-2150 GCA_029942185.1 Flavobacteriaceae bacterium
GCAGGGCAGCAATTTAAAGTTGCAAAAGATCAAAAAGTTTTTGTTCATCGTTTACCCGGTAAAGAGGGTGATAAAGTAAGCTTTGATAAAGTATTGCTTTTGGATGATGGCAAAGTGACTATTGGCGCCCCGGCTATAAAAGGAGCTGGTGTAACAGCAAAAATTTTAGGTCACCTAAAAGGGGACAAAGTAATCGTTTTTAAGAAAAAAAGACGTAAAGGATATCGTGTAAAAAACGGTCATAGACAAGCCTTTAGTGAAATTCAAATCACTGGCATTGCTACTTCAGGTCACAAAGTCGAGAAAGCAGAGACAAAAGAAGAACCCAAAAAAGCCGCCTCAAAAAAGGTAGCTTCAAAAAAGAAAGCAGCCCCTAAGGTTGAAGCAAAACCTGTAGTTGCTGAAAATTTAAGTTCAAAAACAGTCGCTGAGTTAAAAGCTTTGGCAAAAGAAAAAGGTATTAAAGGATACACTTCTTTAAAAAAGGCAGAATTAATTGAGGTATTAAGTAAATAAAATTATTGAATCATGGCACATAAAAAAGGAGTAGGAAGTTCGAAGAACGGTAGAGAATCCCAATCGAAACGACTAGGCGTTAAAATTTTTGGCGGGCAAGCTGCCTTAGCCGGAAATATTTTAGTACGTCAAAGAGGAACAAAACACAATCCGGGTGAAAATGTATATATGGGAAAAGACCATACATTACACGCTAGAGTTGATGGTATTGTTGTATTCACTAAGAAAAGGAACAACAAATCATATGTTTCAATCGATGCTGTAGAAGCATAGTCGATTAGCATAATTATATACAAATGTAGCGATCTTGTTTTGCAGGGTCGCTACATTTTTTTTGTTTGTATATTTGCAGTATGCAGTTTTTCTATAACATCATAACGCATATTGCTACTTTTTTTGTGTTTCTTAGCACATTATTTAGCTCAAAAATGCGACTCTTTTACAAAGGTCGTAAAGCAACTTTCCCCAAGCTTAAAAAAGCAATTTCTGAAAATGATCAAACTATATGGATGCATTGTGCTTCTTTGGGAGAATTTGAACAAGGAAGACCTGTTTTTGAAAAACTGAAACGACAATACCCAAACTACAAATTGGTTTTGTCTTTTTTTTCACCTTCGGGCTACGAAGTCCAAAAAGAGTATAAACATGCGGATGTAGTGGTGTATTTGCCTTTAGATACACAAAAAAACGCAATCAGATTTATCAAAGCAGTACATCCGAGTTTGGCTATATTTGTAAAATATGAGTTTTGGCCCAACATGCTAAAAGAATTGCAGCGTAGACATATTCACACAGTTTTAATCTCAGGTATTTTTAGAAAAAGTCAAATTTTCTTTCAAGAGCGTGGAAAATGGTATCGAAATTCACTAAAAGCTTTTACACATTTTTTTGTTCAAAATGACGACTCCGTCAAACTTTTAAAAAGTATTGGATATCACAATGTGACGCAAAGTGGTGATACGCGTTTCGATCGGGTATTTGAATTGGTTAAACAAAGAAAAGAGCTAGTACTGATTGATAGTTTTTCGGAGAATTCCCATGTCTTGGTTGCCGGAAGTACTTGGCCTAAGGATGAAGATCTATTAGTGGAGTATATAAATTTACACAGTTCAAATAAGGAGAAATTTATCCTTGTCCCTCACAATATCAACAAAGCAGCAATCGAGAAATTAGCGCGAAGAATTCGAGCAAATACTGTTTTATATTCTCGAGCAAATACAAAGAATATACGCGATGCAAAGATTCTAATAATTGATTCCATAGGTCTTTTAACCAGTGTTTACAGTTGTGCAGATGTCGCTTATGTAGGAGGTGGTTTTGGCTCTGGAATTCATAATATTTTAGAACCTGCCACTTATGGAATTCCTATTATCATTGGTCCTAACTACCAAAAATTTCAGGAAGCACTGGATTTAATCGAACAAAAAGCTTGTGTTGAAGTTCAATCAATTGATGCTTTGACACAACGACTT
This sequence comes from Flavobacteriaceae bacterium, assembly GCA_029942185.1. Classification (GTDB taxonomy): domain Bacteria; phylum Bacteroidota; class Bacteroidia; order Flavobacteriales; family Flavobacteriaceae; genus DQTL01. The sequence continues at coordinate 1,989 of JAOZTK010000147.1, forward strand.
CAAGAATTTAATTCGAATAAGAAACTTGTCAAATCTGCAGGAAAAATTGCTTCAGATTATGTTTTTAAGAATATTGGGGCCACTGATAAAATTTTACTATTTGTAAAAAAGGTATTGAATAAAAGACACTTGTAAACCCATATCAGGGAAATATACTGCCAA
>JAOZTK010000147.1:2250-4865 GCA_029942185.1 Flavobacteriaceae bacterium
CTTCTAACATTTCTAACATAGCACCACCGCCGGTTGACACATAACTCACTTTGTCGGCAAAACCAAATTGTTTAACAGCAGCCACACTATCACCACCACCGACCAATGTAAAGGCACCATCTAAAGTCGCATCGGCAATTGCTTGCCCTAACTCTATGGTTCCGTTAGAGAATCTCGGCATTTCAAAAACGCCCATAGGGCCATTCCATAAGATTGTACGTGATTGCATGACGATAAAGGAATAGGCGATTTCGGTTTTCGGACCTATATCAAGTCCCATCCATCCGTCGGGAATCTCATCAATGGGAACAATTTGTGTATTGGCATCACTTTTAAATTCATCCGCTATTACAACATCGAGTGGTAAGTGAATTCGAACCCCTTTCGCTTTGGCTTTCTTTAATATTTCTAATGCCAATTCCATTTTGTCATCTTCGCAAAGTGAACTTCCTATTTCACCTCCTTGGGCTTTTATAAAAGTAAACGCCATACCACCACCGATAATAATATGGTCTACTTTGTCAAATATGTTTTCAATAACACCAATTTTCGAAGAAATTTTTGCGCCGCCTAATATGGCAGTTACTGGTTTTTTACTGTCCGTTAAAACTTTTCCAATATTTATTAATTCATTTTCCAATAAAAGCCCCATACATTTATTCTTCTCAAAAAATTGAGCGATAATTGCGGTAGAAGCATGCGCACGATGTGCGGTTCCAAAAGCATCATTAACATAGACATCTCCCCATTGTGCTAATTTTTTGGCAAATTCAAAATCCCCTGCTTTTTCTTCCGGATAAAAACGTAGGTTTTCTAATAATAAAATGGAACCTGGTTGGAGTTTAGCTACTTCTTTTTGAACCTCATTACCGATGCAATCAGAAACAAATTGTACGTTTACACCCAGTACTTCACTGACTTTTTTTGCAATGTGTCGCATTGAAAAAGAGTCATCTTTTCCTTTGGGACGTCCTAAATGGGACATAAGAATAGCGCTGCCTCCGTGTTTTAGAATATAATCAATTGTAGGTTTAGCCGCTATAATACGAGTAGCGTCAGTTACTTCAAATTTATCGTTAAGAGGCACGTTAAAATCTACTCGAATCAGTGCTTTTTTGTTTTTAAAATCTATAGTGTTTAAACTTTTCATTTTTTCGTCTTTTAGTTGCTGTGATACTAATTTTCTTTTTATTCATGAGACTCTAAAAAATTACCTGTCAAGCTTTTTAGCATGATTCCAATTTTTTAGTTAGTCGAATTAATCCCGCTTTTTCAGCGGGTTATTGGGTTCAGTCCTGATGGCTATCGGGATACCCTGAGGTTTAATACCTTTTATTCAGTCTACAACTGTACTTTGTGTAAAGTAGCGAAGTATGACTATTAAGACCTCAAAAGTACAATATTATTCCTTATTTTTGCTTTGGCATAAGTGATAGGAAAATGGATTTTAAACAAATTATCGGACAGACTCATATCGTAAACTATCTAAAACACACGGTAGATCAAAAACGGGTATCTCACGCACAATTATTCGTTGGAAAAGAAGGGGTAGGTACTTTACAGATGGCTATTGCCTATGCTGTTTATTTAATTTGTAAGAATAGTTTAAATCCAGAAATTTGTGCTCGGAAATGTAAGAAATTAGAACATCCTGATTTGCATTTTGCCTTTCCTGTCGCGGCAAATAAAGTTGTAAAAAAACATCCGGTCAGTACTTTATTTTTAAGTGAATGGCGTAAATTTATACTGGAAAATCCATTTGCCGGTTTGTTCGATTGGTATAAAGCCATTGATATTGAAAACAAACAAGGAAAAATTGGAGTAGATGAGGCACAAGCTATTATCAGGGCGCTTAAATTAACCACGTATGAAGGCAGTTATAAGGTAATGATTATTTGGATGCCTGAAAAAATGAATATTGCCGCTTCCAACAAATTGTTAAAACTCATCGAAGAACCGCCTCAAAATACGGTTTTGTTATTGGTAACTGAAAACGAGGAACAAATTATCAGCACCATACGTTCCCGTTGTCAAGTTCTGTATTTTAATAATTTAAGCAATCGACAAATAACGGAGGCTTTAGTTGCAAATGAAGGTGTAGCGCTATCAGAAGCAAAAATAATAGCACAACAAGCAAATGGCAATTACAACAAAGCCTTAAATCTATATCAAAACAAATCGGATGATACAGTATTCGATCAATGGTTTGTGACCTGGGTTCGAGCTGCTTTCAGGGCTAGAGGAAATGCGAGTGTTATCAATGATTTGATTACTTGGAGTAATGAAATAGCAGGAAAGGGACGCGAAACACAAAAACAATTTTTACAGTATTGCACACAAATATTCCGTCAGGCGTTGCTTTTAAATTACAATGCCGAAAGCTTGGTCTATCTCAAACCACAAACAGAGGGTTTTAAATTAGAAAATTTTGCTGTATTTATTCATAATGGCAATATTTTGGGAATAACAGAGGAACTCGATAAAGCACTGTATCATATTGAAAGAAATGCCAATCCAAAGATTCTCTTTCTGGATTTATCTATTAAATTAACGCGATTGTTGCATACGAAGGAAGTTGGGGGTGTTTAGTTCTCAGTCTTCAGTCTTCGGTCTTC
>JAOZTK010000148.1:0-2584 GCA_029942185.1 Flavobacteriaceae bacterium
TACAGGCTTATTAGTGTAACTTTAGATTTTGTTTTCAGGACGAAAACTAAAAGGAGCACGGCTTGTCTTAGCTAGTATTTAATATATTAATCATTCCTATTATGAGAACACGCAATAATTTCTACAATAAATATTCTTTTATCGTTTTACTGGGCTTATCTCTATTCCTATTGAATCCCTCACAAATTTCGGCTACTTCAGTGATTCAATACCAAGACCAACAGGTTACTGAGTACAAACAATATAGTGGGGTAGTGGTTGACAATCAAAGTAATGAGTCTTTGATATTTAGCACTATTTCAATTTTAGATACGAATATCAGTACCATAACAAATTCAGAAGGTGAATTTTTACTCAAAGTACCCATTGATTTACTCGATGGAAAAATACTTGTTACTACTTTGGGTTATAAGAAAAAAATGATATCCATCAAACAGCTTAAAAAAGAGAAGAACAAAATTCGTTTGGAAACTTCCGTTACCAAACTTTCTGAAGTTGTCTTTCATTTACCAAAAGACGCAGAATCATTGGTGCGAACAATGTTTAAAAGTAAAAAGCGGAACAATTCGAGTGAACATGTTTTAATGACTGCTTTTTATCGTGAAACAATCAAGAAAAGAAAGAAGAATGCATCTTTATCCGAGGCCATTGTCAATGTGTACAAACAACCTTATACTTCCTTATTAAATGATAAAATCAAACTGTATAAAGTGCGAAAAAGCACCGATTATTCCAGATTAGACACCATTGCTCTTAAGTTACAAGGAGGACCTTTTAACGCATTATTTATAGATATAATGAAATATCCTGAATATCTTTTTTCTGTAGAAACTTTTGACCTATATAATTTTAGTTTTGCTCCCTCTACAACCATTGGAGAAAGAACTGTATATGTTGTTAAGTTTGAACCTAGGGTTTCTCAAAGCAGACCTCTTTATTACGGTAAATTGTTTATCGATGCACAATCAAGAGCCTTGACCAGTGCTATTTATAATCTTGATGTCAGTAATAAAAAAGAAGCTGCGGCATTATTTGTAAAGAAAAATCCAAAGAATGTTTTCACTTACCCAACTTCTGTCGCTTATAGAGTTGATTACCGAGAAAAAGATGGAATATGGTATTATAGTTATGGAAATGCCATGCTGAGTTTTAAAGTTAAAAGAAAAGGAAAATGGTTTAATTCCACTTATTCCATCAGCAGTGAAATGGCAATTACGGATTGGAAAAAAAATAAGGCTAAAGAGAAGCCAGCGTTTAAAGACAGAATGCGACACGCTATTATTATCAGCGACGAAGCTTCCGGCTTTTCAGATCCGGATTTCTGGGGACCTTACAATGTTATTGAACCCGACAAATCAATTGAAGTGGCCATAAAAAAAATAAAACGAAGGTTGCTAAAGGGAACCGAAAATTAGTTTCCGTGCAAATAAAACTATTCTAAATAAGCATAGTCTCCATTTTTAGAGAAAACTACTTTTACGAGATCTTGAATAGATGTCGAAAGAGAGATTCCTTTAAAATCGACTTTTATGGGATATTTTTTGTGGTTTCTATCCACTAAAACGACTGTTTTTAATTGTTTTAAAGGTACATTTAAGAAATGGCGGACACCATACATCATGGTAGTGCCCGAATTGAGTACATCGTCGACTAAAATTACCGATTTATTCCGGTAGACACTACTCTCCATAGATGATATAACTGGCTCTAAAGCTTGTTTTTTATTGACTTTAACACTGCAGAGTTCAACTTTTATATCCGATATGCTTTTTAATACCTCTGCTATTCTTTCCGCTAGTTCAAACCCTCTTTTTTCTATTCCTGCGATGACAATTTCATCTATACTTGCGTTTACTTCGTATATTTGATAGGCAATACGACGTATTCTATTGGAAATATCCTCTTGGTTTAAAATGATGGTTTTTGACATGTCTTAAATTTTTATCAAAGATAGTGAAAATGTGATTGGATTTTGTTCTCTCTATATCAAATTTTCTTAACATATTTAGTAATTATAACAATATGTTGTCCATCTACTTTTCCTTCAATATATTCTTCATTTTCATGATCAAGAGATATTCTTCTTACCGCAGTACCTCTTTTAGCGACCATACTACTCCCTTTAACTTTCAAATCTTTTATAAGTACTACGGAATCGCCATTTTCAAGTACAACTCCATTGCTGTCTTTATGAATTACTATTTCTTCGTTTATTGTTTCTTCTATACCTGCTTTTGCCCAAAACAAAATGTCTTCATCGAGATACATCATGTCTAACAGATCTTGTGGCCATCCTTCTGCTTTTAGTCTGTTTAGCATTCTCCAAGCCATTACTTGTACCGCAGGGATTTCACTCCACATGCTATCATTTAAACAACGCCAGTGATTGGGATCCATTTTATCCGGATTATCAATTTGATTTTTACAAATATTGCAAATTAAGATATGATCATTTTCATCATCTGACCGTTTTGGTTCAACCTGATAAAGATTCAGATTTTCAGTACGAGAACAGAGCTCACAGCTTGTATTAGTTCTTGATTTTAAAGATTCTAGGATATTCATTAGATTGCTTTTTAGGTTG
>JAOZTK010000148.1:2684-4766 GCA_029942185.1 Flavobacteriaceae bacterium
GTAAACCAAAAACATTGGTCTTTGTACAAGGAGCTTTGATATAGGTAGTTGTGTAAAAAAGCTTTTTCGCCACCCTGATACCATAACTCATTATGTATTCCACTAAAATTACGAATACCGGTTTCTTTACCCAAACCCTTTTGCTTGGATATATTTGCTTGTTTGGCTTCTTCTTGACTAGCAAAAAAAGGCGGATTACACATCGTTGCCTGAAAACGCTCATTTTCATTAATAACTCCTTTAAAGATTAGTGATTTATCTTTTTGTAAGCGTAAACTAATTTCTTTGGACAATTTATTCTTGTCAATTATATTTTGAGCACTTTTTAAAGAATACTTATCTATTTCTGTAGCTACAAATTTCCAATTATAAATAGCATTCCCCAAAATAGGATAAATACAACCAGCGCCCGTACCAATATCTAAAATAGTGACTTGATCCGTTGATAAAGAGGTTTTTAACAGATCCGCTAAATAATGAATATAATCTGCTCTACCTGGAACGGGTGGTGTTAAGTTCTTATCTGAAAACACCCAATAGTTAATATTATAATGCATTCTTAACAAGGCCGTATTTAATGCTTTTACCGCTTTTGGATTGGCAAAATCGATCGTAGTAGTTTGATGTTTGTTAACAAAAATAAATTCTTTTAGAGCCGGAAAATAGTCACATAGCTTTGTAAAATCATAACCTGCTTTACTTTTATTTTTGGAGTGTAATTTTGATTGATTGTTCATCTGTTTAAATATTTTTTTTTAGCGGTACAAAGTTGGTTGCTATGAATCATTCTTACTTCTAATTCTCTGATCTTCACCTAAAGCTCCATTGTTTATAGCTACTCTTAGCTTCTAGTTTGTTTTCGATTTCATCCGGCAAATTAGGAAAAAAATCAATATTTGTCAATTTTTCAATCGCATCTATACTCGTGACAAAAGAATACAAGGCTTTGTTTGAATCTCTGTGTGGAACAAGGAATGCGATGGCTTTTATTTCCGGTTCTGTATAATCCAAAATAATTTTATAAAATTCTTCGGGTACAGAAACCTTTTCTCTTCCAATTTTTTTTAGATTTGGTTTTAAGACGCCACCGGTAACCACAAAAATACCTTTGTATTTTGTAGCCCAATACCGTGTTTTCTGTTCCAATCTATTCCACACACCTGCATTAAAAGCATTCGTTTGAGGGGATACATTACTCATCAAAAAGGTTTCATCATAGGCTTCTTTGGAAAACTTCCTATCAGCGGCAGGGCAGAGGTGACCTTTGTTATATCCGGAATTTGAATAATTTTTATAATGAGCAGATTTTGTTTTTACTTTTTTATCTCGTTCAAAATAGGGACGCTTAAATTTGGTATGTCTTATTTGATCTGCCGACAGTGTATAGGCAACCCATTCGGCTTGTTCATACTTTTCATCATAGGATAAACTGTAATACGGATGATGGACAATTTGTCCTGTTGTAGAGGTAGGTTGAAAACTGATATCCTTTTCTATTGTTATCGAAGCATCTGCAAAGAAATATTCACCCCAGGAAAAGTGATCGTACACATAAAATCCAAGTGCAAACAATAAAGCAACAAGCGTGTAAACTAGTTTTCTATTTTTCATTCTTTAAAGCTATTTCTTTAAAATTAGCTGCTTTAGATAAATCTTTAAACACATTTACAAAGTCTTGCGGTGGTGTAATTAATTTACGTTTTATAAGGTCTATCCAAGCTCCATAGACTTTTACTTCTGCTGCAAGCACTCCTTTTTGATTAAAAATATGATGTGTAATACGCCAGCGTTCCAAATTTTTAGAGGCCCCTTCTAGTGTCATGTTTACTTTAATGTCTTCCCCAATATTTATTTCTTTAAAAAAGCTTGTTTCTTCTTTAAACAAGATGGGACCAATATGTAGTTTGGCAAATTCCGCTATGGAAAAGCTGTGTTCGGCGAAAAAACGAACACGTACTTCGGCTGCATAATCGTTATAGGCGGTGTGTCGCATATGACGATTGGGATCAAAATCTGCCCATTTGGTGATAAATTTTTGTTCAAAGATCATTATTTCTATTTTGTTGCAAATTTACACTAAAA
>JAOZTK010000149.1 GCA_029942185.1 Flavobacteriaceae bacterium
TCAATATCTAAACCAGAATCTGTTTCATCTAAAATTGCCATTTTTGGTTCTAGCATCGCCATTTGAAAAATTTCATTGCGTTTTTTTTCTCCTCCTGAAAAACCATCGTTTAATGATCGTGATAAAAAGGAACGATCTATTCCAATTAATTTGGCTTTTTCACGAATCATTTTTAATAGTTCAGCTGCAGGCATATCCTCTTTTCCTTCAGCTTTTCGCCTGGCATTTATTGCCGTTTTGATAAAGTTGGTTACCGTAACACCCGGAATAGCAACAGGATATTGAAAAGACATAAATATACCCTTATGAGCACGTTCTTCAGGCGTGAGTTCTAATAAATCCACACCGTCTAAAGTGATGCTGCCTTCGGTAACTTCATAGTCTTCACGACCTGCAATTACAGAAGATAAGGTAGTTTTTCCCGACCCATTAGGCCCCATAATAGCGTGAATTTCTCCTGCTTTGATATTTAGGCTTATTCCTTTTAAGATTTCTTTGTCGCCTATAGTTGCTTTTAAATTCTTTATTTCTAACATGTTCTTTGTTTTGTGTTCTGGGTTCTTTGTTCTGTGTTCTTTGTTCTAGCTCTGTGTTGTTTGTTCTTTGTTTGAGGTCGAGAACCCGAAACTCGAAACAATAAAACAACTTAGCCTACGCTTCCTTCTAAAGAGATTTCTAATAGTTTTTGTGCTTCAACGGCAAATTCCATCGGTAATTTATTTAAAACTTCTTTGCTAAAACCGTTGACAATTAATGCGATAGCTTTTTCCGTGTCTATTCCACGTTGGTTACAGTAAAATAGTTGGTCTTCGCCAATTTTACTTGTGGTTGCTTCGTGTTCAATTTGTGCAGTTGAATTTTTAACTTCGATATAAGGAAATGTATGTGCACCACATTTATTTCCCATCAAAAGCGAATCACATTGCGAAAAATTACGTGCATTTTTGGCATTTTTACCAACACGAACCAAACCACGATAAGAGTTTTGCGATTTTCCGGCAGAAACACCTTTGGAAATAATAGTGCTTTTTGTGTTATTTCCCAAATGAATCATCTTGGTACCCGTATCAGCTTGTTGGTGATTATTTGTGACCGCAATACTATAAAACTCTCCTATTGAGTTGTCTCCTTTTAAAATACAACTTGGATATTTCCAGGTAACTGCACTACCCGTTTCTACTTGTGTCCAAGAAATTTTAGAATTGGTATGTGCAATAGCACGTTTGGTTACAAAATTATACACTCCACCCTTCCCCTTTACATCACCCGGATACCAATTTTGCACCGTTGAATACTTTATCTCTGCATCATCTAAAATAATCAGTTCAACTACAGCGGCATGTAATTGATTTTCATCACGTTGCGGAGCTGTACAGCCTTCTAAATAACTCACATAGCTACCTTCATCTGCTATCAGTAAAGTGCGTTCAAACTGACCGGTTCCCGCTTCATTTATTCTAAAATAAGTAGATAATTCCATAGGGCATTTTACGCCTTTTGGGATATAACAAAAGGAACCATCTGAAAATACAGCCGAATTCAAAGCAGCATAAAAGTTATCGGTACGGGGCACAACCGAGCCAATGTATTTTTTCACCAATTCAGGATGCTTTTCAATGGCTTCAGAAATAGGGCAAAAAAGTATTCCTTTTTTGTTTAACGTTTCTTTAAATGTTGTCGCAACTGAAACAGAATCAATTACGATGTCCATTGCGACTCCCGAAAGACGTTTTTGTTCGTCAATAGAAATTCCCAATTTCTCAAAGGTTTTTAACAACTCCGGATCTACCTGATCTAAAGATTCTAATTCCGGTTTCTTCTTAAAGGCCGAATAATAACTAATCGCTTGAAAATCAAGTTTGTCATAATTGACATTTGCCCAATCGGGCTCTTCCATTTTTTTCCAAATTCGAAAGGCTTCCAAACGCCATTCTGTCATCCATTCTGGTTCGTTTTTCTTTTTAGAAATTGCTCGAACAACTTCTTCATTTAAACCAACCGGGAATTTTTCAGATTCAATATCTGTATAAAAACCATATTCATATTCCTTGTTCTCAAGATCATGTTCTAGTTCGTTTTCCGTATATTTAGTTGGCATTTTTACCTGTTTTTAGAAATACAAAGATAAATAGATTTTTATGATAAATGTCATTTTTTGATTTTATTTTGAGTAATTCTTGATAAGAGATAAAAGAAGTAAGACCGTTTTATATACGCAATTCTTAAAGGGAAAAAATGTTAGACTTATTGGCTAACAATTAGAGAAAATGTATTTTTAGAAAACTCTAGTTAAAAAAACTTTGTTTATTCGTTATTTAACCTCATGGAATACACGAAAGCACAAGAAACCCAATATTAACGAGTAAGATTTCATTGTAAACCTTACTTAAACCTTTCCTTGCGGTTAAAGAAACAAGCTCACTTTAAACCTGAGTTTCGGGAATTTTTGCCGTTTTTTATTTAATTATCAAATTGAAATTCGAGTAGATCGCCAGGTTGGCATTCAAGAGCTTCACAAATAGCATTTAATGTGGAAAACCGAATTGCTTTTGCTTTCCCCTTTTTTAAGATGGAAAGGTTAGACATAGTAATACCTACTTTTTGGGATAGCGCTGTCAAACTCATTTTTCGTTTTGCTAGCATTACATCTAAATTTACTATAACTGCCATATCTTATATTGTTAAATCTTTTTCTTGTTGTAATTTTAATCCTGTTTCAAAAATATGTGCTAAAACCCACAACAATAATGCAGCAAATAATATTCCTGAATAATCAGGGATTTCATCCGTAATTCTTATGTTTTCAAAATTAAGATGCTCTGCGATATAATAATTGGCAATTTGCATATATATAAAGGTAAAAATCCATAATGCTATTAAGCCATAAGCAAGCTTTTTTAGAATTTTAATGTTTTTAATGGTAAAAGTTGCTCCTTCTTTTACGTTTTTGATAAAAAGCCTAAATATCCATATTAAATAACTTATACCTGCTATTACAATAAGCATCGCAATTCCAACTTTTTTAGTGATAAAAGTAGGCGTATTGAAAAAATGAATTTTTGTTGTTGCTGCTACTAATTCTACTTTTATATCTCGATCGTTGAGATGTAGATTTCCTGTTTCTAAAAAATCTACTTTTACCGGTAATTGTGTATGTAACTGCATATCATTTCCAAAAAAGTCAGTGTACAACAAAATGTTAAATGCAATGACTGCTAAAAAAACAAGAGCTAATAAGCCTAATGTTAAATTGGTAAACCAGTAAATCAATCGAATACTTAAAGGTGCTTTTATTGTTTTCATCTGTTTGTATGTTTATTAATTCTGCACAAAGATATAAAAAAATAATCTATAAACAATAATTATATATTGTTTATCAATAATTATACTACGTAAAACAATAAATATATTTTTTAAAGTGCTTTTTTTAGCAATAGACATTTTCTTTTTTATTATTTTTACAAACATGAGATTTATCAATATTTTGTGTAAAATACCTGTCTAATTTCGTCCTGTATTTTACAGACTATTGATTTAATCTATTACAATTAAAAAGAAAATATTTTACGATGAATATTGATTTTAAAAATACCGAAATTGCCTTTATTTCCAAATCTAATTTGGATATGAAAAAAGCAAAATTTTTGTACAAAGTAATGGGAAGCAAAACCATTACCGGAATTGCAAAAGTACTAACCAATATGGCTTTAGCTATTCGGTTTCCAATAAATTGGGCAGTTAAACCTACCATATACAACCATTTTGTAGGTGGTGAAACAATTGCTGAGTGTGATAAAGCTGTTAAGAATTTACACAAATACGGTGTGGGAGCAATTTTAGATTACTCTGTAGAAGGAAAAGAATCACTTGCCGATATCAAAAAAGCACTTAAAGAAACTTTGGATTCCATTAAAAATGCCGGGAAAAATGCCAATATTCCTTTTGCCGTTTTTAAACCAACTGCTTTTACTACTTCCAATGTATTGACTAAAGTTAGTGCAGGCAAAAAACTATCAGATAAAGAAAAAAAAGAAGCACAAAATTTTAAAGATAGAGTCAATATACTTTGTAAAGCTGCTTTTGAGACTGACACACCTATTTTGATAGACGCTGAAGATTCTTGGTATCAAAATTTTATCGATGAAACGGTCGAAGAAATGATGCAACTTTACAACAAAGAAAAAGCCATTGTTTACAATACTTGGGCAATGTATCGTCATGATCGATTAGACCACCTAAAAATGTCCTATCAAAAAGCGGTGGATTCAGGTTATTTCCTCGGAGCTAAATTTGTTCGTGGGGCTTATATGGAAAAAGAACGTGAAAGAGCAACCGAAATGGGCTATAAATCGCCTATTTGTAAGGATAAGGCAACCACAGACAAATCTTTTAATGATGCTTTGCGTTTTTCCTTTAAAAAACGCGATAAGGTTTCTATTTTTAACGGAACACACAACGAAAAAAGCATACTACTTCTTGCCAAATTAATGGAAAAAGAAGGAATCCTTATAAATGATCCGCGTTTTTGGTTTTCACAACTCTATGGAATGAGTGATGATATTAGTTTTAATATGGCAAAAACCGGGTATAATGTCGCCAAATATTTACCTTATGGTCCCGTAAAACACGTATTGCCATATTTGTTTCGAAGAGCTACTGAAAATACTTCTGTAGAAGGACAAACAAGTCGGGAATTAAAGTTAATCAATACGGA
>JAOZTK010000150.1 GCA_029942185.1 Flavobacteriaceae bacterium
CTACCTGCTAATAGATAATCACCGATATGCAAGGTACCTCCTTCTACTAAAATAGTTGTTACATAGCCTCTTCCTTTATCTAGTTGTGCTTCTACAACAGTTCCGACCGCTTCTTTGTTCGGATTTGCTTTTAATTCTAACAATTCTGCTTCCAAAAGTACTTTTTCGAGTAACTCGTCTACTCCTTTACCTGTTTTTGCAGATAAATCTTGAGATTGTACTTTACCACCCCAATCTTCCACCAAAAGATTCATGATTGAGAGTTGTTCTTTAATTTTTTCTGAATTTGCTGCCGGAAGATCAATTTTGTTAATCGCAAAAACTATCGGAACTCCGGCGGCTTGTGCGTGACTAATTGCCTCTTTGGTCTGTGGCATAACCGCATCATCAGCTGCAACAACAATGACCACAATATCCGTTACTTGTGCACCACGTGCCCGCATTGCTGTAAATGCTTCGTGACCGGGAGTATCTAAAAATGTCACTTTATCTCCTGTTTTTAACTCCACATTGTATGCGCCTATGTGTTGCGTAATTCCTCCTGCTTCACCGGCAATTACATTTGTCTCTCGTATATAATCCAACAAAGATGTCTTTCCGTGATCAACATGTCCCATGATGGTAACAATTGGTGGTCTGGATTCTAAATCTTCTACTATATCTTCAACTTCCTGTAGCGCTTCTTCTACATCAGCTCCTACAAATTCGATAGTATAACCAAATTCATCTGCTAAAATTGTCAAAGTTTCTGCATCCAAACGTTGGTTCATGTTCACCATCATTCCCAAAGTCATACAAGCTGAAATTACATCCGTAACCGGCTTTTCCATCATGGTTGCTAACTCATTGGCTGTAACAAACTCTGTTACCTTAATCACCTTACTTTCTGCTTCTTTCAGTTCTAATTCATCTTCGGTTACTTTACGATGCTCACCGCGTTTTTTCTTTCGGTGCTTAACTCCTTGAGATTTTTTACCTTTTCCTTGTAATTTTTCTAGTGTTTCTTGTATTTGTTTTTTAACATCTTCTTCAGAAGGTTCTTCTTTGAGTTTTGGACGTGGTTTTCGTTTATTTCCCGAAAATTTTGTACCTCTTGGTTTATTAAAATCTCCCGGCTTTCGTATTCTTCGACGTTTCTTTTTGTTTTCCGAACTCGCAGGTTCTTTTTTCGCTTTTTCTTTTTTAGGTTTCTCAAACTTTGAAAGGTCTAATTCACCTGTTATTTTCGGGCCTGAAAGCTTTTGATATGCTGTTTTAATCGATTTAGGTTCTTCAATTTCTTTAACAATTTTCTCCTCTTTGACTTCCTCTTTGACTTCTTCTTTGACTTCTTCTTTAACTTCTTCTTTAACCAGTTCTTTTTTTGTAACTTTTTCTTCAACAACTGCTGCTTTTTCTTCTTCCACAGAAGGTGGCTTTACTGCTTCTTTTACCTCTTTTGTCGGTATCGGCTTAGGATCTAAATCAATTTTTCCAACAATCTTTGTCGCAACTTTTTTCGCTTCTGCCCTAATTATTTTGGACTGTTCCGCTTCTTCTCTAGAAAGTTTTTCCAATCGCTCATTTTCTTGCTCTAAACGAATAGCATCTAGTTCTTTTTTCTTTTCTTCACTCACTTCAGCTGAAGCCTTTCTGCGTTGTCTATCTGTCGAAAAAGCATCACACAAACTATCATACTCCTCTTCAGATAATTTTGTTGTAGGACGTGCCACAACATCAAAGCCGTGGGCATTTAAATGCTCAACTGCTCTATCTAAAGAAATGTTTAACTCTTTGAGTACTTTATTTAGCCGTACTGTCTTTGCCATATTGTCTATTGCTTATTGTTTATTGTCTGTTTACTCAAGCGGATGAGCCGGAAAACTGAAAATCTTATTTATTCTCTTGTTTATTTCTCAAATTCCTCTTTGAGTATTCTTTGAACTTCAATAATGGTTTCTTCTTCTAAATCTGTTCTGTTTGTCAAATCTAAAAGACTTTGATCTAAAACACTTTTTGCGGTGTCTAATCCTACGCGTTGAAACTCTTTAATTACCCATTCATCTATTTCGTCAGAAAACTCTGTCAATTCAACATCTTCATCATCTACTCCTTCACGTTGTACGTCCAATTCGTATCCTGTTAATTGACTTGCTAATTTAATATTGACTCCTCCTTTTCCGATGGCTTTTGAAACTTCATCGAGCTTTAAAAACACATCGACACGACCCTTTTTCCCATCGGGTCTATTCTCTTCCGGATGTATTTTTACAGAAACCACATTTGCCGGACTAAGCGCACGTTGTATAAATAAATTTTCGTTTTTTGTATAATTAATTACATCGATGTTTTCATTCCCTAACTCTCTTACGATACTGTGAATTCTCGACCCTTTCATCCCTACACAAGCACCTACCGGGTCGATACGATCATCATATGAATCTACAGCAACCTTTGCTTTTTCTCCCGGGATACGGGCAACCCCTTGAATGGTAATTAAACCTTCAAAAACTTCTGGAATCTCTTGTTCAAATAACTTAACTAAAAAGTTCGGATCTGTTCTTGACAACACAATATTTGGTTTGTTTCCTCGTAGCTCTACAGACTTTATAATGCCACGAATAGATTCGCCTTTTCTATAAAAATCAGACTTGATCTGTTCGCTTTTCGGCAAAACAATTTCATTGCCATCATCATCCAATAAAACCACAACATTATGCCGTATATGATGTACCTCAGCCGTAAACAACTCACCTTCTAGTTCTTTAAAATACTTATAGGTATTTGAACTGTCGTGCTCAAATACTTTGGATATTAAATTTTGACGTAAAGCCAAAATATCTCTACGTCCTAAATCTGCTAATTTATATTCTTCCGGAACCTCTTCATCTACTTCATAGTCGGGTTCAATTTTCTGTGCTTCCGACAATTCTATTTCCTTATTTGAATCTTCGAGTTCTCCATTTTTTACGACAATCCGATTCCGCCAAATCTCCATATCTCCCTTGTCAGGGTTAATAATAATATCAAAGTTATCATCATCCCCAAATTTACGTTTAAAGGTAGTTCGAAGGACTTCCTCAAGAATAGCCATAAGCGTTACCCTATCAATACTTTTATTATCCTTAAATTCCGAAAATGAATCTATAAGTGCTCTATTTTCCATCTAATTTATTTGATTCAATTATATACTATTTTAACATTTGTCTTTATTATATCTTCAATAGCTATTACAGCTGTTTTGATAACCGTGTGTTTCCCTTTTCCTATAGGTTTTGGTTCTCTTGCTTTCCATCTTAATGTAATCTTATCATTTTCGAGCTTAATTAGCGTCCCTTCGAATTTCTCTTCCTTTGTTTGCACTTTCAGAATGCGTCCAATATTCTTGTGGTACTGTCTTGAATGAACCAAAGGTTTTGTAATATCTGGAGTCGTTACCTTTAAAGAGAAATCGTCTTGTTCTCTATCTAAATTATGCTCAATATGACGACTAATTCTAATGCATTCCTCTAAAGTTACCCCTTTATCTCCATCGACGATTACTTCAATATCCCCGATATTTGTAATTGAGTAATCAATTAAAAATAACGCGTCGTTAGCAACAATCGCCTCATCTATCAATGTTTTTATTTTATTTGTGTCCATTTTAAAATATAAAAATAGGGGACAAACGTCCCCTCCTATCCCAAAACCATTGATTTTGCGATGCAAATATACTTAATTTTTTACAAAGTAAGTATAGCGGGATAATAAAATCAAAAATAACGCATCAATATTCGCAATAAATTAGTAACTTTACGCTATAGTTTAATACATTTAATTTAAAAAAAATAATTATAATGAAACGGATTTTAGTTCCCATAGATTTTTCAATACAAGCAGAGCGTGCTATAGAAGCTGCTGCACAAATCGCAAATTATATAGACGCACACATCTATTTACTCCACATGGTTGATTTACCTGCTAATGAAACGGATATGGACGATCATGGAGATGCTAGTGGGCCCGCAAAAATGCTTTTCTTACGAAAAATACACGAAAAATTTGAGGAAATGATGAATTCAAAAATTCTTGATGGATTAACTGTTCATGAAGAAATTCGTTTTCACAAAACTTTTAGTGGCATAATTGACTATAGTAAGGAGTTGAAAATTGATTTAATTGTAATGGGCTCTCAAGGGGCAACGGGTATTAAAGAAATGTTTATCGGATCAAACACCGAAAAAGTTGTAAGACACTCTGACGTACCTGTATTGGTTGTCAAAAAAGGAATGAAAAAAACGGGCTTGACCAAATTTGTTTTTGCTTCTAACTTTTCAGATGAAATAAAACCCGCCTTTGGTCGCTTCTTGGAATTTGCATCCTTGTTTGGCGCAAATGTTCATTTGCTTTTTGTCAACACCATTCACAATTTTGAATCCACCAAAAAAACAAGTAAACGTTTACGTGAGTTTGTGAAAGAATTTGATATGCCGGAATACACACTAAACATATTTAACGATACCACAATTGAACAAGGAATTTTAAATTTCTCTAAAGACTTGGATGCGGATTTAATTGCACTAAACACACACCAACGAAGTGGTCTTTCCAGTATGTTTAACGAAAGTATCAGTGAAGACTTAGTGAATCACGCCTTAAAACCGGTCATAACCTTTAAAATATAAAACTTTAAAATATTGCTACAAAAAAATAGAGACGCGATTTATCAGGTCTCTATTTTTTTTGTTGGC
>JAOZTK010000151.1 GCA_029942185.1 Flavobacteriaceae bacterium
AATTAGTTACCCGCAAGAATCAATACAAACTCCCCTTTTGGTTTTTTGTTTGAGAAATACTGTGTTAGTTCCTCTAGTGTACCTCGTTGTGTTTCTTCATACAATTTGGTCAATTCACGCGAAATGGATGCTCTTCTATCTTTCCCGAAATAGTTGGAAAAATCCTCTAAAGTTTTGAGTAATTTATGGGGTGATACGTAAAATATCATCGTACGAGATTCATTTGTCAAAAATTCTAAACGTGTTTGACGTCCCTTTTTAACGGGTAAGAATCCTTCAAAAACAAATCTATCATTGGGCAGACCACTATTGACTAAAGCGGGTATAAAAGCAGTTGCTCCGGGTAGCGTTTCGATGGCGATATCGTTTTTTACACACGCCCGAACTAATAAAAAACCGGGATCTGAAATAGCCGGTGTTCCGGCATCGGATATCAAAGCCATTGACTCACCACTTTTTAGGCGGTTGATAACATTATCCAAAATTTTGTGCTCATTGTGCATGTGGAAACTTTGCATAGGTGTCGCTATTTCAAAATGTTTTAACAATTTTCCCGAAGTTCGGGTGTCTTCTGCTAAAATAACATCTACCTCTTTTAAAACCTCTATCGCTCTAAAAGTCATGTCTTTAAGGTTTCCTATAGGTGTCGGAACAAGAAATAATTTCATTTTTTTATGATATATTTTAAAATGGAAGTAAAAAACTTTAAATCAAAACGAATTACTCACCATACATTTTATCAATCAAGTCTTTGTATTTTTTCACGATGATTTTCCGTTTTAGTTTCAATGTTGCAGTCAATTCTCCGGCGGCAATTGAGAATTCCTCAGGTAGCAAAGTGAATTTTTTTATTTTTTCAAAACCGGAAAAACTTTTCTGAAGTTCCTCAAAACGTTTTTTAAATAAGTCTAGGATTTCACTTTTGCTTATAAGTTCTTCAATATTTTCAAAACTAATTTTATGCTTGTTTGCATAGGCTTTTATGGCTTCAAAATTTGGAACCGTTAAAGCGGATACAAACTTTTTTTCATCTCCAATTATGGCAATTTGTTCTATAAACGAATCATTTATTAATACAGTTTCTAATTTTTGAGGTGCGATGTACTTGCCTCCTGATGTTTTCATCAAGTCTTTAATCCTATCTGTAATATACAAATTACCTTTTTCATCAATTCTTCCGGCATCGCCGGTTTTTAGCCAGCCGTCAATAAATGTACTTTTAGTCTGCTCCGACTTTTTGTAATAACCCTTCATCACTCCCGGGCCCTTAACCAAGATTTCATTATTAGCACCAATTTTGATATCTGAACCCGCAATCGTTTTTCCCACAGAACCAAATTCAATATGGGTATCTCCAAAAAGTGTAACCGTTGCCATGGTTTCTGTCAAACCATAACCCACTTTTATATTTATTCCTATGGCGTGAAAAAAGGCGACAATATTTTTAGCTATAGGAGCGCCTCCACAAGGCATCATTTTGATTTCCCCTCCGAATATGTTTCTCAATTTACGCAATACTAATTTATTGGCGATGCCATATTTTAATTTTAAAAAGAAAGCTGGTTTTAACGCAAATCTTTTGTATTCATTATTATATCTTTCACCAACAGCAACAGCCCATTTCATCAGCTTCATCTTTGTTTTTGAAGAGGATTTTACAGTCTCCTGAATCGCCCCGTAAACTTTTTCGTAAAATCGAGGTACGGCACACATATAATTTGGTTTTACTTCTTTTAAAGAATGCGCAATAAATTTTGGACTTTCATTAAAATAAACTTCGATTCCATTGTGCAAACAAACCAAAACCCAGTTGTGTTCGAACACGTGAGAAAGGGGTAAAAAACTCAAAGAAGATTCTTTAGGTGAAAATTTTAACTCTATTTCATGCGCTTTAATGGTATCCACAAAATTTGCATGATCCAACATGACTCCCTTAGGTTCGCCTGTTGTCCCTGAAGTATAAATAATACATGCCAAGTCAGACAAACTACTTTCTTTGTATCTTTTTTGTAGTTTAGTTGTTAATTTTTTATTTTTCTCAACAGCAGAAAAATCTTTTAAGTAAACAGAATTTTCTGATTTACTAAGTTGAATAGTATCACGTAAAGCGACAATCAACTTTAAATACTTATTGGTTTTTAAAAGCTTTACCGCTTCATCATATTGTTCCTGCTCACCCACAAATAATACGCTAATTGCAGCATCATTAACAATATATTCAACCTCTTTTGTGGAATTTGTAGCATAAATAGGAACCGTTACTGCTCGAATGCTCATTATCGCCAAATCAGCCACGATCCATTCAGGCATGTTTTGTGCGTAAACAGCGATATTCTGTTGGGTTTGAATCCCAAATTGTAAAAGTGCCAGGGATATATTTTCAATTTGTAACCCGAAATCTATCCACGAAATTCCTTGCCAAGTTTTATTTTTACTTTTATAATAAACGGCATTTTTATGCTGATAACGACCTATATTTTTTCTGATGTTTGATCCAATATTTTGATATTCCATATTAAATATTTTAATTATTCCGATTTAAAGATCAGATTTAATGTTTGGTTTTTTAAAGTCAAGAAGTACTCGTAACGGCATTCAATATTATTTTTACGTGTCAACTCTTCTATAACTATTTTCTTTTTTAAGATATACGTCAAAAATACAATAAATAATAACCTCAATTTTTGTTAAGCGGATATCCCCTAAAAAAGGATTTCTAAGAAGCACGTATTTTAGGCTTAAAAAAATAAAAATCAATTTGTTAAAAACTCATTAGTATTTCATTAAATTTGCACGCGCTTGTCGATGTGGCAAGTACTTAAATTTTAGAATAATATGTATAGAAGTCATCATAACGGAGCATTGAGATTAGCGAATGTAAACCAAGAAGTCGCCTTATCAGGATGGGTACAAAAAATTCGTGACAAAGGCTTTATGATATGGATAGATTTACGCGATAGGTATGGAATTACGCAGTTGGTGTTAGATGCGGAACGAACGGATAAAGCCCTGTTGGAAAAGGCTAAAAATTTAGGACGCGAATTTGTTGTACAAGTCAAAGGAAAGGTAATAGAACGCGTATCCAAAAATGATAAGATTCCAACAGGTGACATCGAGGTGTTAGTAAGTGAATTAATCGTATTAAATAAATCAAAATTACCACCTTTTACTATTGAAGACAATACAGATGGAGGTGATGAATTACGCATGCAGTATCGTTATTTAGACATTCGAAGGAAACCGGTTCGAGAAAATTTAATTTTTCGATCAAAAGTGACCATGGAAGTGAGAAATTATCTTTCAAAAGAAGGTTTTATCGATGTAGAAACACCTTACTTAATAAAATCAACACCTGAAGGAGCCCGTGATTTTGTGGTGCCTTCTCGTATGAATGAAGGACAGTTTTACGCCTTGCCTCAATCACCCCAAACGTTTAAGCAATTGTTGATGGTCGGAGGAATGGACAAGTATTTTCAAATTGTAAAATGCTTTCGTGATGAGGATTTACGTGCCGATAGACAACCGGAATTTACACAGATAGACTGTGAAATGGCTTTTGTAGAGCAAGAGGATATTTTAAATGCTTTTGAGGGATTAACCCGTCATCTTTTAAAGGAAATAAAAGGAGTTAAAGTTGATAAATTTCCGAGAATGACTTACAAAGAAGCTGTTGAAACTTATGGAACGGACAAACCTGATATTCGTTTTGATATGAAATTTGGGGAACTCAATGATTTGGCACAAAACAAGGGTTTTAGAGTTTTTGACAGTGTGGAATTGGTCGTGGGAATTGCAGTTCCGGGTTGTGGGCATTATTCGCGAAAACAAACCGATAAATTAATAGATTTTGTAAAGCGCCCGCAAGTAGGAGCCAATGGTTTAGTTTGGGTAAAATACAATGAAGACGGTAGTTTTAAATCCTCAGTTGACAAGTTTTATTCTCAAGAGGACTTAGCGCAATGGGCCGAAAGACTGCATGCTAAAAAAGGAGATTTGTTATTGATTTTGGCAGGTGACGCTGATAAAACACGTATTCAGTTAGGCGTTTTACGAATGCATCTGGCAGAAACTTTGGGTTTAAGAAATCCTCAGGAGTTTGCACCACTTTGGGTGGTTGACTTTCCATTGTTGGAGTGGGATGAGGACACGAAACGTTATCACGCGATGCACCATCCATTTACGGCACCAAAACCCGAAGACATGCACTTGTTAGATAGTGAACCGGGTAAAGTTAGAGCCAATGCTTACGACATGGTATTAAATGGAAATGAGATAGGAGGCGGATCTATACGTATATTTGATAAGGAAACTCAATCAAGAATGTTTGATTTATTAGGATTTACCAAAGAAGAAGCGCAGGCGCAATTTGGATTTTTGATGAATGCATTCGAATACGGAGCGCCACCACACGGAGGATTAGCCTTTGGATTGGACAGATTGGTAGCTATTTTAGGAGGGCAAGAAACCATCCGAGATTTTATTGCATTTCCAAAGAATAATTCGGGTCGTGATGTGATGATTGATGCACCGGCATCGATTTCTAAAGAACAACTAGAAGAACTAAATTTAGTGGTTACACTACCCAAAAAAGACAAATAAAACAGCAAATGGCAGATTTCTTTAAAAAATTGCTTTGCAGTTGTTTAAAATGTATTAAATTTGCCGTCCGAAAC
>JAOZTK010000152.1:0-1366 GCA_029942185.1 Flavobacteriaceae bacterium
TTGATTTGATGATTTGATGATTGGTTGATTTGATGATTTGATGATTGGTTGATTTGATGATGATTAATTAATTTTAAAAAATGTTATGAGAAATGATAAAAAGAATTTGATTGTAGATTTAACTTTAGATTTTTCTTTAAAGATTGTTGCTTATTGTGAGATTTTAGAGGAGAAGCGAAAATATGTTATTGCGAGACAATTATTAAAATCAGGAACTTCTATTGGGGCAAATGTTAGAGAAGCACAAAATGCTGAAAGTAAAAAAGATTTTATTCACAAATTGAAAATCGCTGCTAAGGAAGCAGACGAAACGGAATATTGGTTAACTTTGTGTAAATTATCGGATAATTACCCCTTTGATAAAACATTGTTGTCTGATGTTAGCTCCATAATAAAGGTTTTGTCAAAAATAATAAGTTCTAGTAAAAATAATTAATTTGAATAGTATATAATTTGAAAATGTGTCAATTAATTGATTTGAAGATGGAGTAAATAATTTTCAAATCAACACATTTTTAAATCATCAAATCAGATCAATGAAAATACTAATACTCTGTACCGGAAACACCTGTCGTAGTCAAATGGCTCAAGGCTTTATAAAAGCTTTTGATGATTTTATTGACGTTTATTCGGCAGGAACTAAACCCGATAAACAGGTCAATCCTTACGCGGTAAAAGTGATGCGTGAAATGGGTATTGATATCAGTGAAAATCAACCGGAATCTGCTGATGATTATACGGATAAAGCCTTTGATTATGTCATTACCGTTTGTGATGAGGCAAAAGAAATTTGTCCAATTTTTACGGGTGAGGTAAAAAATCAATTGCATATTGGTTTTGAGGATCCTGCTGATGCAAAAGGAACAGAAGAAGAAGTCCTACCCGTTTACAGACGTATTCGGGATGAAATTTTAGTCGACTTTTTTGCTTTTTATCAGACAGAGTTAAAATAAGTTGACTGATCGATTTGAGGATGATGTTTACTTTTATATTTTAAGTAAAATATGATAAAGTAGTATTGCTGCAACAATCGAAAGAGGAATTGAGGAATAAAATCCTGCACCAATATTTTTTGTTTTTCCACCTTCTTTGATAAAACCGATGCTGTGTACTACTGCTTGTAGAATCCCAAAGATTGATGTGGTAAAAATCGCCAGATAAAGACCCATTTTATTCCCATAAACCAGCAATGCTAAAGTTCCTAAATTCACTGTTGTAATTAGACTTGCACCTATAAGATATTTTATTTTAGTCAACCGAATCTTTTTTATTTTCAATTCAAAGATTCCTTGTAAAATCTCTTCAAAAGTATGCAATACTACAAGCCAAATAAAGAGTATGTATAATAGGATAATTGTCGTGTAAT
>JAOZTK010000152.1:1466-4595 GCA_029942185.1 Flavobacteriaceae bacterium
GGTAAAATTTTCGAGTTACTATTTCTTCGATGTATTAAAGGTTTTATATCGCAAGTAAGAAACATACGCAAACAATATAAAAAACCCGATTGCAAAATAAATCCAATTAGGAATTGGAACGGGATCTCCGGTAGCATAAGAATGCATTCCTGAAAGGTAGAAGTTTACCCCGAAGAAAGTCATAATCAAAGTTGCAATAGAAAATAAACTAGCCAGATTAAAAGCAAATTTATCTCGTAAACCGGGTACTAATCGCATGTGTAACACAAAAATATAGACCATCATAGAAATCAAAGACCACACTTCTTTTGGATCCCAACTCCAGTAACGTCCCCAACTTTCAGCAGCCCAAACTCCTCCTAAAAAAGTACCTATCGTAAGCGTGTACAGTCCAACAGTTAAAGTAGATTCGTTGATATAAGTCAATTCGTTTATAGTATGATTAAAGCGTTTGGCATTTTTTGGTGTTCGTAAAATATATAGGGACAAAACAACAAAGCCTAAAAGGGAACCTAAGCCTAAGAAACCATAGCTAGCGGTAATTATTGCAACATGAATCATCAACCAATACGATTTTAATACGGGAACTAAATTGGTAATCTCCGGACTCATCATACTACCATGAGCAATTGAAAGCAGAAATGATGCAAATAATACCGTAGAAGCCAAAGTAAATTTACTTTTTTTATGTGAAAAAATAAGTCCGGCTAAAGTAGTTACAAAAGCCACAAAAACGACTGCTTCGTATCCGTTACTCCATGGCTCATGACCCGAAATATACCAACGCATACCCAAGCCTATCAAATGTGCACCCATTCCTAAAACAGTTAGAATACTAAATATTTTTAATAGAATGGAAACAATTTTAGAATTGGGTTTAAACAAATCAACAAATGCCAATATCAGAAAAATAAAACCGATAAGCATGTAATAGAACATCAACTTTGTAAAAATACTCCATCGGTTGTATTTAATTTCTAAGTCTATTTTTGTATCTGATGGAATGATGGCAGCACCTGTTTTTTGTTGATAGCCGGAGATATAACCTAAAAACTTATCAGCTTCTGTATAATCCTTTGTTTCGATGGCTTTTCGTAAGGAATTCAAATACATTTGGTGCATTTTTAACAACATCGTGTCTTGCTTTATCAAAGCCCTTGAGTCAATTCCGGAAAACCACTTGTTGTTGGTGTCGGTTGCTTTTGGATAGATACGCATCATGTTGCCATTTAGAACTTGAATCCAAACATTAGCCCGTTCGTCGAGATTGATGAGTTCCTTGTCTGTAGCGGTACGATCCATAAATTTTTTTTGATGGGCTTCGTTGACGGTTTTACTGAGGATATAGGCGTTGTTATTGTAAAAATTTGTAACGGATGTAAGTCCATTTTTAATTTTTAATTTAGTTGCAAAAGTACTACCCAGTCGAGCAGTTTTAGCATGAATAATCGGTAGCGTTGCCCACAGATTAGGATTTATTTGCGCACTCAATACAACTTGTTCGGATGTTAAGCCTTTATAGGAATCTTTTTTATAAATCTTTCGTAAATTTTCAATAGTATAGGTGTTTATAGGCTTTATACGACCCTGAAAATCTTGAATGAGTAGTTTTCCATATTTGTCAGCATGTTCTTTTTGTACGACATTTTGACGAATATTTTGCGGTAGATTTTCTTGTGCAAAACTCGTTCCGGAAATAGCTGCTAATAAAACAAAAACTGCAATTTTTTTGCTTGAAAGTTTTTTGAGCTTTTGGGACAAAGAAGAAAAGCGAGTTCCTTTCCAAAACATACTAAAAAACATGCCTAAAGCCATTAGAAAATAGCCCAAATAGGTCAGCATTGTTCCCCAATAGTCGTGGTTAACAGACAATATTGTTCCTTTTTCATCTTTGTCATAAGAGGATTGAAAAAAGCGGTAACCCTTATAATCCAGCACATGATTCATAAATATACGATAATCAAAACTTTTGCTTTTATCTATTACAGTTACCTCACTGGCAAAGGAAGAAGGACTATTTGAACCCGGATAACGTTCCAATTGGAAATCACGCAATTTGATAGAAAAAGGAGTTTCAATGGTTTTCGAACCATATTTAATGGAAAAATTAAGTCCGTTTAGTGAAATAATTCTAGGGTTGGATATTGCATTTTTAGCACCGAGTACTACCATCTGTTTACGCTCTTTTCCGGAAGAAACCTCAAGAAAAAGAGCGTCATAAGGGTATTTATTCCGTTCGTTTGCAGGAGCTTTAAGATATTTCAATTCACCTTTTGTAGGATTTTCTGCAACGACAAAGCTTATATCTGAAAACCGATAAAGTTTATTTAGATGCAGTGCTGAGATACTATCCTTAGCAACCGGAGTGGTAACACGAGATTGCATTTCCATAAAACTCCCTTCTAAAGCCGGTTGCAACAACAGCCCTTTTTCGGTCTTTGTAAAATTCATACCACCTTTAACAGGTTTGTTATAACTGAAAATATGATGGTCGTATTCTGTGACTGTTTTATTTGCGATATAGAGATCTTCACGACCTTTATCAGTAGAAACAACAATATGTAATTGCTCAGGCAGGTTCTTGTCTTCTTGAAAAGCGAGCTTTGCATTAGGAACAAAATCCATGTATTTAACACTAAAATCTTGATCACGAAAATCATTATTTATTTCAAAGTAATTATTGGATAAAGCGCCAAAAAGTACTTTTTTTGATAGTAGATTTTTTTGTTCTTCTGTATTAGATACAAGAACATCCACATACGTATTATCAGATATAATGATATTACTCATTTTGTTTTCACGAATAGGCATCATACCTTCATAACCAAAATAACGTGTGACAAATGCACCTAAAAGGGTAATGATAAAGGCGATATGAAATAGAAAAACCGGCCATTTCTCACGTCTGTACAAACGGTATTTGAAAATGTTACCGATAAAATTTATTGTCAAGAGCAGCATTAACACTTCAAACCACCAACTGTTATAAATGAGTGCTTTGGCTGATTGCGTGCCGTAATCATTTTCCACAAAAGTAGCAGTTGCCATCGCTACAATAAATAATACAATTACGATGCTCATTAAACGAGTGGAGAATAAAATATCAGTTATTTTTTTCATCAGTAGTAG
>JAOZTK010000153.1 GCA_029942185.1 Flavobacteriaceae bacterium
CCAATCAAATAAATTCAAATTCGTAAATCTAAATTCGTAAATATTATTACTTTTGCAAATATACATAATAAGAAAAAATCAGCATGAGCAAACTTTTAATTGTAGGAACTGTAGCATTTGATGCTATTGAAACACCTTTTGGCAGTACGGATAAGATTTTAGGAGGCGCAGCCACTTATATTTCTTTAGCGGCCTCCTATTGTGATGTAACAAGTGGAATTGTCTCTGTAGTTGGAGGTGATTTTCCAAAAGAGTTTTTTAAAGAATTAAACCAGAAGAATATTGACACTTCCGGAATTGAGATTATCGAAGACGGAAAAACATTTTATTGGCATGGAAAGTATCACAATGATTTAAATAAGCGAGATACGCTAACTACCCAACTGAATGTTTTAGCGGATTTTAAACCGAAAGTGCCGAAAAAATTTCAAGATTCAGAATTTTTAATGTTGGGGAATCTACATCCATCGGTACAAATGGAAGTGATACGACAAATACCGAAACGACCAAAATTAGTCGCTTTAGATACGATGAATTATTGGATGGATAATACCTGGGATGAATTGATGGAAGTAGTTGCCAAAGTGGATATTATTACAATTAATGACGAAGAGGCCAGGCAGATGAGTGGTGAACATTCTTTGGTAAAAGCGGCGCAAAAAATTCACAAAATGGGACCACAATATGTGGTGATAAAAAAAGGAGAAAACGGGGCTTTGTTGTTTAACAATGGGGATGCCTTTTTTGCTCCCGCATTACCTCTTGAAGAAGTTTTTGATCCAACAGGAGCGGGAGATACTTTTGCAGGTGGTTTTATTGGGCATATGGCAGACGCACGCGATATTTCTTTTGACAGCATGAAACGAGCTGTTATTGCCGGGTCTAAT
This sequence comes from Flavobacteriaceae bacterium, assembly GCA_029942185.1. GTDB lineage: Bacteria > Bacteroidota > Bacteroidia > Flavobacteriales > Flavobacteriaceae > DQTL01. Next base: position 888 of record JAOZTK010000153.1, read on the forward strand.
TTAGCATCTTTTTGCGTAGAAAAATTTGGGACAGAACGAATGCTTAACCTGACAAAAGAAGAAATTGTAAATAGACTGTATCAATTCAAACAATTAACTCAGTTTGATATTGAACTTAGATAACAGTAAATATAAAAAAACCCACTTCTAACTTCTCACCTCTAAAAATGAGTGACCCTATAAAACACGAATGTGGAATTGCTTTAGTTCGGTTATTAAAACCATTATCTTATTATAAAGAAAAGTATGGCACCGCCTTTTGGGGACTTAATAAACTTTATTTACTGCTTGAAAAACAACACAATCGTGGTCAAGACGGAGCAGGAATGGCAAGCATTAAGTTTGATACAGCCCCCGGGACAAGATATATCAGCAGAAAACGATCTAATGAATCACAACCCATACAAGCTGTCTTTAGTCATATCAATAAACGTATAGAGACGATATTGCAAGAAAATCCCGATAAGAAAAATGACATCAATTGGCAAAAGGCTAACATGCCTTATATTGGAGAATTGTTTTTGGGTCATGTACGCTATGGTACTTTTGGTGGAAATAGTATTGAAAATGTACATCCATTTATCAGGCCTAGTAATTGGAAACACAGAAGTCTGATTATGGCAGGGAATTTTAACATGACCAATTCCAATCAGTTATTAGATGATTTAGTTCAAATAGGTCAACACCCGAAAGAAAATACAGATACGGTTACCGTAATGGAAAAAATCGGACACTTTTTAGACAAAGAAGTGGAAAAAAGGTACCAACAATATAAAAAACAAGCTATTTCGAAATTGGAAGCTTCCGCTTTGATTAGCAAAAATATAGATATTGTAAATATTATACAGAAATCAGCTAAGAGTTGGGATGGCGGTTATGCCATGGCCGGTTTATTTGGTCACGGTGATGCTTTTGTCCTTCGTGATCCAAATGGAATCAGACCGGCTTTTTATTATCAAGATGATGAAGTAGTAGCAGTTGCCTCAGAAAGACCCGCTTTACAAACTGTTTTCAGTGCATCTATAGATCAAATCAAAGAACTAGAAAACGGGGAGGCTCTTATTATTAAAAAAGACGGAGTGATAAGCGTTGAACAAGTTTTGGAAGCTAAAGAAAAACAAGCTTGTTCCTTTGAGCGAATATACTTTTCCAGAGGAAGTGATGCGGATATTTATAAAGAAAGAAAAACTTTAGGAAAACTTGTTTTCCCACAGATTTTAAAAACTATTAATAACGATATTTCCAACACAGTTTTTTCTTTTATTCCCAATACAGCAGAAACGGCATTTTTTGGTATGCGTGAAGCCGCTGAAGACTATTTAAATGAGCGAAAAGTCAAAATACTACTAGAAGGAAAACGACAATTAACAGCAGAAAGAGTTAGAGAAATCCTTTCCGAAAAACCAAGAATAGAGAAAATAGCTATAAAAGATGCTAAACTACGTACATTTATTGCGGATGATTACAGTCGAGATGATTTAGTTACACATGTTTACGACATAACCTATGGTGTTGTTAAACCCACAGATAATTTGGTAATTATAGATGATAGTATTGTTCGTGGAACAACTTTAAAGAAAAGTATTTTAAGAATTGTAGACCGTTTAAAACCTAAAAAAATTGTCGTGGTATCTTCCGCTCCACAAATACGTTATCCGGATTGTTATGGGATTGATATGGCTAAATTAGGTGATTTTATCGCTTATAAAGCGGCAGTAGCCTTGTTAAAAGAAAATGGAAAAGTACAAGTGTTAATGGATGTGTACAAAAAATGTCAATTAGAACTTAAGAAAAAGGATGCAGTAATGGTCAATGTAGTGAAAGAGATTTACAAGCCTTTTACAAATGAAGAAATTTCCCAAAAAATAGCGCTGTTATTAACATCAAAAACCATAAGTGCTGAGGTTGTAATTATTTATCAAACAGTGGACAATTTACACAAAGCGATACCCCAACACAAAGGAGATTGGTATTTTACAGGTAATTATCCAACTCCCGGTGGAAATAGGGTGGTTAATGAGGCTTTTATCAATTATTATGAAGGGAAGAATTTAAGAGCCTATTAAGTGTTTTTTTAAAAAAGTAATGTAAGTAGCTCTTTTACAGAATTTTTTAATAGATTTGTGTAAACTTTTTTAGGTTTGTCAAAATTTTCTGAAACGATTTATTATGAATAAAACAAAATATCCCACACCCATAGATAGGGCGATTAAATTGGATCCTTCTCAGGTTATTATGTCAAAAATGGATTCCGATGGTACTATTGAATATGCCAATGATTATTTTATGGAGATTTGTGGTTATGAAGTATATGAATTAATGGGCAAATCTATTGATGTTTTACGGCATCCTGATATGCCGGAAGTAATTGTTAAATTAATATGGGAACGACTCAATAAAGGTGAAAATATTCATGCTTTAGTCAAAAATATAGCTAAAGACGGAAGCTTTTATTGGATGCTTACAAATTTTAAAACAAAACACAATAAAGACGGAAGCATACAGTCACATTATGCAAATAGAAAGGCAGCCCCAAATGATGCAATATTTCAAATAGAAAAATTATATAAGATTTTACTAGGGATTGAAAAAGGTAAAGGTTCGGAAATTGCAGAAAAGTATTTTCAGGGTCTTTTAGAAGAAAAACAACAGACCTATGACGAATTTATATTAGGTGTTTTGAATGTCCCGGAAAATTCGCTAAAGGCCTATTTTAAAGATGTTCTTGTAGTGGATAAACCAACTTAAAAAAAGGATTTTTAATGCTTGAGCTATTGGTTTGAGACGGATTTTTTTATTTAAAAATCTATATATTTGTGTTATAATATCTTTTATTAGGAATTAAATTTGTTTTATTCCTGTTTTTGATAGAGGATTGTAAGCTAAGAGAAAAATAAATAAACCTAAATGACAACTTCGATGAATAAAGTAAATTTTAATGCTGCCGATAGAGAAATTCGGTTAGAGCCCAAGAATCTTGTTTTTAAATTTTCTAAAGATTTAAAACTTGAATACGTAAATGGTTTTTTTGCTGAATTTACAGGTTATGAAATAGAAGATGTGATTGGATTATCGGCGGAGGATTTGAATTATAAAGAATTACCCAAAACGATAATAAATATAATTGACCGACATATTGCGGATAAAAAAAATATCAATCTCATTCTTAAAAATGAAATTATGGATGGGCGTTTTTATTGGTTTATGACAGATTATGTATATAAAAAAGATAAGGAAGGAAACTTAGATTCTATAACCTATTACAGGAAGATGCCTTACAGAAAAGCAATCCCTTTTTTAGATGAGTTATATACAAGGCTTAATAAAATTGAAAAACACACTTCTTTAAAAATCGCAGAAAAATATCTAGAAGGTTTTCTGGAAGAAAAAAAGATGTCCCTTGATGAATACACCCGATTTCTTATAATAGGAAAAAGACCGGTTCCTATTGTTAAGGAGCCAATAAAACCTAAAAAGGAGCCAATAAAACCCCAAAAGGAGCAACCCAAACAAGAGCAACCCCAAAAGGAGCAACCCCAAAAGAAGAAAACCTTACTAAAAAAAATATTTGGGAAGTAATAGGTATTTCCATTAATTTACAACCTTTATCCTTTACATACATTCATTTAGTTCAATTTCAGGCTGTTATTCTTTTTGTTATAATCAGCCAATAATTGAGAAGGGTCAATGATTACTT
>JAOZTK010000154.1 GCA_029942185.1 Flavobacteriaceae bacterium
TAAATGTACAAAAAATATACCAAAAATTATACTTGGTTTGTATAATTCAAATACGTTTATCTATTATGAAAGCATTGAAATGGCTTTTTGTAGGGCTTTAATAAAAAGATCAATTTCCTTTTTTGTATTGTAAAAGGCAAAGGATGCACGTACGGTCCCAGAAATATTATAGTGTTTCATGATAGGTTGCGTACAATGATTTCCGGTTCGTAAAGCAATTCCCAATTTATCGACGATACTTCCTATATCAAGTGGATGCATGCCATTCACAATAAAAGAAATAACTGCTGCTTTGTGGTTTGCAGTTCCTATAATTCTTACATCAGAAATCTTCAGTAATTCTTGGGTAGCATAGTCTAACAAACTATTTTCGTAAGAATGTATATTTTCCAACCCAATATTGTTGAGATAGTCAATACTTTTGCCAAAAGCGATAACTCCGGCAATATTTGGAGTTCCGGCTTCAAATTTAAAGGGCAAACCTGCATAGGTTGTCTTTTCAAAAGTTACTTCTTTAATCATTTCACCTCCACTTTGATAAACAGGCAATTTTTCCAGCCATTTTTCTTTACCGTATAGCATCCCTACACCGGTTGGACCATACATTTTATGTGCAGAAGTACAATAAAAATCACAATCTAAATCCTGTATATCAACTTTAAAATGAGAAGTTGCTTGTGCGCCGTCAATAAGAACTGCCGCTCCTAATTCGTGTGCTAAATCAATGATTTTTTTTATTGGATTTATGGTCCCTAAAGTATTGGATACATGATTAATTGCGACTATTTTTGTTTTTTTAGAAAGCAATTTTTTATAATCATCTAGTATTAATTCTCCTCTTTCATTGATAGGGATTATTTTTAGAAGCGCCCCTGATTTTTCACAAGCGATTTGCCAGGGCACTATATTTGAATGATGTTCTAACTGTGAAATAATTATTTCATCCCCTTTTTTTAAAAGCTGAGAAAATCCATTCGCAACTAAATTAATACTCTCAGTAGTACCTCGTGTAAAGATGATTTCATGAGCTTGTTTTGCATTAAAATGCTCTTGTAATTTAACACGTGCCTCTTCAAATAAATTGGTAGCTTCTTGACTCAATGAATGTACTCCACGGTGCACATTTGCATTGGAATTCTGGTAATAATCATTAAGACAATCAATAACTACTTCTGGTTTCTGTCCGGTAGATGCGTTGTCAAAATAAACCAAGGGTTTTCCATTGATTTTGACTTGTAATATTGGAAAATCTTCTCTTATTTTTGAAATGTTTAACATATTTCGTGTCGTATTAGCTAGCTACAGCAAAGATAACAATTGCTCAGGTTTTTTTCACATCTTTTTTTAGTGTTATGTTATATTACTTTTTAACGGTTGTAATAGAATGGTCGGGAATACTACATGCTATTTCTTTGCTTCTTTCACTGTTTATTTTACATATAAATTGTTTTTATATCAATCCCCAAGTCAGTATTTAATTCAAAGCTTGCTTTAGAAAAACTAGGTCTATTTCTTAAATTTATGGATTGATATTTAGAAAATCCGACTCCTTCTATAGGGAGTATAAATCTTTTATCCACCTTAGCATTGTTATTTTCATCATGAATGATACTAACGGCATATTTACCTTCCGAAATGTTGTCAAAAGTTATTGTTGCTACTTCTTTTTCAATAATCACAACTCCTTTTTTATAATATTTGTTAAGATGTTTGTCCGGGATAGAACCTTCTTCATTATAAAGAAAAAACATCACAACTCCCCTAGAGTTTTTAAGTTCAGTTACACTTATCGTTAAGGAATAGGATTCTTTTTCTACAAAAGACAGTAATCCAAAGCTTACTAATATAAGTATCAATAAATATTCTTTTTTTATCATGAGGTTTTATAAATTAATTTTACTTTTTAGTTAAAGGAAACCTTCCTTTTTAAAGTCGAGTCTCCTTTGTAATTAACTAAAAACCAAATTTTAATATTGAGATTAAATGTTGTTTTACTTGATTCCTATATTGTTTATAGGTAAGAATTGAGAGTGTAAATGTAAAATAGTTCGTTTTAATTAATTTATAACTGCCTTCTGAATTTTAGTTAGTTTGAAATACGAAAAAAACAAAAATACGAGCGTTATACTTATTCTAAAAACCATCGCTTTAGGTGTTTTTGCTTCGTAAATTCCTCCGGAATTGATATAAAAAAACAGCCCTATTCCACCTAAGACTAATACTAAAACCGCTAAACCTAATAGTTTGGTGGTCCATTTTTTTTGTTTAAAAAAACCATAAGCAGCAGATAGGTATAAAAAGCTAACGATAAAATTAGCCCATACAACAAGTGGTACATAATTACCTTCTTTGGCTTTGATTTCAAACAAATCAAATATAACCGAGCTACTTAAAAACAATGTAAGTAGACCAAAAATTGCTAGGATTGTACCTAATAAATATAATGTAAATCTTTTCATTTGTTATATGTTTAATAACGCTACAAAAGCCTTAAGCCACTTTGGAGCACAGGGGGATTATTCCTTTTTGAATAATTCTATTCCAAACCACGCTACAGCTATTACTCCTGAAATAGCACCTATTAATACAAATATTGGCGGCACTCCTAATACTAATTCAGCGACAATACCCAAAGGCATCAAAAAGGCAATAAGTAATAGAATAGAAATCCATTTTTTTGCTTTTTCTCTAATGTTTAAGTGTAGTAATAGATAGCCTAAAATAATGTTTAATAGCGCAAACAGATTCCCGTGTACATGTGCTAATCTAGCTTCAAAATGTGTTCCTGTGTGCGAATTGGCAATCCATGCTACTTTATTGGGTGAAAAATCACGTAAATAGATTAATAGAAAGCCATAAGCCATAAAGGAGGCTAATATTAAAAGCCCTATTGAGATGTTGACTTTACCGTATTTCATAATGGTTGATTTATATAATTAATTGTACTAATAAGTTTTAACAGACCTAACAGGTTTTAGAAACCTTTTAGGATAAGTAAATATGAAAAGTTTTATTTTAAAAACAGACACATTCGTTTCACCAAATTTTCTCCTTTTTTTAGCTTGTAAATAATTACACCTGCCACATGTAACACGACCATCCCTAAAAGAGAGAAAACAAATAGCTTGTGTAAAACTTCTAGTGTATCATTGAAATGGGCTCCGGTTGGAAAAGCGCCTCCAAAATCATAGGCAAGTGCTCCTGTTTTGTAAATCATGATAAATCCAATTATCGGTGTTAAAACAAGTAGCACATAAATTAGAATGTTTACAGTTTTTACCATCAATTTGTGTCCGGAACCGTAATATTCTATCTCTTTAGGAAGATTATTCTTATTCTTATTCTTGACAAACAATCTCACTAAAGTCAGTATTAGAACAAACATTCCCGGAATGGCATGTGCCCGAAAACTATTCATGTTTTCGGCATTGAATTCGATGTTTTCTAAAGATTTACCTTTCACGAAAACAAAGACTAATAAAAAGACTGTCAGCCAATGAATGACTATTAAGCTTGTTGGATACTTTTTTGTTGTGTTCAAAATGTTTGGTTTTGTCATAATAAAATGGTTTTGATATATATAGTTCGTTTTTATAATATTAAGTTGTTTTTCTATAGCTAATCACTGCTAAAAAATTCATCACCACTGCATAAATACTGATTTTAACAAGTTGTGGTAAAATATCCTTAAGCCCAGATCCTTTGAGCATAACCATTCGTATTACTTCAATAAAATAACGAACCGGATTGAATTCTGTAATTTTTTGTGCCCAAACAGGCATGCTTTCTACAGGTGTGAATAATCCACTCATCAAGATAAAAATCACCACAAAAAACCAAGCGATAAACATGGCTTGTTGTTGGGTATCGGTAAAGTTTGATATAAAAAATCCCATACCTAAAAAAACTAAAATATAAATGGAGGCAAAGAGTAATATCCAAATAGGACTTCCCAATAACGGTACATTAAAAAATAATCTTCCGATATTCATTCCAAAGAATAAGATAAACATTCCCAAAATCCAAAAGGGTAATAATTTACCGATTATAAATTGATGCTTTTTAATAGGTGTAACGTTCATTTGTTCTAAAGTACCGATTTCTTTTTCTCTAACAATATTCATTCCGGACAAGAAAAAAGTTATCATGGTTACCAGAATAACTATAATTCCGGGCACCATAAACGTTTTATAATCTAAAGTTTCATTATACCAAAATGAAGGTGAAAATTGTATTCTTTTTACACTTTGTTGTTGAAGTTGATACGGCATTAAATCCATTCGGATTTTGTTGTTAAAACTTTGAATTATTTGCGTGATATATCCATTTTCTACTCCAGCCGCTGCCCCGTTAATTGCATCAATCTGAACAGATAATGTAGCTTGCTTTTCCTTGATAAGATTCCGTTCAAAATTTGATGGTATCTCAATTATTACATCTGTTTTTCCCTCCTGTAAAGCTGATTGTGCTTGTTTTTGAGAGGTATATTCCCCTATTATTGTAAAATAGGAAGATACTTCAAATTTGCTGATTAAGTCTCTTGAGTAGGATGTTTTATTATTATCTATATATCCTAATCGCA
>JAOZTK010000155.1 GCA_029942185.1 Flavobacteriaceae bacterium
CAATTTCTTTTTGTGTGAATTTTTTGGAAAAATAGGTTCTGATTTCATTTTTTCTTTTCGCTACAAGAATCCCTATTTTATTTTTGAATTCCCCTTGTTCAGAAGTTGTGGCATCTTTAAGCTCTAGTTTTAATAAATCATCAAAAGTATTTAGAGCATCTTTTGCTTCAATTAACTGAATCACACTATCAATAGTAATGGGCTTGTCCTGAGCGACAGTGATTGTTTTTAGCAATAAAACAATTGAAAAAATAAATATCTTTTTTATCTTGTACATCGTATTGCAAAATTACTTTGAATAACCTTTTTTATATAAAAAATCTGTAAGTTGATTGTATAAACTCCTACTCCATACAATGGATGGATCTTGAGAAGCCTCTGTCAATAATTCAACATTTACGATGAATTTTTGAAGAACTTCTTTATCGTAGAGTGTATTCAACTCTTTGATTTCGTCATGCGTAAAATATTTCTTGTAAACCACCACTAAATCATCGGCTAATCCATCTAGTGAATTTAATGCTTTTGTCTCTACTTCTTTCCAGACTTCCTCCTTGACTTGTGCATTTTGGTATTGTTCCTTAAACAAAGTTAAAAGCTGATTAACAGCCGCCTTGTACTGTGCCATTGTCCCATTGATCTCAATAAAATGCTTTACGTCATTGTCATAACTTGTGTTTTGAGCTTGGATTAGAAAGCTTACAAATAAAAAAATAACAAGAAATTTTAATTTCATAATTTAAATATGATTTTAATACAAATGTAATAACAAATAATATACCAAAAGTATTTTTTACGGAATGTTTAAGTATTTATGCATCTGAATGGAGATTTTCCATTTGGGATTTTTCATAATATAGGCAGTCATAAGCGGTATCATTTTATCTCGTACACTCCATTCCGGTTGTAAATATAATTCGCAAGTTTCAGTGACTAACTTTGCCTGTTCTTCTGCAAAGTAAAAATCTTGCTTACTTCGTATAATAACTTTTAATTCATCTGCTTTTTGATAACTATTCAATACGGGTAATTTGTTTATTTTGGGGGACAAACAAACCCAATCCCATTTTCCTGTTATTTGGTTTGAACCCGAGGTTTCAATATGCGTTTTTATCTTGTGTTTGTGTAATTCTGTCGTCAAATAAACCAAATTCCATTCAGAAGGTTCGCCACCGGTAACTACTACTGTCTTAGCATTCTTAACAGCGTTTTTTACAATCAGATCCGTTTCGGTCGCCGGATGTATAGACGCATCCCAACTCTCTTTGACATCACACCAATGACAGCCGACATCACAACCACCAATTCGTATAAAATAAGCTGCTTTTCCCGAATGAAATCCCTCGCCTTGTATCGTATAAAACTCCTCCATAAGTGGGAGCAATAAGCCTTTATCTAGTTTTTCTTCTTTGGTCATTATTTTTCGCTTCTGATTTGTTCGTCGTTCCTTCTAATTCTTAAAAAACGGCAGGTATTTTATTTAGCTTTGTTTTAAAACCGTTCCGTATGAATTTATTTCAAATTTCGATGCAACTTTCAGTAAACTTACTGAAGTTCCCCTGCTGCCTGCCAACTTCTCATTACTCAATACTCAATACTCATTTCTTGTACTTCATCCAAAACTTCCAATAAGAGTTTACAGCCCTTTTTAATTTCTAAAGTACTTATACTTAACGGAGGTGTTATTCTAACAGCCCGCGGCTCAAATAATAACCAAAACAAGAGTAGTCCTTTCTCCTTAGCCTGTAAAACAATCTTTGAAGCAATTTTTGAATGATCTACCAGTAAAGCCAGCATCAGCCCTTTGCCTCTAATTTCTGTGATCAAAGGATGTACTAAAAGTTTTCTAAACAGCTTTTCTTTCCTTTCAACCTCTTGCATTAAGTTGCTCTTCAAAAGTTCTTGTAGTGTTGCTAAACCCGCGGAAGCAATAACAGGATGCCCTCCAAAAGTAGTAATATGTCCTAATTTGGGATGTTCTTTTAAAAGAGTCATCTTTTCATGAGAAGCGATAAAAGCACCAATGGGCATTCCTCCTCCCAACCCTTTTCCGGTAATCAAAATATCCGGAACAATTCCGTGATTTTCAAATTCGTACAACTTTCCGGTTCGCCCTAAGCCCGATTGTATTTCATCTAAAATGAGTAGTGCTCCTACTTCCAAACATCGTTTTTTTACAGCCTTTAAGTAGCCCTTATTTGGAACTATAAAACCTGCTCCTCCTTGTATGGTCTCTAAAATAACAGCCGCTGTTTCTGCCGTTATTTTTTCTAGATCCTTTAAATTATTAAACTCAATAAATTTTATTCCGGGAATTAAAGGTCTGAAAGCCGCTTTGGAATTTTCGTTTCCCGCAACACTCATCGCTCCTTGCGAATTGCCGTGATAGGCGTTTTTCGCGGCAATTATTTCGTATCTATTGGTATATCTTTTAGCTAATTTTAGTGCTGCTTCCGTAGCTTCAGTTCCTGAATTTGTCAAGTAGACATTGTCTAAAGTTTTTGGTAAGTTTTCGACTAAAAGCTTGGATAAAGCTACTTGAGGCGCTTGTATAAATTCACCGTACACCATAACATGTGTATAGGTGTCCAGTTGCTTTTTAATTGCTTTTATAACAACATCCGGGCGGTGTCCTAATGTGTTTGCCGAAACTCCCGCAATAAAATCCAAATACGCCTTTCCTTTTGTGTCATAAACATAAGACCCCTTTGCCGAAGCTATTTCTATTGCCAAAGGATGTGGCGTTGTTTGAGCTTGATATTTATAAAAGTCATTTTTCAATTGAGTTGTTTGTTTTGGGTTCCGAGTTCTGAGTTTCTGTGTTCTACCTCATCGCTCACTTCTCATTACTTATTGCTCTCTTTTTTTCAAGTTCCAATTTTTTAAAGGCTTCTTCTCTTCTTTCTTTTTTTGCTTTCTTTTCCTTTTGAATTATTTCTAAAATTAATTTTTCATCTCCTTTATCGTGTTTAAAAACAGCATCTTTAGTTAGAGGTCGCTCTTCTTGACGCCAAATAAAACCTTGAAGTTTTTCTTCTTCTTTTGGTAATTTCGAAGGAGGATAGGTTTTTCCTTCAGGTTTAACGGTGTATTTAAGACTATTTAATTCTCCTTCTTTAAAAAAGAATTCCATATTACTACAGGTTATTTTGGTAATGCCTACCAATTCTTTTTTTTCATTACGATTATAATTAATCATTTGACCATTTCCCGATACAAAGATGTTATCGAGTGTATCCTTGACAAATTTACCAAAGAGATCCTTTCCTTTTATTTGACTATAACCTCCTGTGCTGTCTTGTTTGATTACAAAAGCATTGTTATACACTTTTAAAGAATCCATCTTTTTGCTTTCCTTATGGGTTAAAAAATGTATTGTATCTCCCGTTATTTGATTCAAATCACTCCAAAGTATGGGGCGCCTGTACATTTTAGTCAAGCCCAAAGATTCATTCGTATATAAAGAATCACATTTTCCTTGTAAATCTTTCTTGTAAAATTTCACGTGGTGATAGGCTCTTATAATTCGAAAATCCTTCTTGCCGGTCACCAGCAAAGTATCCGCATGCATAAAAGTCGAATCTTTTTCAAATATATTGATAACTAAAGGTTTATCAACTACAAAAACAGAATCTAAAGCTTCGAAATACTCTAAATAGCCTCCTCTTATGATCGTGTTGTTAATCGTGTCGTTTACAGTAATATTTCCGGTCACTGAAGCAAATCTGTTATTTTCGTCATAGTACAAACTATCTCCCTCTATTTCCCTATCCTGATACGTGATTTTTGCATTTTTAATAAAGTGAGAAATCCTTGTCTTACTGTTATAAAAGCCTTCTTCACTATACAAAGTATTGCTGTTTTTTAAGTCTATTATCGTCGACGGCCCATATAATTTAGCAATCCCGGTGTTCGTAAAATAATCTAAATGTCTTGAGGTTACCTTGTTATCAGGATTGGTTATGATTACTTTTGACAGTGCCTGAAATTTATTACTCTCCAAATAATACTTTCCAATATCACTGATTAATGTATTTGTGTCATCTTTGATGGTCGCATGATTGTTATAGAACAATAATTGTTGCTCTCTATCGAAATGAAGTGTATCGGTTGTCAAAGTCATTTTAGGGTCTGTTAATACAACATCTCCCCACGATTTCGCCATCTTAGTCTCCCCATTATAGTGTACATATTTACTTCGTTGTATGACCGTATCACCTTGATTTATAATCACATTTCCAAAAGCTTTTACAATATTGGCCTTTTGGTAAATCAGCGCTTGTTTGCACTGCAATGTCGCTCCATCGTGCGCTACAATTACATTACCTAAAGCCACAATTGCCTCCGGATACTTTTCTTCATTTATAAAAGTATTGTCTGAATGTACAATCTTAATTTTTCGTGTCTGCGAAAATGAAATTGCGGATAGCAGTAAAATTACTATTAAAAAAAAACGTTTCAAATGATAAATTTTTAGCAAAAATAGTTAAAAAAACAGCCACGAAAACCTTTTAACCTGAGTTCGACCTAAGATTTATCTCACAGAAAGTCAAGAGTACAGTAGGTTT
>JAOZTK010000156.1 GCA_029942185.1 Flavobacteriaceae bacterium
CAATTTTTTAGTTAGTCGAACTAATCCCGCTTTTTCAGCGGGTTATTGGGTTCAGGGTTCTACCCTGAGGTTTAATACCTTTTATCAAAAACACAGAGACAAGGTTCTAAATATTTAGTGCCTTGTCTCTTGTGTTTTAATTTTTATTTAAAAAAAGGCTTTAAGACATCTACCAAGTTGGGTTGTCCGATTACTTGTAAGTCGTAAGTAACACGTACAGAGGGTTGTTTAATGTCAATAATACGTCTTAGATCGATTGGTGTTCCAATGATGACGACATCACATTCTGTGTTTGCAATGGTTTTTTCCAAGTCTTTTACCTGTTGCTCACCATAACCCATTGCCGGTAAAAGCTTACCGATATCCGGATATTTTTTAAATGTCTCGGTGATTGTTCCAACGGTATAGGGTCTAGGGTCAACTACATCGGCTGCACCAAATTTTTCAGCTGCAATCATACCGGCGCCATAGGTCATTTCACCATGTGTAAGTGTTGGTCCATCCTCTACTACTAAAGCGGTTTTTCCAAGAATTAAACTAGGGTCTTCAACCGCTACAGGAGAAGCAGCGTCAATTACAATAGCCTTGGGATTAATATCTCTTATACTATTGCGAATCCAATCGATATCTTCTGAATCAGCAGTTACAATTTTATTGATGATAACAACATCAGCCATCAACAAGTTTGTTTCTCCCGGATAGTACAAACGTTCGTGACCAGGTCTATGTGGATCGACAATTATAATATTGAGGTCCGGCTTGTAAAAGGGCATATCGTTGTTGCCACCATCCCAAAGAATGATATCGGCTTCTTTTTCTGCTTCTCGAACAATTGCTTCATAATCAACACCTGAATAGATGATAGTACCTGTTTCAATATGTGGTTCGTATTCCTCCATTTCTTCAATGGTACATTCGTGTTTCTTAAGATCTTCAATTGTTGCAAAACGCTGTACTTTCTGTTTGGCTAGGTCACCATAAGGCATTGGGTGACGTATAGCGGCAACTTTTAGCCCTGCATCTTTTAAAATTTCTGCTACTCTTCGTGTGGTTTGACTTTTACCACAACCGGTACGAACTGCACCAATAGCAATAACGGGTTTTGTGGATTTTATCATCGTGGGTTCACCGCCTAAGATTTTAAAATGAGCACCCCACGCCATAACTTTAGAAGCTTTGTGCATTACGTCTTCGTGATGAATGTCTGAATAAGAGAATACGACTTCTTCGATATCGTTTTCTTCGATTAAACGTTTTAATTCAGACTCATCATAGATTGGAATTCCATCGGGATATAATTTACCTGCTAAAACAGCCGGATATTTACGTCCTTCGATATCCGGAATTTGAGTAGCTGTAAATGCAACCACATCATATTTGTCATTATCCCTATAAATTAGATTGAAGTTATGAAAATCGCGTCCCGCGGCTCCCATTATTATTGTTTTTACTTTTGACATTTTAAATGTATTTTTATTTGTTAATTAGTTTGACTCTTTTAATCGTAGAAACATTTGATTCAATTAATAAAAACCAAATCTTTGGCGATAGGCGAGGGTTTGTAAAATAAAATAAATCATACTATGCAAATATCCAAAAAAAAAATCACTTTTTGAAGTTTTTTGACATCAAAAAGTGATTTTAATTGAAACTGATATGCTTTAAAAACTACCTTTCTGAGTAGGGTTTAAATGCTCGTTTAGTCGCACCCATATATAATTGTCTTGGACGACCTATAGGTTCTTTATTCAAACGCATTTCTCTCCATTGAGCAATCCAACCCGGTAAACGACCAATGGCAAACATTACGGTAAACATTTCAACCGGAATACCTAATGCACGGTATATGATACCCGAATAGAAATCTACGTTAGGGAATAATTTTCTTTCAATAAAATAAGGATCATTTAAAGCGACTTCTTCAAGATGTTTAGCTACTTTTAAAGTAGGATCATTAACGCCTAAATTCGCTAAAACAGCATCAGCACTTTTCTTGATAATTAAAGCGCGAGGATCAAAGTTTTTATAGACTCTGTGTCCAAAGCCCATCAAACGGAAAGGATCATTTTTATCTTTAGCTTTCTTGATAAATTTATCGACATCACCGCCATCGTTGATAATTTCTTCCAGCATCTCAATTACTGCTTGATTTGCACCACCGTGAAGTGGCCCCCAAAGTGCTGAAACTCCTGCGGAAACAGATGCAAATAAACTAGCATGAGAAGAACCCACTAAGCGAACTGTAGAAGTAGAACAGTTTTGTTCATGATCTTGATGTAAAATTAACAATTCTTCCATCGCTTTTTTTACAACGGGATTTGTTTTGTATTTCGTTGTAGGAATTTTGTACATCATCATTAGCATATTCTCAATATAATCTAAAGAGTTATCTGCATAATTAAATGGTGTGCCTTCATTTTTAGCGTGTGCCCAAGCAGCTATGACCGGGAATTTTCCAAGAATATTTACAGTTGCATTGTACATTTTCTCTTCAGAATGTATATCGATACATTTTGGATGGAAGGCAGTCAATGCGCTTGTTAATGAAGATACAACACCCATTGGGTGAGCAGATCGTGGAAACCCGTCTAATATATCTTTAATTTCTTCGTCAAGGAGTGAATTATTTTTAACATCTCCTTCAAATTTAGCAAACTGTTTTTTTGTGGGTAATTCCCCAAAAATAATTAAATAAGCTACCTCTAAAAAACTGGCTTTTTTAGTTAATTCTTCAATAGCATATCCTCTGTGACGTAAAATGCCTTTTTCTCCATCCAAAAAAGTTATTTTACTCTTACAAGATCCTGTGTTCTTAAAACCCGGATCCATAGTGATAACACCACCTGTGACTCCTCGTAATGTTTTAATATCAATTGAAATTTCTTTTTCAGTGCCTATTTCAATTGGGAATTCATACCTCTTTCCTTGAAATTCAAATACTCCTAGTTCTGACATGTTTATATAATTTTATATGGTTATTATTTTAATCGTATGCAAAGGTAAATCAATTATTAATCTTTCACTATGATATATATCATCTTAATCTTTTACTTATCAGTAACTTAGGTTACATTAAGAGGCAATCTTTAACAGATGATAAAAAAAACTGTTATTTTTAATTTGTTAGCAATTAGTGCTTTAGTAGTTCTTTGATTTGTTTTTCTATTTTACTACTAGTCAAGCGTGCAAAACTATTGGTAATATTTCCGTTAGCATCAACTAATACAGCTCTGGTGTGATTTTTTGAGACCAAACTTCTCCCTTTGCTATCCCGAGTTAAGTAATATTGATTTTTTAATTTTTTTATAAAACAAGATTTGGAATTATAGGTAGTGTTAAAATTCAATCCTACAAATATAATCTGAGGATATTTTTCGTTTAGAAAATGAACTCTCTTAGCCAGATATTCATGGGAAGTATTATTTGAGGACCAAAAATAAACAACTGCATTTTTATTCAAAATGATGTCTTTAATATTTTTTCTTTCCTCAACACCTGATTTTATTATAAAATTAGGAAAAGTGCTATTTGATGGTAGGCTTTCTCGAGCCTTTTGTAATTGTTTGAAATCGTCGATTATTAATGAATCCGTACAATTTTTGTTAAAAATTTTTAAATATGCTGTGTCCAAATAAGTAGGTTTATTGAAAAAGAGGTTAACAACTTCTTTTTGTAAAAGACGATTTTTAAGTTCAGGAGTTTTAATTTTTTTTGCAATTAGTTTTAGCAAAATCTTTCGAAAATTTTTGTCAAATCCTTTTCCTTTATTCTTCTCATAAGCGAGATTGTACAAATGGGCTGTTATAAAATTTTGATAGGCATAATACTCGGATAAAAAGGAATCATTAAGGTTTATTTTTTTTCGATATTTATAAAAATCCTTTGAAATAACTACAGTGCTATCCATTCCTAAGGTTTTTCTGTGGTAATAAGGATAGAGCTCTTTTAATCGTAAAAGGGGATATTTTATGGCGGCTTCTACTAAGTGAGTGTATTGCTTAGATAAAGATTGTTCGGATTCAGTAAAAGTTGTAAGTAAATCATTATGACGCTTATAGGTTTCGTCAATTTTGTTTTGAAACGCTTTCTCAGGTAGTGAGAAATAAGAATAAAAAATAGATTCTTCTTTTTCATTTACTAAAAACAGTTTTAACAAAAGTTCGTTTTTTTCGGCTCCAATTCCTTCAAAAACTAAAGTTTCGTCAAAATCCCATGTGTTTAATCTAAGATGAATACTGTCCTTGGGCTCTAAATAAAGATATTGAAATTCGTTACCGTGTTTAAAGTAGTATAAATCAGGTTTTATTCCTTGCAATTTTGCGCCAAATGTATTGTTTTCTTCTAAAGGAATGCTGTCTATAACCTTGTCTTGATGCATTAATACAACCCTATCTGACTTGGGGTTGATGATTTCACCACCAATGTAAACAGAGCTGTCTTTTGATGTTTCTTGACAACCTGATAAAAAGAGTCCAATTAATATATAAACGTATAAGTGTTTCATCGCCACAAATTTAAAAAGTCAATACCAGCTTATTGTTAATTACGTGTTAATCTTTATTTGCAGG
>JAOZTK010000157.1 GCA_029942185.1 Flavobacteriaceae bacterium
AAGGGCAATATATTATCAAACGCCTCGATCTAGATTTTATGGCCTTCAGCCAAAACAAAATCCTACCTATATGCCTGAAGGGCATCAATATCTAAGCATAGGGCAACGCCCTATGCATACGAAACAAACAAAAAACCAACGCCCTGAAGGGGCAATATATTATCAAACGCCTCAATCTAGATTTTATAGCCTTCAGCCAAAATAAAGAAATACAACCCATTTGTTAAAAAACAATTATAAGACAATTCGCATCCTGATAAATTATTAAAATATATCTTTGTGCCTTTAGGTTATTGCTGTAAAACATTGAACTTATGAAACCATCGAAAAAACGACACCTCTCCAAAACCATCACCTGGCGTTTTGTAGCTACAGCTACAACAGTTATCATTGCTTGGATTGTTACCGGAGATCCTTTTTTAGGACTACAAGTTGGTGTTTGGGAGTTTTTTATCAAAATGATTTTATACTATTTTCACGAAAGGGTATGGTATACTTCTAATTTAGGACTCAATTTCAAAAAAAGATCCCATGAGTAATATTACACCGCATTCTTTTAGTGTTTCTAAAAAAGAAAGAAACCGGCTGAATAAACACAACTCTTTTTTAATCTGGTTTACAGGTTTATCCGGTTCTGGAAAATCAACTATTGCCGATGCACTTGAAAAGAAACTCCACAAAAAAAAGATACACACGTATATTCTTGATGGTGATAACATACGAAAAGGCATCAATAAAAATCTGGGGTTTTCTCCGGATGACAGAACTGAAAACATCCGGCGTATTGCGGAAATTTCCAATCTATTTATCGATGCGGGAATGGTCGTTTTATCTGCCTTTGTATCTCCGTATAAAAAAGACAGAAATAACATCAAAAAAATTGTAGGAAAGAGTAATTTTGTGGAGATTTTTGTCAACACCTCTCTGGAAGAATGTGAACGGCGTGATGTAAAGGGTTTGTATAAAAAAGCGAGAAAAGGAGAAATTTCCAATTTTACGGGTATTTCAGCTCCTTACGAAGCACCCGATACTCCTGATGTTGAAATAACTGAAAAAATGAGTATTGGCGAAGCCGTTGAAAAGATAATGATCTCTATAAATGATAAATTATATTAAAAACTAATGTCCATTAGTGTGCAGTAGAGAACAATTTAAAAAGGAAAAATGAGCGCCTCAGCGCCATCACGCTCTGCGTGACAACTGAAAACCGAAAACAATGACCAAATACTTCCTAAATTATTTAGACGAATTAGAATCAGAAGCGGTGTTTGTGCTCCGTGAAGTAGTGGCACAGTTTGAAAATCCTGTCATTCTTTTTTCCGGGGGAAAAGATTCAATCGTACTGACTCATTTGGCAAAAAAAGCTTTTTACCCAAGTAAAATTCCTTTTGCTTTAATGCATATTGATACGGGTCACAACTTCCCTGAAACCATCAAGTTTAGGGATGATTTAGTAAAAGAATTAGGCGTTAAATTGATCGTTGGTTCCGTACAAAAAGCAATAGATGACAAAAGAGTTTTTGAAGAAAAAGGCAAGAACGCCACAAGAAATACTTTACAAATCACCACACTTTTAGACGCTATTGAAGACAATACTATCGATTGTGCAATTGGAGGTGGCAGACGTGACGAGGAAAAAGCACGAGCCAAAGAACGTTTCTTTTCGCATAGAGATGATTTCGGGCAGTGGACACCCAAAAATCAACGTCCCGAACTGTGGAATATCTTTAATGGAAAAATGCAAATGGGAGAACACTTTCGAGTTTTTCCGATTAGTAACTGGACGGAAATGGATGTGTGGAATTATATTTTACGTGAAAACATTGAGATCCCTTCTCTTTATTACGCACACAAAAGAAAAGTGGTTTTCCGAAATAATTCGTGGATTCCCATTTCTGAACATCTACCAAAAATTGAAGGAGAAGAAATCCATACTAAAAAAGTACGATTTAGAACTTTGGGCGACATAACCATTTCGGGTGGGATCGAAAGTGATGCCGATACACTTGAAAAAATTGTGGCAGAAGTATCCGGTATGCGCGAAACAGAAAGAGGCAACCGAGCCGATGATAAGCGTAGCGAAACCGCTATGGAAGATCGAAAAAAACAAGGGTATTTTTAAATAAGCTTAGCACACAACAGAAAACCTATAAGCGCCTCAGCGCCATCACGCTCTGCGTGACAACCGAAAACCGAAACATGAACAACATATCAAACAACCAACTACTCAGATTTACAACCGCAGGAAGCGTCGATGACGGAAAAAGCACCTTAATCGGTAGATTGTTATACGACTCAAAATCTATTTTTAAAGATCAAATAGAATCTGTAAAAAGGAGTAGTCTGCGAAAAGGGATGGAAGATATCGACTTAGCGCTTTTTACCGATGGATTAAAAGATGAACGCGAACAGGGAATTACCATTGATGTAGCCTATAGGTATTTTACAACACCCAAACGTAAATTTATCATTGCCGACACACCCGGTCATACGCAGTACACACGCAATATGGTTACAGGTGCTTCCACTGCAAATGTCGCCATCGTATTAATAGATGCCCGAAAAGGAGTGATCGAACAAACAAAAAGGCATTCTTATATCGCATCTTTATTACAAATATCACATATTATCGTCTGTGTAAATAAAATGGACTTAGTAGATTACGATGAAACAGTCTTTAACGATATCGTAAGACAGTATGAAGAAATTTCGGCAAAAATGATGATTAAGGATGTACGATACATCCCCATAAGTGCTTTAAAAGGAGACAATGTCGTAAAACGTTCGAAAAACATGGACTGGTACCAAAACGCCCCTTTGTTACACACCTTAGAAACCATGCATATCAGCAGTGACAACAACATGGTCGATGCCCGTTTCCCGGTGCAAACCGTATTAAGACCTCAAAATGATTCACATAGAGATTATCGAGGTTATGCCGGTAGAGTGGCAGGTGGGATTTTTAGAGTGGGTGACGAAGTTAAAGTTTTACCCAGTGGATTTAATTCCAAAATAAAATCCATCAACAGGTATGATGAAGAAATAGAATTTGCTTTTGAAGGGATGTCCATTGCGCTTACCTTAGAAAACGATATTGATATCAGTCGCGGCAATATGATTGTCAAGAAAAAAAATATTCCCGACACCAAACAAGACATTACCGCTATGATTTGCTGGTTTGATGAGGAAGCAGCGCGACCCAGAGCTAAATACGTCTTAAAACACACAAGCAACGAACAAAAAGCAATTATTAAAAAAGTATTGTATAAAGTAAATGTCAATACATTCAAACGTATAGAAGACGACCAAGAGCTCCACATGAACGACATCTGTAAAGTTCAAATACGTACTACTTCTCCCCTATTGGCAGACGATTATAACGACAACAGAAATACCGGAAGTTTTATCTTAATTGATGAAGCGACTAATAATACGGTAGCTGCGGGGATGATTATGTAGATGGGCTTTGGGCAATGGGCTATAGGCGGTGAGCGGCAGACTGTTTGTAAACTCAAATTAAAACACCAGACGTTTAATCATGAGTACCGAACTCACCAACAGATTCCGAATCGAGTTCGGAATGACATCGTTCCAAACGAACGATAAACAAAAAGACTAAACACAAACTGAAACAGCGTCTTCCTGAACAAGCCCGACGATAGGAGGGCTTGATTCAGGAACTCACGAAGTTAAGACAGAGCATGATTACCGAACGCACGAAGCCTCGAAAAAGAAGTTCTGCGAAAACTCCAACAGATGCTGAATCATCCCGATAGCTATCGGGACGGAATGACATCGTTCCAAACGAACGACAAACAAAAGACAAAAGAAAATGGCAAAAAAAGGCTACACCTACATAACCAGCAACAAAAACCGAACGGTTCTATACATTGGCGTAACTTCCGAACTAAAAAAAAGAATATGGAAGCATAAGAACAAAGTCTATGAAAGCTTTTCAAAAAGATACAATGTGTATGATTTGATGTACTACGAAACCTTCGATAGAATTATCGATGCAATAAAGAGGGAAAAGCAGCTAAAAAACTGGAAAAAAGAATGGAAGTGGGATTTAATAAAAAAGAACAATCCCGAGCTGAAAGACCTCTACGACGAGCTGACATAAACTGAAACAACGTCCCAAAGACTAAACACAAATTGAAACAACAGACAAAAAGACTAAACACAAACTGAAACAACGTCATCCTGAACTTGTTTCAGGAACTGTCGAAGCCACACCAAAACAAATTCTACGAACACTCCAACAGATGCTGAATCATCCAGATAGATATCTACTTAGGTGCATCATGGGAAACTTATGTGATAAACCAAATAAAAGGTATTAAACCTCAGGGTATCCCGATAATTATCGGGACTGAACCCAATATCCCGCTGAAAAAGCGGGATTAGTCATGCTTGTAGCTTGATTTTCAATTCG
>JAOZTK010000158.1 GCA_029942185.1 Flavobacteriaceae bacterium
ATTATGGACAAAAAGAAAATATTAATTTTAGGTGCAGGAATGGTAGTTAAACCAGTAGTTGATTATTTTTTGGATAAATGCAATTACCATGTAACTATTGCTACAAGAACTGTATCAAAAGCTCATGCAATAGTAGGAGGAAGAAAAAATACAACTGTAATTCAATGGGATGCTACGGATTTTGAGAAGCTTGACAAAATGGTTCCCAAAGCTGATTTAGTTGTAAATTTTATCCCTCCTGCCTTTCAAGTAGAATCAACTAAGATATGTATTAAGCACAAAAAGCATATGATACATACAGATTTTACAATTCCCGAAGTAACAGCAATGGATGATGAGGCTAAAAAGGCAGATGTGATAATCTTAAACGAAATCGGTGAAGATCCGGGTATTGATCACATGGGCATTAAAAAGTCACTTGATGAAATTAAAAGAAAAGGAGGCAAAGTTATAAGTCTTGATTCTTATGGAGCAGGATTACCTTCATTTGAAGATAACAGAAACCCTTTTGGCTATAAGTTTTCGTGGAATCCAAAGGGACTGATGAAATCCGCCATGGCATCTGGAGAATATATCAGGGAAGGTAAAATTATCAAAGCGAAAAATCTCTTTGATCATTTCCGTATTGTTGACCTTGAAGGCCTTGGAACATTTGAAACATATCCAAACAGAAAATGTGCAGTTTATAAAGAACCTTATGGACTTGATGATGATGTAAGTTTCTACAGAGGTCTTCTCAGATTTACAGGATGGTGTAATACTATAAGAAAATTCATGAAGTTGAATCTGTTAGACCATTCAACTAATAATAATTATGAAAATCAGACATATAGTGAGTTTTTAAGTCGCCTTGTAAACTCATCTAAAGATGGAGAAGAGGCAATTGCCAATTATTTAAATCTTGAAACAAATGATGATTTCATTAATAAGCTAAGATGGCTGGGGTTCTTCGAAAATAAACAAATAGCTATTGACAAAGGTTCAAATGTTGATGTATTAGTTGAGTTGATGCTAAAAAAAATGTCGTATCAACCGCATGAAAAAGATATGGCGATGATCCATGATGATATTATAGTTGATTTTAATGGTAAAAGAGAAAAATGGTCATCAACAATGGTAGTTAATGGAATTCCAGGAGGTTACAGTGCAATGGCAAGAACTGTTTCATTACCTGTAGCTATATCAACAAGATTGATATTAGAAGGAAAGATAACATTGAGAGGTTCAGTATTACCTATTTACCCGGAGATATACAATCCTGTTCTTAAAGAACTTGAGGAATATGGGATAAAGTATAGTCATAGAAAGAGAATAATTGAATAAATGAACCATCCATGAAAAATTACGATTTGCCAATACGCAATCATAGCCAATTGGCGTATTAGGGTAATCAAGAAAAAAATGGAAGAATTAAATAAAAACAAATCAATAAACATCCTGCAAGGAAATCGCCAACTGGCCATATTGCGGGAACGTTGCCACCAATTTAAGCAGAAACATAAAATGATTTGATAAATGTTTAAAAATTTATATACAAGAGTAAATTTATTAACAATTTTATTTGTGATAATCAACCAATTGGGATACTCACAAATTGTTTTTGGTGATGAGCAAGTAATTGATCAAGCAATTGGTTTTGTTCATGTCCACACTGGTGATTTGGACGGAGATGGTGATGAGGATGCTGTTGCATGTGGTTTTGGTAAATTAATATGGTATGAAAACGATGGATTGGGTGGTTTTATAAATACTCAAGTTATTGTGAGTGGGGAAGGCTCTATGCAAAGCATTTACATTACGGATTTAGATGGAGATGATGATTTAGATATATTAACAGAATCAAATCAAGGTTACCCTGTGGACAATGATCAGGTTGTATGGTTTAAGAACGATGGTTCAGGCAACTTTGGCTCAAAAATTATTATTACGGATCAAATTAATACCGGACATTGTGTTTTTGCATCTGACCTTGATGGTGATGGAGATAGTGATGTTTTATCGGCTTCAGTGTATGACGATAAAATTGCATGGTATGAAAATGTTGGGAATGGGAGTTTTGGCACTCAACAAATTATTTCATCAACAACTGATGGTGCAAGTACTGTCTATGCCTCGGATATCGACGGTGATGGGGATAATGATATTATAGCGGGTGGTGCTTGGGATAATACTTTATCATGGTATGAGAATATTGATGGACAAGGCACTTTTGGCTCAGAAAATTTAATTTCTACTACTGTGGATTTA
Organism: Flavobacteriaceae bacterium; assembly: GCA_029942185.1. GTDB lineage: Bacteria > Bacteroidota > Bacteroidia > Flavobacteriales > Flavobacteriaceae > DQTL01. The sequence goes on from JAOZTK010000158.1 coordinate 2,248, forward strand.
ATTCAATTTGCGTACACTGCTGATCTGGATGGAGATTATGACCAAGATGTTTATTTTGCAGCTATGGGAAATAATAAAATTGCCTGGTATCAAAATGATGGGAATGGTAATTTTGGTTCGCTACATCTAATTGATTATGAAACTAATGCAACAGATGTTTTTGCTCAGGATTTTGACAACGACAATGATTTAGATATTGTTTCAACTGCAGATGCAGGTACACTATCATGGTTTGAAAATAATGGTACAGGAGAATTTGGTGAGCAAATAATTATTTCTTCTAATGATAATAGAAGTGTATATTCAGCTGATTTAAATGGAGATAATAAAAATGACATTTTAACTGCATCTTATTATCAAGAAAAATTATCATGGTATGTAAATACGGGGACAGCAGGTATGAATCAAAACCTAACGACTGATTTTTCAATATATCCAAATCCTGCCTTCAAATATTTGACAATACAATCAGATGCTGTAATAAAAGAATTAAAAATTTTTAACTCATTTGGTCAAATATATATTTATGTTACGGATACAAGTAAAGTGAATATTTCAAACCTTAATAGTGGTATTTACATGGTCAAAGTAACTGATATTTATGGGAATATTGGAGTAAAAAAAATAATTAAGAAATAAAAAACTGTTGGCAATAAATAGAACTATAAGCGGTCGGCACGACCCAGCGATGAGTTCATGTTGAACTAAATTGAAAATAGTTACTTAGAATTGTAATGGAGCATTAAGGAAAAAGTTTATATCACAAGTTTACAAATGAAGAACAAGGAAGGAAACTCAACCCACATTTTTCCTTCATAGAAAGGTTGAGAAATCGTATCACATTGATTACATTTTTGGCAGTGAAGAATTTTCAAGAAAGCTAAAGAATCTTAAAATAGGTGGTATTAAAGAATGGTTACAGATTAGTGACCATTTACCTTATGACTTGTGAATTTAAAAGTTAAAATTAACTATCTTTACCCAGTTAATCATTAATAAGTGATGAGTAAAGTTTCCAAAATAGAAGTCGAAAATAAATTAATTTCAATTGTAAAACAAAATGAAGAAGACTATATCTGCCTAACAGATATGATTCGGGATGAAAGTGGTAATGACCATATCAGAAATTGGATGCGAAACAGAAATACAGTTGAGTTTATTGGTCTTTGGGAGACTTTACATAATCCCAATTTTAAAGGTGTCGAATTCGACACCTTTAGAAAACAAGCAGGATTAAATAATTTCAACTTAACTCCAAAAAAGTGGATTGAAGCAACGAATGCTGTCGGTATCGTTTCAAAATCAGGTCGCTATGGTGGAACTTACGCTCATAAAGATTTAGCCTTTGAATTTGGGGCTTGGATTAGTCCAATGTTTAAACTTCTTTTAATAAAAGAGTTTCAAAGATTAAAGGAAATTGAAACTAACAAATTCAACCTTGAATGGAATGTTAAGAGAATACTAAGTAAAACCAATTATCACATTCAAACAGATGCAATAAAAGAGCATATTTTGCCACAAAAAAATTATGTAAAAGATAAAGAATGGTTAGTTTATGCAGAAGAAGCAGATTTGCTAAATGTTGCAATGTATAAATGTACTGCAAAAGATTGGAGAGATGCAAATCCTAAACACGCTAAAAAAGGAATGAATATTAGAGATTTTTCAAGTATTAATGAATTAGTCGTTCTCTCAAATCTTGAAAACCTAAATGCAATAATGATTATTAATAATATTGAAAAATCAGAAAGGTTTAAACAACTGAATAAAATTGCTAAATCACAATTAATTACTTTAGATGGAAAAGACTTTATGAAATCATTGAAAAAATTAAATGATAGTACATTTATTGACGAGCAAAACAAACTCGATAAAAAATAACGAAATGCTACAATCTGTATAGTTAATGGCTACATAGTGCTAAATTTGAAGTTCTGCTCTTTTAATAAAGTTCAGTGTTAAACTGAAAGTTTCGGTTCTTTGAAACGCCACTAACCATACAGTAATAGTTAGGGGCAAGCTAAACAGAGACCGAGAGTAATAAATTTGCTACAAGAAAATATTGAAATTAAAAAGCCCACGCGAAAATAGCACATTTGGTTTTTGCCATCACACAAA
>JAOZTK010000159.1 GCA_029942185.1 Flavobacteriaceae bacterium
TGCTTATGAAAATGTTTGTTTGTAGGTAGTATTATTTAGCAGTGTATTCAGAACAAGGTAGCGCCTTATAAATTAGCTTGGTAGCGTATTTTGTAAAAGAGCCATAATACACTTTCGGAGTCTGTAGTAAAGAGTCTCACGAATAAATAAAAGGAATAATAGGGTAGTAGGCAAAGCCGTTTTTATAGACGAATCAAAATAAGAACTTTGTTTTTTGATGATGATCAACCTGTTCTGTGTTCTTTTTTAACAAGCTTTTAGTATTAAAAGATAATAAATTAGGCTAGTTTTGATGCTGTAATTTTTTAACTTAAACTGCCTTATGCGATTATTTACTTTTATACCTGTTTTTTTCCTTACTATTCTTGTTCATGCACAAGATTTTCAGGGATTTGCCATTTATCAATCTAAAACAAAGTTTGATGTTAAGATGGACAGCACGCGAATTTCAAACGAACGACAAAAAGCCATGAAGGCAATGATGAAACGCTTTGGCGAAAAAACCTTTGAATTGCATTTTTCCAAAAAAGAGTCTATCTACAAAGAACAGGAAAAAATAGAACAACCCGGACATGGCGGCATGCGCATGTTTGGCGGTTTTAATTCAGGTATTTTATATAAAAATGTAAAAGACAAACGCTATGTAAACCAAAAAGAGAGCTTTAGTAAAGCATTTTTAATAAAGGATACTTTACCAACTTATGATTGGAAATTTATGGACGAAACAAAAATGATCGGTGAGAATCTTTGTTTTAAAGCAACCACCACAAAAGAGGTGAGTAATACGAGAATGAGAAGACCACGCAGGGGCCGCGTTGAAAAAAACACAGAAAATGACAGCCTCCCTAAAACGAAAATAGTTGAAGTGACAGCTTGGTACACACCCGATATTCCCATAAATAATGGACCCCGTGATTTTGGGGGATTACCCGGTCTTATTTTAGAATTAAATGAAGGAAATACACAATTGCTCTGTACTAAAATTGTTTTAAATTCCGACAAAAATATGAAACTAAAAGAACCTGTTAAAGGTAAAAAAGTTACACAAAAAGAGTTTGATGCGATCATGGAAAAGAAAGCAAAAGAAATGATGGAAATTTATGGAGGTAGCAGAAAGAAAGGAGAAAGAGGAGGCAGACATATAATGATTGCTAATTAAGGAACTGTCATGTCTAAAATGAATACGTTATTAGTGTTATTTTTTGGCTTGTGGACAGCTGTTTTGTTTTCACAAAATGTAAGCCTTGAAGGAACTGTCAAAGATACAGCCGGAAATGCATTAGAAATGGCAAATATAATTGCTATTAATACAGAGACCGGAGGGATGGCATCCTTTGGGGTAAGTGATGAAAAGGGCTTTTACAGACTAAAACTCACAAAAAACAAAACCTATACGATACGCATTAGTTATTTGGGTTTTGAAACAAAAAAAAAGAATTTTACACCTGCTGAAACGGATAAAAAGGTATTATTTAATTTTATTTTAGAAGAAAAATCAAATGAGTTGGATGGTGTAGAGCTGGTTTATGAAATGCCCGTAACCATAAAAGGAGATACGATTGTTTATACAACAGACGCCTTTACAACAGGGGAAGAAAAGAAATTAGAAGATGTGCTAGAAAAGCTACCGGGTGTTGAAATAAATGAGGATGATGAGGTAGAAGTGGAAGGAAAAAAAGTTTCTAAAATAATGGTAGAAGGAAAAGATTTTTTTGATGGGGATTCAAAACTTGCCATCAAAAATATTCCTGCAGATGCTGTAAAAAAAGTAGAGGTTTTAAAAAACTACAACGAAGTTTCGCAAATGCGGGGTCTTGAAAATGATGAAGATGCCATCGCTTTAAACATTCGGCTAAAAGAAGGAAAAGATCATTTTTGGTTTGGCGAAATTACCGCAGGTGGTGGAGCTGATGAGCGCTATTTAGTACACCCTAAACTATTTTATTACAGCCCTAAAAAGAGTCTTAATATTTTAACCGATTTTAACAACATCGGGGAAGTGCCTTTTACCATGCGTGATTATTTTAAATTCTCAGGTGGTTTTAAAAATATGATGAAAAAAGGAAGAAGCTCCATGCGGACCTCATCGGAACAATTGGGATTTTCTTTTTTAAATAATAATCGTGCACAAGCAATCACATCACGTTTTGCCGCTTTAAATTTTAATTATGCAACTTCTGAAAAATTAGATTTTAGTGGGTTTGCCATTTATAACGACAGTGATACCGAAATGCTCACACATACGAATCAATTTTATACCGCTACCAATATTACTGAAGAGAAAACAGCTGCTTCTTTACTAAAAAATCAGTTAGGAATGCTCAAGCTGAGTAGTAACTATAAACCAAATGAATCGTTTCAATTGGATTATGATGTAATTGTAAAAACGTCAAAACAAACGGAAACAAACAATACAGATTCATCGGTATCCGGAATTATTGATGTGTATAAAGAACAAACTCCTTTTTCCGTAAATCAAAATTTGAATGGGTATTTTACGTTAAATGAAAAAAACATTTTTTCAACAGCTGTTCAACATTTGTACGATGAAAACACACCAATCTACAATGCAATTTCACCAAATGAATTTTTTATAGCCTCCGATTTATTACAGCTTGAAACCTCTGATTTGTTTGATCTGACACAAAATAAAAAACAAAACACAAACAAATGGGATGCCAAAATAGACTACTTTTATGTTCTCAGTAACACGAGCAATCTCAATTTTACATTAGGAAATACAAACACGAAACAGTCCTTAGATTCTAATATCTTCCAAACTTTAGACAATGAAGCTGTTTATGATTTTACGAATGACGATTTAAACAATCAAGCCTCTTTTAAATATAATGACTTGTTTTTAGCTTTTCACTACAATTTAAAATTTGGAAAATTAACACTCACTCCGGGTGTCAGTGTACATCATTTTTCTATTGAGGATCAACAATTTGAGGACACTCAAAAACAGGATTTACAACGTGTCTTACCTGACTTTTTTGCACAGTATAAGTTTAAAAATACCCGTTCCTTACGATTTGAATACGGAATAACGACCGATTTTTCTGATATAAATAAATATGCAGCAGGTTATCTCTTGACAAATTACAATGCATTGGTAGGAGGGAATAGAGATATAGAAAGTAGCTTGTCGCATACATACTCACTGCGTTATTTTGATTTTAACATGTTTAATTTTACCAATATTTTTGCGAGTATAAACTATAATAAACGGCTAAATGCAGTTAAAACGTATTCAGATCCTACTTTAACGGATCGTATATCTGAATATATCAATATGTTAACACCGGATGAAAGTTTTTCGGGAAACATACGATATGACAGACGTTTTGGGAAGTTTAAAGCCGTTGGCAGTAGTAATTTATCTTACGGAAAAAGTTATAGTCTGGATAATTTTGGAACCAATGAATCCGTAAATTTTACCCAGCGTTATAAAGCAGCTTTGTCCACACGTTTTAAAAATGCGCCAAATTTTGAATTAGGGTATCAAGTATCCATCAATGATTATACGACGAATACGAGAGAAACCAAATATATTACAGACAAACCCTACGCTAATATTGAAGTAGTTTTTCTAAAAGATTTTATTTGGACTGCAGATTACAGCTATTATAATTATAGAAATACAGATGGGAGCACAGCGAATAAGTATTCCTTTTTAAGTTCAAAATTATATTACCAAAAAACGGATAGTAAATGGGAATTTATTCTGTCGGGCACGAACTTATTACAAACCGCTAGTATGGATAGCAATGCAGCAACAGACTATCTAATCAGTACTTCCCGTTATTTTGTACAGCCTAATTATTACATGCTGACATTAAAGTATAATTTGTAGGAATTAGGAGTTCTAAACCTATCATATAACTAAACCAAAAGATGCGTTTTTAGAATAGATAATAAGTGTATCGTCATGGATGGGCAGGCTGCATTATAGCTATTTCACAAAGGACACTGAGAAGGCACAGAGCTACACAAAGTTTTTCTCTGTGTTCCGCTATCATATAACTAGTAATTAAGTTATCAAGATAGATTATAGGAGCTTGGGCTCATCGATGGACTGAGTTCTGAGACTTATTTTGTCGCATTAGCTTATTTTGTTTGGAGTTTATGATATCTGATTATTGCTGAGCCTTATTTAGGAATAAAATCCAAACTTTACGTAAAAAGAGATTCCGGACATAAAAAAAATCCAACACTTTCGTGCTAGATTTTTTGTGTGTAGCGAGAACGAGAATTATCTGCGATGATTCTTAATGGGGAAGCTTTAGGGAGCAAGTGCAAAACCTGTGGACTTGAAATATTTCAAGCCCATAATTTT
>JAOZTK010000160.1 GCA_029942185.1 Flavobacteriaceae bacterium
GAAATAAAAGAAATGAGTGAATAACTTACTTCATTTTTAACTCTTCACACAGATGTAACTTTTATTACATATATATTCCATTTACTGATATATATCATTTTTTTCACAGATTCTTTTGTTACTTTTGTCACATAAAAGACAATATTCTCTTTTATTTACATTCACTAACAAATATATAATAAAATGAAAAAAATTAAATTCCTCTTACTCATTTTCGCTATCTCACTTACATCATTAAGTTGTAAAAGCGATAAAAAGAAAGAAACTAAAAAAGTAAATGCATCAATTGCTACTGTCATTGAAATAAGTGATAGCGAAATGGAAAAAGCAGCTGCCATTTATTTTGATAAATGTGCAGGTTGTCACGGTTCATCTCGAAAAGGAGCTACTGGTCCTTCTTTATTACCCGATGGCGATGGTGTTGCATTAGCGACAAAAACCTTAGGTGTTGCAGGACTACGAGCATTTATTGAAAGTGGTACTCCAGGTGGTATGCCCGAATGGAAAGGAATTCTTTCAGAAGCTGACATTGAACTCATGACACGTTTTTTACAAGTTGATCCACCAATAATTCCTCCATATGGATTAAAAGAAATCAAAGAAAGTTGGAAATTAATCATTCCTGTTGCAGACAGACCGGCAAAACCCCAACATAATAGAAACATCAGCAATTATTTTGGTGTAATTATGAGAGATGCCGGAAAAGTTGCCATTATTGACGGAGATACAAAAGAAAAACTTGTAGTATTAAAAACCGGCTTTGCTGTTCATATCCTAAGAACATCTTCTTCCGGCAGATATATTTATTCTGTTGGTAGAGATGGTAGAATCACAATGATTGACACCTATACAAAAATTCCGACAATTGTAGCTGAGGTTAAAGGTGGTTTTGATGCGCGTTCAGTTGAAGTATCAAAATTTAAAGGTTACGAAGATAAATATCTAGTATTCGGTGGTTATAGTCCAAGTCATATCGCTATCATCGATGCGCAAACTCTTGAGCCAATAAGTGTTACAGAAACTAAAGGAAATGCTTGTGATGGTGATAAAGAATTCCTCGATGAAGCACGAGTTGCCGCTATTGTTGCTTCTCATACTGATCCTGTATGGATTTGTAATATTAAAGAAAGAGGTATGGTTGATATTGTAGATTATACCGATCCTAAAAACCCTAAGATTACAGAAATTCCAACAGCTAGGTATCTACACGATGGCGGGTTTGATTCTACCGGACACTACTTCTTGGTTGCAGCAAACGCGAGTAATAAAATTGTTGTAATAGATGTCCCCAATAAAAAATTAGTCAAAATTATTGAAACGGGAATTAAACCACATCCCGGAAGAGGCACAAACATCAAAAATGATTTAGGGAATCTTTGGGTAACTTCTCACTTAGGAGAAAATAAACTTTCTTTTATCAAAACAGACCCAGGCGAAGGTCAATGGACAGTTGTTAAAGAAGTTAAAGCCACCGGACGAGGTGGTGGTGCTTTGTTTGTTAAATCACATCCTAAGTCAAAACATTTATGGGTCGATAGAACCTTAAACCCTGATGCAAAACTCAACTCAGCAGTTGACGTCTTTGACACAAATACACTAGAACTCAAAGAAACTCTTACAGTTCCTGAAGGTGTTGATGGTAGAGCTGTACACATGGAGTACAACAAAGCCGGAGATGAAGTTTGGGTTTCTTATTTTATGGGTGAAAAGAGTGCAATTGTTATTTATAATGACAAAACACTTAAAGTAAAACAAATAATTCAAGATGATTGGGTAGAAAACCCAACCGGTAAATTTAATGTTTACAACACCACACACGATATCTATTAGTTACAAACAGAAGCATTTGGCAGCTTTTTCTGCCAAATGCTTTTTTTAATAATTTACTTTTTAAACTTGTATTTAGAAATCGATTTCTAGAAGAAGTTATCTTAAACTTTTCTTATTTGCTTACGACAAAAAACTACTACTATTATGAGGGAATTGATATTCTTAGTGTTGCTTATACTCACTTTTAATACTATCATCTCACAAGAATTTGAACTTGATAGCACAAATATATACAGACTCGGTGAGGTTGTTGTATCAGGACAATACACCCCAAAAAGTGAAAAGAACTCCATTTATAAAATAAGAGTAATCAATGCTAAAACAATAAAATTTAAAGCAGCTTCAAGCTTAACTGAATTGCTTCGCCATGAATTAAATTTAGATTTTTCTTTCAACCCTGTCTTTGGGTCAAGTATAGATTTAAACGGAGTCTCGAAAGAAAATATAAAAATTTTGGTTGATGGAGTTCCCCTTATCGGACGTGTGAATGGTGTGCTTAACTTAAATCAAATTAGTTTAACTAATATTGAAAGAGTTGAAGTTATTGAAGGTCCTGTTTCCGTCTTTTACGGCACCAATGCAATGGGTGGAACCATTAATTTAATCACCGAAAAAACACAAAAAGAATATTTTTCAGGAAGCATTTCAGGATATTACGAATCTATCAATGCGAAAAAGACAGAAGCCTCCATTGGTACAAAATTCGATAAAAATAGTATTAAAGCTAGTACCGGTTATTACAAATTTAATGGTTTAAACACAAATAAAGAAAATCTTAGATCTTATACCTGGCCAAATAAATATCAATATTTTACAAACTTAAAGTACATAAGGGATCTCGGCAATTTTAAACTTCGATTTTCAAGCGATTTTTCTAAAGAATTGGTGCATATTCTAGGAGAAATTGAAAAAACCAAAGCAACAGATATTGATTATACAACAAAACGATTTGATAATTCATTAAATTTTCAAGGAAAACTAAATAATGATAATTATATTGATATTACTACTTCGTATTTAAACTACGATAGATTTGACACGACCTACACCTATAATTCTAATGAAAATTCTAGCGAACTTATTGAGAATAACCCAAACGAAAATGGTAATTATTTTGATAGCTTTTTTGTTAAAGGACAAATTGCAAAAAGCAAGACTGAAAGTGTTTTTAATTATGTAGTCGGATTAGAATTTGAAGCTGATTTTGCGAAAGGCAATAGAATTATTAATGAAAAACAAAACATTCAAAATACTTCATTTTTCTCAAGTATTAATTACCGATTCTTTGACAACTTAGTAATACAACCCGCTTTAAGATACACGTATAATAGTAACTTTAAGAGTTTATGGTCACCGGCATTAAACTTAAAATATAGAATTAATGCAAACAATACGCTAAGAATGGGGTATGCAAAAGGCTTTAGAGCTCCAAGTATTAAAGAACTTTTTTTAGATTGGACGCCTACTTTCGGCCCTTTTACCTATATCTTTTCTGGAAATGAAAGTTTAAAACTGGAAACCTCAAATAGTTATAATTTGTATTATACTTTTAAATACAACTTTAAAGAGTACCATAACTTAGAAATAGAACCTTCGTTTTTTTATAATGAAATCAAAAATTTAATAGGCTTGAGTGAAATGGTGAATTTTGAAAGACATTATATAAATCTTAGCAAAACAGAAACTTTAAATACTTCTTTACAAATGAAGTACAAATCGAAAGCTAATTTACAAATCAATTTAGGCTTTTCATATTTGGGTCGTTTTAACGAATACACCAAGACCTTTAAATCTGACAAATTCCATTTTACGCCATCATTCAATTCTCTAATTTCATATATAATAAATCCAATTGACCTACAATTAAATGCTTTTTACAAATATACAGGTAAATGCACAGGACATTATATTGAAGAAGTAGCTGGAATAAATGTGCTTAGAGAAAATACACGAAATGGTTTTAATAATTTTGATTTTTCAATTTATAAAGCATTTTTCAACAACAATTTATCCCTTTTAATAGGAGCAAAAAATATCTTTGATGTGACTGACATCGAAACCTTAAACCAAATTGGCGTTGCTCATGATAGAGATATTCAGCTTTGGGGACGTTCCTTATTTATAAAAACTTCGTTTGATTTTTAAGAATCCATAATAAATTAACGACTCCGAGGTAAGGACCATCGGACTATTAACCTGAGTTATTATAATAAGTTAGCATTGTAAACCATGCCATACCGACCCATCACACCTTTATCGTGACAGGAAGAGTTAGGGGCTTAAACCTCCTAATAATTATCGGGATAAGATTTCTACCCCACCTTAAGTTCAATTAGTAAATGCAACTTTTAGGAGTGTTTATATATTCTTAAA
>JAOZTK010000161.1:0-2630 GCA_029942185.1 Flavobacteriaceae bacterium
TTAGTTCGACTAACTAAAAAATTGGAATAATTTTTTAGAGTCTCACGAATAAATTTTCACAAAAATGAAAGAATCTGATTATTCAATAATCATAGTTGAAAGTTATGAGCCTAAGGATAAAAAAGGACTACATGGTTCAATTCATATTCGCCCATTACCAAATCAACATCCATTTTTGATAGATATGCATGTTCATATACTCTTAAAGATATAAAAATATATCCTATAGGAACTAAATTTAGGCTTAAAGCTAAAATCACGACCCCAGAAAATGCAGAGGCATTTATCTATAGTCACTATAGTTGGCCATATACAGTTGTAAAAGATTAAAGTGTTATATCTATCGTATAAACAACCTAAGGAATTGAATTATTTATTGTTTGAAGTAGCGTTAGGGGTGCAGTAAAAAAAGAACCCTTGCAAACAATTGATTTACAAGGGATTTTTAAATTTGCTAGTTGGCCCACAAGGACTCGAACCTTGAACGACGGCACCAAAAACCGGAGTGTTACCATTACACCATGGGCCAATTATCAATCTGCTTTGTTAGTAAGCGGGTGCAAATGTACAATATAAATTAGAAATTAAAAATTGAGATTTGAGATTTTTTTTCTGTATAATTTCCCCAATAAAAAACAAGGATTATAAGTTGAATAACATTCGTACTTTTGCAAAATAAATTTGACAATAAAAATATGTTAGAAAATAATGATAAATCAAGTACTCCTTTGGAAAAAATTGGAGAATTTGGACTGATAAAACAACTTACTAAAGACTTTAAAATATTCCATAAGAATACGATTAAAGGAGTGGGTGATGATGCTGCCGTATTAGACAAAACCAATAAAAATACGGTTATCACAACCGATTTACTGATAGAAGGAATCCATTTTGATTTGGGTTATATGCCTTTAAAACACTTAGGTTATAAAGCAGTAATTGTCAATCTTTCAGATGTATATGCCATGAACGCAACGGCTAAACAAATAACTGTTTCAATAGCCGTTTCCAATCGTTTTCCTTTAGAAGCTATCGAAGAATTATACAGTGGAATCAAACTAGCTTGTGATACCTATCAAATAGATTTAATAGGTGGCGATACTACTTCATCTACTAAAGGACTACTGATAAGTATTACTGCAATAGGACAAGCAAACAAAGAAGATATTGTCTATCGTAGTGGTGCTAAAGCAAACGATTTATTAGTGGTAACCGGTGACTTAGCTGCAGCTTATCTAGGTTTACAAGTGTTGGAAAGAGAAAAACAAGTTTTTCAGGTCAATCCTAATTCACAACCTGACCTTACAAAATACAATTACCTTATAGAACGTCAATTAAAACCGGAAGCTAGAAAAGATGTTATTCGCATATTTAAAAATTTAAAAGTAAAACCAACTTCAATGATTGATATTTCAGACGGACTTTCATCGGAGATTCTACATTTGTGTGAGGAATCGCAAGTGGGTTGTAATTTATTTGAGGAAAAAATTCCATTAGATCCGCAAGTAATTGCCACTTGTGAAGAGTTAAATCTAGAAAGTACAACCATAGCATTGAGTAGTGGTGAAGACTACGAGTTATTATTTACTATTGACCAAAAAGATTTTGACAAAATTAAAGGAAATCCAAATTTTACGGTAATTGGTCATATGACCGATAAAAATGAAGGCGCTCACTTGATAACTCGCGCTAATCAAAAAATAGCAATTATAGCACAAGGTTGGCGATCGTTCTAATCTCACTTCAAAACTAAAGACGATAATCCCAGAAACAATATTATGTCCGGTAGGGACGAAAATATAGGTGCGTTTATATATCCCTATTTTAAAAATCTTACGCCGAACTCAGGTTAATAGCTTTCAGATTTATAAAAAAATAGCCATGCTTCCAAAAATCACGTGTATTCTTTAGAGTATGGCTATTAAAAAATTGGTCATCCGACTCAATTATTTCATCAATTCTTCAATTTCTTCAATTGTAATTGGAATTCCTGCCATTAAATTAAAAGGATCTCCTTTTTCTTGAATAACATAATCATCTTCTATACGAATTCCAAAACCTTCTTCCGGAATATAAATACCGGGTTCAACCGTAAACACCATTCCAGCTTGCATAGGTTCCGTTAAAACACCATAATCATGTGTGTCTAACCCCATGTGATGAGAAGTTCCATGCATAAAATATTTTTTATAAGCCGGCCATTTTGGGTCTTCATTTTTTATATCTTCTTTGGAAATAAGCCCCAAACCTAATAATTCTTGGGTCATCAATTTACCGACTTCAATATGATATTCCGCCCATATTGTACCGGGTACTAACATTTTAGCAGCGGTGTCTTTTATTCGTAATACAGCATTGTAAACTTCTTTTTGACGTTTGGTAAATTTTCCGGAAACAGGCACCATACGTGTCATATCTGAGGAGTAATTGGCATAAGCTGCACCTACATCCATCAAAATTATTTCCCCTTCTTTACACTCGTTATTATTTAAAATATAATGCAATACATTGGCGTTGTTTCCACTGGCAATTATGGGCGTATAAGCAAAACCATTAGCGCGATTACGAATAAATTCATGTGTAAATTCCGCTTCTATTTCATGTTCCCAAACTCCGGGTTTAACAAATTT
>JAOZTK010000161.1:2730-4119 GCA_029942185.1 Flavobacteriaceae bacterium
GTCATCATTTCAAATAAAACTCCTTCCATCTCTTGCAACCAAAAAACAGATTTGATTCCACTCGTTTTAAATGCCATTTCTTTTGTTAGTTTTTCTCCTTCCCATATCGCTATTTTCTCATTTGTTTCTTTTAGAAAAAGCATTTCTTTATGTTCCTTTTTGGGAGCATCCGGAAAAATCACCAACACACTTTCTTCTTGATCGACACCTGATAAGTAAAATATATCACGATGTTGGGCAAAGGGCAAGGTACTATCGGCACTTACCGGATAAATATCATTTGAATTAAAAATAGCAAGTGAATTCGGTTTCATCTTTGCTACAAATTTTGCTCTGTTCTTAATAAAAAGTTTGCTGTCTATTGGTAAGTATTTCATGGTGTTTATTTAAAGTTCGTTTAACTCTTATTGTTTAGAAGGTTTATAGGATTTCAATTTTATAAATTTTCTATTGATTATATTTGCTACAAAGTTATAAATTTGCTCCCACTATTATAACTATTTGAACTAAATTATACAACATGAAAACCTTTTTAACAACTCTATTAACGATATTACTCGTATTTAATATGCAAGCGCAAGGAAAATCCGCCTATAAATTATACAATGCTAAAGGAAGGAAAACCTCCTATAAAAAACTTCTAAAAGAAGCTTCTAAAGCAGATGTGGTTTTATTTGGTGAATTTCACAACAATCCTATTTCGCATTGGTTACAGTACGAATTCACAAAAGATATGGGTGAAAAACGCAAATTAGTCTTAGGTTTTGAAATGATAGAACAAGACAATCAAAAGGAACTAAATGAGTATCTGAAAGGAGAAATTGATCAAAAAGCTTTCGATACCGTAGCTAGATTGTGGAATAATTATAAAACAGATTATAAACCTCTTATCGATTATGCTAAAGATCACAAAATTAAAGTTTGTGCTTGTAACGTGCCCCGTCGCTATGCCAGTAAAGTTTTTAAAGGTGGATTTGAAGCTTTAGATGCTTTGGATCAAGAAGAAAAAACATGGATAGCTCCTTCTCCAATACCTTATGATGCTGAACTACCCGGATATGTAGCGATGACTGATATGGAGCACATGAAACATATGCCGAAAAAAATGATGCAAAATATGCCCAAAGCGCAAGCGATAAAAGATGCAACTATGGCGCACTTTATTCTTAAATATCTCGGAAACAAGCAATTGATGATTCATTATAACGGCACCTATCATTCTAATAATTATGAAGGAATTTATTGGTATTTAAAAAAATACCGACCCAACCTGAAAATTTTGACGATCAGCACCGAATCGGTTCCTGATGTAAGAAAATTTGTAAAGGACAATGCAAAAGCAGATTTTATTATTCAGATAGATGAGAATATGACGACTACTTACTGATG
>JAOZTK010000162.1 GCA_029942185.1 Flavobacteriaceae bacterium
GTATTTATTATTTCTTAATCATATCTTGAAAATTATAATAGGCCGCACAAGCGCCTTCCGAACTCACCATGGGTGCGCCTAAAGGGTTTTGCGGTGTACACAATTTTCCAAAAGCCGTACATTCAAAAGGTTTTTTAATTCCTTTCATGATTTCCCCCGCTATACATTGTTCGTTTTCAGGAACTTCTTTAATCTGTATTTTAAACTTTTTATCGGCATCATAAGCTTCGTACGCTGCATTGATTTGATAACCACTATCCGGAATTGTCCCTATTCCTCTCCATATTTGGTCGCCAACACCAAAAACTTTTGTAATAATCTCCTGCGCTGATTCATTTCCTTCTTCCTTGACCATTCGCGTATATTGATTTTCCACTTCTGCCCTACCTTCTTCTAATTGCTTAACGACCATCAATATTCCTTGTAGGATATCTAAAGGTTCAAAACCGGTAACAACTATCGGAACCTTATATTTTTTTACTAACGGGAGGTATTCCCAATAACCCATAATCGAACAAACATGACCTGCTGCCAAGAAACCGTCTATTTGACTTTGTGCATCTTCCATCAATGCTGTAATTGCCGGTGGAACCAATACATGTGATGTTAAAATTGAATAGTTTGTCAATCCTAATTTCTTTGCATGAATAACTGACAAGGCATTGGAGGGTGCTGTAGTTTCAAATCCTACTGCAAAAAAAACCACTTCTTTAGCTGGATTCTCTTTAGCGATAGTAACCGCTTCCAACGGAGAATATAGAACACGAACATCCGCTCCATTCGCTTTGGCTTCCAATAAAGATTTTTTTGAACCCGGCACACGCAACATATCTCCAAAACTGCATAAAACCACCTGCTTATTTTCTGCTAAATAAATGGCTTTATCAATCAAATTAAGAGGTGTGACACAAACCGGGCAACCCGGGCCGTGTAACATCGTAATTTCTTTTGGTAAAACAGAAAGTATGCCGTTTTTAACCAAACTATGTGTTTGTCCACCGCAAACTTCCATAATCTTCCAAGGTTTGCTTACGGTAGCCTTAATCTCTTGTAGCACTTTTTTGGCCAGCTCAGGATTTCTATATTCTGTTAGGTATTTCATTTAGTCTTATTTTCTCACCGCCAAGACACAAAGCTGTTAAGACATTGTGGCACAACGTCTTTGCGGTTGTAATTAAACTTTGTTCTTTTGCGTTATTTTTTCTTTGTGTCCATAGCGTGAAACATTTTATAATACATCAACTGCCCAAAAGGAATTCCTTCATCATTCGGAGAAAACTCGCTTTGGAAATACAGTTTATACTTATTGTCCATAAATTCTAGTAACATATCTACTAGTAGTGCATTTTGAAAAACGCCACCACTAAAAGCGATCTTATTCATTTTATACTTGTTTGCAATACGTATGATATAATCGACAAGCGTGATATGAAACTTGCTTGCAATATAGGCTTTATCGATAGTATTATCTAAATCAAATATGATATTTTTTATAATAAAACTCACAAAGTTATTTGGAATCACATTGTTTTTTAGATAGGAATTCTCTAATGACAACGTATTTTTATAATAAAATTGAGTTGCTATTTTTTCGAGTTTCATCGAGGCTTCTGCTTCAAAAGTGTGCACATCAATATCCAACAGCAAGGAAGAGACGGCATCGAAAAGACGTCCCATACTCGTACTTTTTAAAGCTATATCATTCGCTAATAATCTGCGATAGACTTTCCATTCTATATCAGTAAATTTTGGTTTTAAATACTTTGTTGCTCCCCTGATACTATGTGCAATTGCCAAAGCGGATATTCGAGGTTCTTTTGGCATTTTATCCCCTAAAATAAAATCAAACTCACCGATATGAGCAAGGCGTGTCATGTTTCCTTTATCATAAGAAAAGAACTCACCTCCCCAAATATTTCCATCATCACCCAGACCGGTACCATCCCAAATTACACCTAAAACTCCTTCTACATCCAATAAATTATTCTCTCCTAAAACCGCATAAAAATGCGCTTTATGGTGTTGTAATAAAAAGGTTTGAGCCTGCTGCTTTTGAGCTAATTCTTTTCCAAAGCTAGTCGCAAAATAATCGGGGTGTTTATCGATGACAACTGCATCGATAGTTGTATCAAATATGCTGTTGAAATGCGCAAAGGTTTTTTCATAATTCAACTGTGCATCATAACTTGCCGTATTTCCCAAATATTGACTGATATACGTATTTTGTCTGTTGAACAGGCCAAATGTACTTTTTAACATGGAGCCTCCGGCAAAAACAGTTTCTTTAGGCGTCAGCAGTTCCGAATTGATATAATTAGGAGCCTTACCCCGTGAACGTCGCAAGGTGATTTTTTGTTGGTATTTACGTGAAAACTGCACGACTCCATCATCCTGTGGAATTAAAATTTCTCTGTTATTCAATAAGATGATATCCGCAATTTCACACAATTCTGAAATTGCTTTTTTATCGGTATAAATAATGGTAGAGTCTGTTATATTAGCACTAGTTGCTACAATGGGTTTTTGAAACGAGTTTAACAACAGATCGTACAATGGCGTATAAGGTAACATAACCCCTAAGCGAGATAGACCATGTGTAATTTCTTTTAAAACAATTTTTCCGGGAAATCCTTTTTTGGTTTCTAACAGCACAATGGGTGCGTGGATACTTTGCAATTCTTTTGCTTCTTTCTCACTTACAAGTACATCCTTTTTTATAAGCGCTAGATTGGGATACATCAATGCAAAAGGTTTTGCCGGTCTTTTCTTACGCTTCCGTAAAGTTCTTATGGCAGCGGAGTTCGTAGCGTCACAAGTCAATAAGTAGCCTCCAATTCCTTTAATAGCGACAATCTTACCTGCTTCCCATTTTTGAACAATATAGTTTAAATCTGTAAAATTTTCTTTTAATACTCCTTTTTCAAAAACTTGCATTTCTATACGACAATCGGAACATGAATTGGTTTGAGAAAAATGCCTTCGTTCTGATGGGTTGTCATATTCTTTTTGACATACTTTACACATTTGAAAAGATTTCATCGTGGTGTTGGGTCTGTCATAAGGTAAATTTTCAATAATTGAATACCGTGGGCCACAGTTTGTACAGGTAATAAATGGATAGTGAAATCGCCTATCTTTAGTATTGTGTAGCTCCGTTTTACAATCGGGGCACATGGCCGCATCAGGAGTTAATAACAGGTTGGGCTTTACATCACTTTTACTGCTAATGATCTCAAAAGTCTTATACTCTTGATAGGGAATTTCTTCTATGCTACTTTGTGTTACCACTGCTAAAGGAGGCAGTTT
The DNA here is from genome assembly GCA_029942185.1 of Flavobacteriaceae bacterium. Lineage (GTDB taxonomy): Bacteria > Bacteroidota > Bacteroidia > Flavobacteriales > Flavobacteriaceae > DQTL01. Next base: position 3,307 of record JAOZTK010000162.1, read on the forward strand.
ACTCAATAACAACTTTAAAAAAGTATTTGCTCCTATTCTATCCGTATTTAGATGAATATGTACGCCATCATTCGTGTTATTTACCCATCCTTTTAATCCAAATTCTTTAGCATATTTATAGACAAAAGGTCGGAAACCCACACCTTGTACAATTCCTTTAATATGAATGTGAAATCTGTTCAAAATAAATAGCCGTTCTGTGCTTTTTGTCGTTTGTAAAAGTACCTTTTTTAATCAAACCAATAAATAAAAAAAGACAATTATCTGTCGAAAAGAATTATATTTGGGCTGTAGCTCCAAAACGGAATTACCTATTAAAACTGTTATATAGTTTAAAAAAAACTTGAGATATTACAAACAATATGGAAAATGTAGTCGTCAAACGTAAAACAAAAGAAAACATGCACAATGTATTCGCTCCCTATTGGGCAATCGCTCTTTTTTTTCTTTGGGCTATCGGATTGGCTAGCATTTGGTTTGATTTAGGCAATTTTTGGAAGGGATATGTATTAGATATGGTAGGTCCGGCATGGAACTACATATTGTTTAGGGGACTTTTTACTACTCAGGCAGATAATGTATGGACTCGTTTTTTTACACCAAAAAAAACTCTAACCATCTTCCTATTTGTTTCCTTTGGAATTGAAATCATGCAGTATTTCAATGTGTACAATGCCACTTATGACCCGTGGGATTTTCTTGCGTATGTTTCTATTCTCATTCCGTTATTTATTATCGATTCATTGCTGACGGAATAAAAGGTGTTAAACCTCAGGGTATCCCGATAGCTATCGGGACTGAACCCAAT
>JAOZTK010000163.1 GCA_029942185.1 Flavobacteriaceae bacterium
TTTAATTTTTCAACAAACGAGCTAAACATCAGTCAAAAAAATGGCTATGATATTGTAAATTTACCAAATACAAGTTTTTTAGAAGCAGTATACAGTTGGCAGTCTATAGAGACAAAAAAACAGAATATAGAACATTTATATGTGAAAAATACGGCGGAATAGTTACGGTTTTCTTGAATATATAAATATTCTGTTTGATAATTGTAAATCGTTTTCGTATTTTGCAAGTCCAAAGCAGAAATAGAATGCGTGTAGATTACCAGCTAAAATATTTTTTTGAAAAACACGGTTTTAACGTGCTTTCGCGTTTAGCCGATCGGCTTGGGATTCGTGCCTCTAATGTTCGGTTGTTTTTTGTGTATATTAGTTTTGTAACGGTGGGTTTGTCATTTGGAGTATATCTTACTTTGGCTTTTTTATTACGCCTAAAAGATATGGTCTATACCAAACGTAGTTCTGTTTTTGATTTATAGTTTTATGACAAGAATCATTTTTAATTTTTTTTAGATATGAAATATTTGAATAACAAGCTTTATCGTGCCCTTGGCTCTATGTTGCTTGTTGTTGTTATTGGTGTACTGGGTTACAAGCTTATTTCAGAGGCCTATTCTTGGGTAGATGCTCTTTATATGACTATAATTACCACTACAACAGTAGGTTTTGCTGAGGTGCATCCATCGGGTGATACAGAAAAATTATTTACGATATTTTTAATTATTACCAGTATAAGTATCTATGGGTATGTAATATCGGTAATATCTGAGTTTATAGCTAATGGTCGTTTTTTTGAACAAATTAATAAGATACAAATGCAAAAAAAAATTCAAAAACTAACTAATCATACCATTGTTTGTGGGTTTGGTAGAAATGGAAAACAAGCGATGGAAAGATTACTTTCTTATGACAAATCCTGTGTTATAATTGAGTCGAATAAAAGTGTTATTGAAGAAATCGAAGCACTGGGTTATCTTTATATAGAAGGAGATGCAACGGATGATAAGACGTTAGAAAAAGCGAGTATTGGTTTGGCAAGTCATTTAATTACAACCATGCCTTCGGATGCAGATAACTTATATGTAGTTCTTTCGGCTCGACAGATGAACAAAGAATTGGTTATTATCAGTAGAGCCTCAAAGGACACTTCGTATAGTAAGCTGAAAGTTGCCGGAGCCAATAACATTATTATGCCGGATAAGATTGGAGGCAATCACATGGCATCCTTAATAGTAACTCCTGATTTGGTGGAATTTGTAGAACGGATCTCTATTGAAGGAAAGGAGGAAACGAATTTGGAAGAAATTGCCGTTAATAACTTGCCTGAAGAATTTATAAACAAAACCTTACTCGATCTAGATTTACGTCGTAAAACAGGTTGTTTGGTCATCGGTTTTAAAAATGCGAATTTTGAATACACAATTAATCCTGATGTTACAACGATATTAGAACCTAATTCACATCTGATTCTTTTAGGAAATTTAGAACAAATCGAAAAATTACACGAAATTTTTTAAATGCGGATAAAAGTTATTGTCATAGGAAGTAATGGTTTGTTGGGACAGACCTTGGTAAACAAGCTCTACAAGCACTCTAAGTACCAACTCTATGCCATGGCATCTGGCGAAAATCGCAATTCTAAAGTGGCTGCACTCAATTATTTTGAGATAGCTATCACCGATTTCAAAAGTATTAAACTTCAATTGAATTTGATAAAACCTGATTTTATTATCAATGCATTAGCCATGACAAATGTTGATGCCTGTGAGGTGGAGCAAACACAATGTGATGTTGTCAATGTCTCTTTTGTCGAGCAGTTAGCCCGCATTAGTTTTGAATTGGGAACCCATTTAATTCATGTTTCTACGGATTTTATTTTTGATGGCGTTGACGGAATGTATCGTGAAAATGACACTCCGAATCCGATAAATTATTACGGACTTTCAAAGTTAAAATCTGAAAAAGTAATTCAAAAAATACTTATTAAGTATACAATATTACGAACCATATTGGTTTATGGGAAAGTTGCGAATATGAAAAGTCGTAATATTGTTTTATGGGTAAAAGAGTCTTTGGAAAATAAGACACTTATTCGTATTGTAAACGATCAATTCCGTATGCCGACTTATGCAGGAAGTATAGCGGATGCCTGTGTGTTGGCAATGGAAAAACAAGCAACTGGTGTGTATCATATTTCCGGTAATGAATACCTTTCTATCTATGATTTGGCAGTACAAATCGCAGACTTTTACAACTTGCCCAAAGAACTTATTCAATCTATAGCTACTTCCGAATTAAGTCAAAAAGCTTTAAGACCACCCAAAACAGGATTTGATTTGACAAAAGCCATAGATGAGTTAGGTTTTAAGCCCCTTAATTTTGCAGAAGGATTAGCACAATTTCAAAATGATTTATAGATAGTTTTCAACAAAGCGATACTAATATTTGTCAATACTTCATTTTTTTAGGATATTGCGGCTTATTTTAATAAAATCATATTATTTAGTAATATTTTGTGACCTAAATACAATGATAGTGGCTTTGATATATTAGATATTTATTGAAAGTAGTTTATTTCGAGCAACTTCGCATCTGATTATCTAAGTGAAAAACATACTGAAGAACATGAAAAAATTAATTACTTCGACATTTTTATTATTTTCCAATTTTATTTTATTTGCACAAGAGGCAACTAGTGAAAAAGGGATGGATGAGCGAATAGAAGAATGGTTTGCACCCATTTCTAAAGTGGTAACCGATATTGTTTTTTATCCCATAACAATTGTGGGGATGGATGTACCTATTGTGATAATTATTCTTTTAATAGGTGCTTTTTACTTTACAGTTTATAACAAATTTGCAAATATTCGATTATTGGGTGTTGCAATACGAGCAGCAAAAGGGAAATATGACGATGTGGATCATCATGGCGCAGATGTTATGGCGGGTGATCCTACTCCGGGTGGCGATATTTTTGAGACGATTCAAAAAGAAGATGTTATTGGTGAGGTTACACATTTTCAAGCTTTGACAGCAGCTTTGTCTGCAACAGTTGGTTTGGGAAATATTGCCGGTGTTGCTGTTGCCATTGCTCTGGGAGGCCCCGGTGCGACCATTTGGATGATATTAGCCGGTTTCCTGGGAATGTCGTCAAAATTAGTGGAAGCTACGCTTGGAGTGAAATATCGTGAAGTAGGTGAAAATGGAAAGATTTATGGAGGGCCGATGTATTATTTATCTAAAGGATTAAAAGCTTTTAAATTGGGTGTGTTTGGAAAATTTCTAGCCATCTTTTTTGCAGTTATGGTTATAGGAGGTTCTTTCGGTGGCGGAAATATGTTTCAGGCCAATCAAGCAGCTTCACAGTTTAAATTGTTATTCAACCTTCAAGAATCAAGTTCGGCAGGTTTTTTCTTTGGCGTAGGTGTTGCGCTTATTGTTGGTTTGGTAATTATTGGAGGTATCAAACGTATCGGTAAAGTAACTGAAAGAGTAGTGCCGTTTATGGCTATTATTTATGTAGGTGCCGCTCTTGTGATTATAGTTATGAATCTGCCCTTAATGCCGGATGCCGTTTTGCAAATTTGGAATGGTGCTTTTAATCTCAATGCAGGGATTGGCGGTTTTATGGGTGTGATGATTGTTGGTTTCCAAAGAGCAGCTTTTTCTAATGAAGCCGGTGTAGGTTCAGCATCTATTGCACATGCAGCCGTAAAAACACGTTTCCCAGCCAGTGAAGGAATCGTTGCTTCTATCGGCCCTTTTGTCGATACCGTAATTATATGTACAATGACTGCTTTGGTGATTGTTGTAATGAATCTTAAAAAAGGATTGTTTAGCTATGGAGATGTTATAAATTCTGAAGTGTTGTTAAATGAAAACGGACAACGAATTGGTGGTGTAGATTTAACCTCAATAGCTTTTGATGCAGCAATACCCAATTTTTCAATAGTTTTAACCATAGCCGTTATTCTTTTTGCTTTTTCTACGATGTTGTCTTGGTCGTATTACGGACTACAAGGTTGGAAGTATTTATTTGGAAGAGGTCGTGTAACTGACACGGTTTATAAAGTATTGTTCTTGGTCTTTGTGGTTATCGGCTCTTC
>JAOZTK010000164.1 GCA_029942185.1 Flavobacteriaceae bacterium
TTCCTGTCACGACAAAGGCGTGATAGGTCGATTCCTTTTATTGGGTTCAGGGTTCAACCCTGAGGTTTAATACCTTTTATTTCTCTAGATTTAGTTTTTTAATAGCTTTTTGATACTCCATGTCTGTATTGATATTTTGTACAATTTGATCGGCAACAATAATCTTCTTAACAGGAATGTTCTTTAAAACTTGAATGGGTTTATAAATGCCATTTTTATAAAAATTTTGAATGGTGGATAAGGATTTAGCTTCCCAAATACTTGCTAAAGGTTCAGGATAGTCTTTATTTTTGGCTTGTAAAGTAGTTGCAGCCTTATTTATATCACGATTCTTTACGAGTAATTCAACACTTTTTTTATCGATAAAAGGTAAATCTGTTGCTAGCACTAAGAAAGCTTCATTTGGTTTTGTTTCTAAAGCTGTTTGAATTGCTCCAAAAGGACCTAATCCTGCCACTTTATCGGTAATGAGGTTTGGGTAGTTCAGTTTTTGATTTGCCCTAATAGAGATATATACGGTATCGACAAAATCATGGAGCAAGTTAACTAGGTATTTCCATTGAGGAATGCCATGGTATTCTAGCTTGCTTTTATCTGTGTTCATCCTTTTGCTTTTTCCCCCAATAAGAATTAGAGCATTAAGTTTTGATGTCTTTATAGATGTATTTTGCATGGTCTTGACAAAAGTATAAAAATAAAAAATTCCGTCTCCTTTTTATCGAAAACGGAATTTATAAGTTATGAATCTACTTGTTAATCCTCTCCGGCTTCTTTTTGTGCATTTTCCAACATTTTTTTATTGGGAACAATTACAATATTTACCCTCCGGTTTTTAGCACGTCCTTCAGTTGTACTATTATCGTGTGTGGGGTGTGCTTCCCCAAACCAATTAGTAGTAAATCTGAGTTGGCTTAGACCTTTTGTTTGTGTAAAAAAATGAGTTACCGCATAAGCTCTATTTTCAGAAAGTTTTAAATTGTATTTTTCCGCACCTACGCTGTCAGTATGCCCCACAACCAATACATTTGTATCAGGATTCTCTTCAAGTATAACGGATAATTTATCGAGAATTATTTGTGAATTTGTATTGATATTATATTTGTTGGTTTCAAAAAATACACCACTATTTTCATCAAAGGTAATGATAATACCATCCTCTACGCGTTCCACTATTGCTCCGGGAATCTCTTCTTCAATTCTTTGAGCTTGTTTATCCATTTTATTCCCGATTAATACTCCTGCTGCACCTGCAATAGCACCTCCAATTATAGCAGTTTGAGTTTTTTTACCTTTCTTACCAAGAATGGCACCTAGAATTGCGCCACTAGTAGCTCCAATTACGGCCCCTCTTTGTTTGTTATTCGTATTTTTTATTGCATTACAACTTGAAAACCCTATCAGAAGGATAAGTGTCAAAGTAAATACAGCTGTTTTTTTAATTGTTTTCATTTTTTACAGATTAAATTTTAATGATTGATTATTTGACAACTTTTGAGAAGTTCATAAATATACTAAAGGGTTTTCCCTCTAAGGAAACAATTTGTTCCCATTGCATTGATAGGTCTGATAGTTGTTTTAATTGTAATCTATAACCACGATTGGTTTCAGATTTTCTTTTTTCATCAGTAGGCTTTAACAGAAAATCGTACAATCCGGTGTCTTTATCGACTTCCTGAATTGTAAATATAAAAAACCGATTACCGGTAGGGCAATCTGCAGTATTCATATTGTAAGTACCGGTATTATTATTTGGAATGAAATGCCAAGAACTACCTTCAAAACAAGTAGTGGATGCGTCGTCTAATAAATTTACTTTAAATTTACCCGTTTCACCATACGTGATGGTTTCTAACAACCAATCCCCCTTAACTATTTTTTTAGATTGTCGTACGATTTTTGAAGAACCACAAGAAATAAATAATGTCGCTAAAAATGTAAATAAAATTAGTTTTTTCATATATCATCAGTTTTTATAAATTAGTTTCTAATTATTTTAAGAAAAGCTAAGGTATGAATTATTCTTATAATGGATAAGATAAAACTATTTTTTTCTAAAATAGATAACTATTGGGACACCGTTAAAATTAAATATTTTTCGCAATTTATTTTCAACAAAACGTTTATAAGGATCTCTTACATATTGAGGTAAATTAGCAAAAAATGCAAATTGGGGTGTTGGAGTAGGTAGTTGGGTGCAGAATTTAATTTTCACAAATTTCCCTTTTAATGCGGGTGGCGGATTATGTTTAATAATAGGTAATAGAGCATCATTCAACTTTTTAGTTGGAACACGGTTTTTACGGTTTTCAAAAACAGTTACAGCGGTTTCAATAGCCTTAAAAATGCGTTGCTTGGTTAAGGCTGAGATAAAAAGGATGGGTACATCTGTAAAAGGGGCGGTTTCTTTTCGAACTTTAGCTTCAAAATCACGAAGTGTGTTTGTTTCTTTATCGATTAAATCCCATTTATTGACAAGAATTACAATTCCTTTTTTATTTTTTTCTGCTAACCAAAAAATATTTTTGTCTTGACCTTCAAAACCTCGGGTAGCATCTACTACTAATAATATTACATCCGAATGTTCAATTGCACGTACCGCGCGCATCACTGAATAAAACTCTAGGTCTTCCTTGACCTTTGATTTTTTTCGAATTCCGGCGGTGTCTACTAGATTGAACTCAAAGCCAAATCGATTGTATTTGGTGTCTATAGAGTCTCGAGTTGTTCCGGCAATATCCGTAACGATGTTTCGTTCTTTTCCAATAAGGGCATTGATAAACGAAGATTTTCCGGCATTTGGTCGTCCTACAACGGCAAAACGAGGTAAATCATCGCTAATTTCATCGGTATCTTCGGGAATTTCTTTGACAACGGCATCTAGCAATTCACCGGTTCCACTACCATTAATAGAGGATATAGCATAGTACTCACCAAGACCTAAAGAATAAAACTCCATGGCATCAGCTTGACGCATGGAATTATCAACTTTATTTACGGCAATAAAGACGGGTTTTTTAACTTTTCGAAGTATTTCGGCAACTCGTACATCCGTGGGTGTAATCCCTGTTTCAACATCGACAACAAAAATAATTATATCGGCTTCGTCAATAGCTAATTGCACTTGTTTGCGAATTTCTTCTTCAAAAATATCATCGGAGCCCACTTCATAACCACCGGTGTCAATTAGTGAGAAATTTTTTCCATTCCAATCGCTTTTCCCGTAGTGCCTATCACGTGTAACACCACTTATTGCATCTACTATGGCATCACGGCGTTGCACCATTCTGTTAAAAAGGGTTGATTTTCCTACATTGGGTCTTCCTACTATGGCTACAATACTGTTCACGGAATAACTGTTTTTAAATTTTGTGGCAAAGATACTATAATCAAAATGAAAAACCCGATACATTTTTGTATCGGGTTTTTAATCCTTACTTTCAGCTTTTATATCTTTCTTCTAAAAAAAAAAGACAGATGAACTGAGGTTTGAAATAAATATAATTACAAGACTCCCAAATCAAGCATCGAATCGGCAACTTTTACAAAACCTGCAATATTTGCACCTTTTACATAGTCCACATAACCATCTTTCTGAGTTCCATATTGAACACAAGCAATATGAATATCTTTCATGATTTTGTGTAATTTAGAATCAACCTCTTCATTATTCCACGAGTAACGAAGTGAGTTTTGACTCATTTCTAAACCGGAAGTTGCTACACCACCTGCATTAGATGCTTTACCGGGTGCATACAATAGCTTGTTGTTTTGGAATATTTCAATAGCTTCTTCTGTACAAGGCATGTTTGCTCCTTCTGCAACTAACATACAACCATTGTCAACCAATTGTTGTGCATCCATTTCGTTCAGCTCATTTTGAGTCGCACAAGGCATGGCAATATCTACTTTTTGTTCCCAAGGTCTTTTGCCTGCATAAAATGTAGCTTCAGGAAATTCTTCAGCATAAGGAGCTGCAATATCGTTGTTTGAAGCTCTCAATTCTAACATGTAGTCAATTTTTTCAGCATTCAATCCTTTTGGATC
>JAOZTK010000165.1 GCA_029942185.1 Flavobacteriaceae bacterium
CTTCAAAAACCTGTCAAATGGATTAATAAAAAAATAAAATCCAAATAACTTCAAATTGTTTTTAGAAATATAATTTTCCAAAACACTAAATATTATGTAGTTTTAGACTCACAAGTGTTCATAATTTAACAACACTCACAAGCAAGAAAAAATGAAAAATAAAATTGTCAAAAAATTTAACCACTTTATTTGGACCGATATTACCAAACCTAATTCTGAACAATTGGCAAAATTAGATATTCAGTTCGGTCTTGAGCCCCACTTGATAGAAGATGTTTTGGAACACGGCCATTTGCCAAAAATTGAAAAAATCAACAATACCACCTTTATCATCCTAAGAGCACACACCGCAGATGTAGATGAAAAAGCAACATCAACTGGTGATTTGTCACGTAAAATTGCTTTTTTCTACAACGAGAACGAGCTTTTAACCTTACATCGAATAGATTTCGATTTTATCAATGCCATTGAATACAAAGCAAAAAGTAGTGAGTTGTTAGCACTTCGTATTATCAAAAACATTTTGATGACTTATGCAAAACCCGTTCAGTTACAAAGTGATAAAATAGATGAATTTGAACAAAATATATTCCTAAAAAATGAAAACTTTATCTCTATAGAGGACTTGTATTTTCAAAAATCTAAAGCCCGATTATCAAAAAAAATATTACTACTTACACAAAATGTTTTAAATCAATTTGTTGTTAAAAAAGAAAATAAATCAATCCTTCAAGATTTAAAAGAGACATTGATAAAAAATCTATTTTTATATGAGGATATTATTGAAGATAGTAAAACACTTCTCAACTCTTATTTGGCTTTTAAAGCACAAAAAAGTAACGATGTAATGAAATTACTCACTGTGTTTTCAGCCTTTTTCTTACCGCTTTCTTTTCTTGTAGGAATTTATGGTATGAATTTCCCCTATATGCCCGAGTTAAAATTTGAATATGGCTATTTTATACTCCTTGGAGTAATGCTGCTGATTGCAATCGTAATCTATTTTTGGTTTAAACGAAAGAATATTATGTAAGTCTTTAAAGAGTGTTTTAATTTACTAAATCCCAATCTATTAGCATATATACATACTAAAAAAACGGATTTAGAAAATTATTTCTAAATCCGTTTTTAAGATCTTATTCTATTGATTTTTTATTTGTTACAATAGGTTGAGGTTTCTATAGCTTCAATATGATTATGGCCACGTATAGTTCTTACACATTGGTCCGTGCTACGGTTATACCAAAGAATGTATTCTTTTCCCTTTTTCATTGATTTTTGATTTTCTCTAAAACCCCTGCTTTTTAATGTACGGTAAGCAGATTCATATGTATGTCCTTTTAAATCGTATACCTGAATATGTGGTCTATAACCCGAATATCCTGAATGATAGGAAGTTTTGTGATTTCTTTCTGCTGCTCCTTTTGCATAAGCATTTGCATAAATACCTTTTAATTCTCCGCTGTAAAAATTATGATAGGTCTTGTGATATAACCCATCCTGAAAACCTCTATCAAAAGCAAAATTATGAGATTCCTGACCGTAATGCTTTTGGTTAGGATAGTGATGCTCTCTAGTATTATATTTATTATAATAATTATTCCCATCACTATAAGTTGATTTATTACAATTTGATGCAAGTGTATTCGCCACAGATTTAACCCTTCCATCAACTGAATGATAGCTTACACATTTATTATTTTCGTTACTCCACCAATAAGAATAAGTATCATCATACCCCGTTCTATCTGTTCGGATATGATAATACCCTTTGTCTTTTAGTTCGCGTTTGGCACCACTTATATTTCCACCTACCATATCTTGTAAATCGAAAGAGGTATCTTCTAGAATACCACAGGATACACTTACTACTAAAATAAGTAGCATTAATACAGTTTTTTTAATTGTTTTCATAAATAATATTTTTAATTTGATTAATAATTGTTTCAAAGGTAATCATTTAATACAATCTAAATAAAATATAAGACAATTATATCTGCTATTTTAAAACCTAGATACTCCCGCTTGGATGAAATTCTTATCAAATAATAACTCTAAGTCTTATAAACCTGAGTTCACACTTTAAGGAGTTGAGTTATAAGAAAAAGATTCCAAAAGCAGATTAAAACGATACTTTATAACTACATATATTTATACAATCCGCCAGCTGATACATGCTAAAAAAAAGTCCGGATTTAGAAAATATTTTCTAAATCCGGACTTAATACTTTTATTTCATAAAAATTTTAAGATTTCCTATAAGGGAAACCTAATAAAACTTTTATCTATTGCAGTAATGTGATTTATCTACAGAAATAATATGATTGTAGCTTCGTATCGTTCTTATACATTGGTTTCCGTGACGATTATACCAAAGAATATACTCTTTTCCCACTTTCATTGATTTGCTGTTTTCTTTAAAACCACGGTTTTTTAATATCCTATATGCAGCTTCATAACCCATTCCATTTATATCATGTGTCTGTGTATATTGTGTATACCCTCCATGTCCTGAATGATAAGAAGTATTGTGTGTTCTTTGAGTTGTACCTGAAGTATATCCTTTAGCATAAATAGTCTTTAAATTAGCATCATAAAAATTGTGATACGTTTTGTGATGTAACCCATCTTGAAAACCTCTATCAAAAGCCTGATTACTAGACGCTTCAGAATAATGAACTTGGTTAGGATAATGATGAACTCTAGTTGCATATCTATTATGATAACCATGATCGCCATTATCATAAGTTGATTTGTTACAGTCAGAAGGTATCGTGTTAGTTACTTTTTTGATTTTCCCGTCATTTAAACTATAAAAAACACAATTTTTTGTACTATTATTCCACCAATAAGAATATATATGGTTAGACACTCTGTGAGTTTGGATATGGTGATATCCCTTTTGATTAAATGAACGTTCTGCATAAGCACCTTTGACACCAATTAGATTATTAAATTGTGTGGCTCTAGAAGTTTGACCCATAGCGGTCGTTACACTTATTACTAAAATAAGTAGTATTAATAATTTTGTTTGAATTGTTTTCATAAATAATTGTATAAAATTAATGGTTAATATTGGTTGCAAAGATACTAATATTATCAATATAGTCAAATTGCTTAAAAAAATTCTGTTGTGGGTTTTAAAAATTATAGGTTTTTGCATTACTGAAATCTTTGTCAAACATCACTTCGGCATGACCACTTGGAGCGTCATAAGGTGCTTTTGGAAGTACTGATGGATTTGGGGGATACGTGCCATTTTTATAAATTAATTCTTTAAAAACGCCTGCATCCTTAACAAGTAACAATGCCCAACCATTTACTTCTGTTTGCTCTACAAAAATAGGAGCTCTGGTAACTGAAAATTTAGTTATTATTTCTCCTTCATGATCTAAAAGTAAAAATGTGCATCCTCCGGTTCCACAAAAATAAGGGGTCATAAAACGAACAAATGTTTCGTCCTTTCCATCCGAATTCAAATCTACTTTGTAAAATTGAAATTTACGATCTTTCTCTTCCATTGCTGAAAGGTCATTTTTTAAATAATCATTGATAAGAAAATTTTTGATGTTTTTGGCTAAACCTTCATCTACCGATTGAGAAACATATTCAGAAGTCTCTTTGACAACGGTTTTAATTTCTTCTTTTTTATTTAATTCAGTCGTTTGCTCTTCATGATCCTTTTTAACTTCGTTTTGTTTGTTCTTGCAACCTACTGTTACAACTAATAGGAATACTAGTATGTGTATATATTTCATAGTGTTTATTTAAAATATTGATAAAGTGATATTATTATTAAAATAATTAATATTGGATAAATAATTATAAGGTCCACTCTCATCAAAGCTCCCGCAGAACCTCCTTTTGCGGCCATAGTAGCTTGTGTTTTTGCCCAATCCATACGGACGGCAATCTCCCATATAATATAGGCGATAATTAATACGATTGTTACAATTTGGGTTTTTGTCATAATTTTTGAGTTTTAACAATTTATGTGGCGAAAATAAAAAAAATTACCGAAATAAAAAAAAAT
>JAOZTK010000166.1 GCA_029942185.1 Flavobacteriaceae bacterium
GTAAAGGTTTTTGAAAATGAAAATTTTAGTTTTTTTTATCCGGCGTATTGGAAAAATGCAACTTTTAAAAACCATAAAGATAATCTAATTGCAAGATTGTCTTTGAATAATAAGCAAATGGATTTGCTTTTAGCTCAGTATGCTTACAACGTTAACAGTATAAAAAAGGATCTTAAGAATGAGCCTTTTGCAACATCATCCCCTATATCATACATTAAGATAAGTGTTTATTTAATGCCTTTGGAATATGAAAATATGGAGCTATACCTAGCGAATAGAACAGATTCTTTTAAAAAACGGTTTGGTAATGAAAAAGGCGCGAGTCAGCAAACAAGCAAGATAGATGCTACACATTACATAAGGACATCACGTTTTAAAGGTATAAAGAATGATTTCGGATTCCATACGACTCAATCTCTAACTCATTATTATGAATTAAAAAATAAAATTCTAATACTAAATTATTTTGCAACAACTAATAATTTTTCTAAGTATATAGAAGATCTAAGTTATATAGTCCGTTCGTTAAAATTAAAAACTACTCAAACCGATTCAACACCTCCTCAAAAACCCTAAAAACTTCTTCTTTTGTCGGAGCGGTTAGCATTCTGATTTTATATTCCTTAAAATGTGCTATTCCACTGAAGTATTTGGAATAATGTTTACGGGTTTCCAGAACACCTACTACATCACCATTCCATTGGGTGGCCATTTCTAAATGTTCTTTTGCAACAGCAATACGTTCAGAAATTGAGGGAACATCTAATAAATTACCCGTTTTAATATAGTGCTTTACTTGTTTAAAGAACCACGGATTTCCGATACTCGCGCGACCGATCATAGCACCATCTAATCCGTATTGATCACGCATTAACACAGCTTTTTCCGGCGTGTTGACATCACCATTTCCAAATATGGGAATATGCATTCGCGGATTGTTTTTAACTTTGGCGATGGGTTCCCAATCGGCATTTCCCTTATACATCTGAGCACGAGTACGTCCGTGAATTGCCAAAGCAGCTATTCCCACGTCTTGTAATCGTTCAGCGGCCTCCTCAATAATTATGGAGTTTGCATCCCATCCTAATCGGGTTTTAACCGTAATTGGAAGTTTAGAATGCTTAACCATGGCTTCCGACAGACGTATCATTTTAGGAATATCTTTAAGTATGGCAGCACCGGCACCTTTATTAACCACTTTTTTAACAGGACAACCAAAGTTAATATCTATAAAATCGGGTTTTGATGCCGCTACAATTTCAATAGTTTGTAGCATGGAATCAAGATTATGACCGAATATTTGAATTCCGACCGGACGTTCATCTTCATAAATATCTAATTTTTGCGCACTTTTTTTTGCATTACGAATTAATCCTTCGGAGGATATAAATTCTGTATACACTACATCCGCACCATATTTTTTACAAATTTTCCGAAAAGGAGGATCACTTACATCCTCCATAGGAGCTAAAAGCAAAGGGAATTCACCCAGTTCTATATTTTTTATTTTGACCATTTGACTGCGAAATTAATTATTTATATTAATTTCGTGTTATATATACTTACATTTGATAGAAAAAATTCACATATATACAGATGGAGCTTGTAGCGGTAACCCGGGTCCGGGAGGTTATGGTATTGTAATGGAATGGGTCGGGAAACCCTATGTAAAAGAATATTCAGGGGGTTATTTAAAGACGACCAATAACCGAATGGAATTGCTGGCAGTTATCGTAGCTTTAGAAAAAATAAAATTTGACAATTTAGAGATCGCTGTTTATTCGGATTCGAAATACGTAACCGAAGCAGTCAACCAAGATTGGATTGCAGCGTGGAAAAGAAGACGTTTTGCAAATGTAAAAAATCCTGATTTATGGCGCAGATTTATCAAACTCTACGATGAATACAAACCCAAGATGATTTGGATTAAAGCACATAATAACCATCCACAAAACGAACGTTGTGACCGGTTAGCTGTTATTGCTTCTAAAAAGAAAGACAAACTTATTGATACGGGTTTTGAAACCGGAAAAGACACTTTATTCTAGACGCAGTTTCATTATTTTTTGGACGATAGCCTTAATTTCAATGGGTGGATTTCCATGGTCAAAAGTAGGAACACGATACGTGTTTCCCTCAAAAGAAACAATTAGTGATGCACCAACAGCTTCGTTAATCTTAAAATTTGTTGAAGGTGGGCTAAGAGACTCCAAGTTGCTTATATCAATTCTAAGCAGTTCGTCTTTAAAAAATTTAAGATCTGTTTTCGATAAAGTTCGCTTTTTTTCTCTCGTTCTCCTAGGTTGTAAATCGAAATAGTAAAGTGTATTTTTATTTTCAATTATTCTATTCTTAAAAGCAAGGTTTTGAGAATAGGTATTGTATTCAATGATATAAGGTTGATAGGATGCGCTGTCTATTATATTCGGTTTACTGATAGAAGCGCTCATTAATACATATTTTGATTTATCTAAAATAAATAAAACACCTTCTGTGATTTTATAATAAGCGGCAGGGTCAAAAGCAGCATGAAATGCTTTTTCAAGTGCTACCAATTTGGGACAATGCTTACCTGTTACATGCAACAAACCGGGTTTAAAAACACCTGAATCATCGATATTTATTGCTCCTCCAAAATTATTACATCCATTATTCCCGTTTATTTGACCGTCATTTATTGTAAAATGAGGGGTTACACCGGTAGTATTATTAAAGCCCCTAATAGTACTTACGTACCATTTATTATCTATTTTTTTTTTTGAGAAGAAGCGGTAAATAAGATATTTTCATTCTTGTCAAAAACACTTAGAACACCCTCATTAATTCTGTAGTGCGTTGCTTTGTGTATGGCTTGAGAAAAAAGGTCCTCTAGTTCTTTAGTTTCTACACAATACATTTTGGTCATTCTGAGCAGACCGACTTTAAACAATCCCTCTGCATCTGTTTGAATGTTTCCACCAAAATTATTACAACTCGTATTTCCTTCAATATTTCCATTTTTAATAGTAAAGAAAGGCATTTTACCTGAAGTATTTCTAAAGCCTTTAACACTATTTACATGCCATTTATTATGTAGTATTTTTTTGTTTTTAGAAGCTGTGAATAATGTTTTTTTATTCTTGTCAAAAACGCTTAGAATACCATTACTTATTTTGTAATGATGTGCTTTGCTCAACGCGGTAGAAAATTGATCTTCCAATTTCATGGACTCCGGACAAAGCATTCTGGTCGTTCTTAATTCGCCGACCTCAAACAAGTCTTTTGTGTTTGTTTGAAAGTTTGCACTAAAACTATTACAACCTGTATTTCCCGAAATACCTCCTTCTTTTATACTGAAGAAAGGCATTTTATCTACTGTGTTTTCAAAACCTCTAAAACTGTTTAGATACCATTTATTATGTAGTATTTTTCTATCCTGAGAAGCAGTAAATAACACTTTGTTATGTTTGTCAAAAATACTTAGAACATCATTGCTAATTTTGTAATGGGTAGCTTTGCTCATAGCGCTAGAAAATTGATCTTCTAGTTTCATAGATTCCGGACAAAGCATTCTAGTTGTTCTTAACGCGCCCACTTTAAACAAACCTTTTGTGTCTGTTTGAAGGTTTCCACTAAAACGATTACAACCTGTATTTCCCGAAATGCTTCCATCTTTTATACTAAAGAAAGGCATTTTATTCGTATTGTGATCATAACCGTTAATCTGTGTGATAACCCAATCTTTTTCGTTGTCAATAATTGATTTTGTCATTGAACAAGAAATAAAGAAAAATGCTAAAACGAGTGTTAAATAGATAGGTTTCATGTGATAAATATTTTTATTTTTAGTAATTCGTACAAAGTTTGTAATTAAATGTGCTTTTGTATGTGAAAATTTTATTTTACAATTATATAGGAAGTAAATGTACAAAAAATATACCAAAAATTATACTTGGTTTGTATAATTCAAATACG
>JAOZTK010000167.1:0-2110 GCA_029942185.1 Flavobacteriaceae bacterium
ACAATTAAATCACCAATCCATGTATGTGTAATAGCTATAGGGACATTTATATCCGTTATTGTAAAGTCATCTGTAATTTCTATAGTTGTCGTAATCCCTGATGAATTACTATCGGGAATGGCAAGTCCTGGGCTGTCAGAAACAGATCCAGTACCATATAATAAGGGTTTAGGACCACAAACAATCACAGGAGCAGTTTCATCTGTAACAATCACAGCTGTTGAACAAGAACTTGTATTTCCTGAATTGTCAGTTACAAATACTTCAACGTTAGTTGCTCCTACATCAGAACAGTCAAAAGTAAACATGGTAGGATTTGCTGCCTCTACCGTATAGATTATAGCACCTTCAAATACACGTGGTGCAAAAACAGTAGAAAAATCATCTGTGACAGCGGCACCTTCCAATAATTCAATATTATCATCAGAAGAAACAACAGTTCCCACTGTAGTACCATTATGATAGTTAAATCCACCTCCTATTGGAGAGACAAAGAAAGCATGTGTCTCACCGGCAGGAATTACGTAGTCTAATGTTAGGTTAAGCGGAGTAGTTACTCCATCTCCGTTGGAAACAATTCCAAAAGCGGTATCTATAAGTGTCCAGTCTCCCGAAGAGTTTTCAGAACCTACATAAGTACCTGATTTCGCATATACTTCCACATCAAAAGTAGCTCCAGCATCTCCATGAATGTCAAATGATGAAATAACTACTTCGTTAGTTGCTACGATATCAAACATATTTCCAAAATTTCCATTGTCTCCAACTAGGGGAGTGGCTAAAGTTGCCGTGACATCTTCTTCTCCGTTTGAGAGGGTATAACCACAAGCTTCATCAACACTATCGATAAAAGTAGCTATTGGAATAGTTGCAGTACCATCCGCATCTAATACTATTTCGTAAGGTGGTAATACAACAGGTGCATTTATTATTTGACCGACATTTAAAGATCCTGGCGATTCAGGTGATGGATCGTTCCAAGTAAAATCTGCATAGAAGGAACCTGTACCTGAAAGTTGTAATGAATGCCCTATAAGTGTACTGTTTGGCTCAAAAACTCCTATATCTTCGGAAAGCATACCGGTAGCAACACCATCAACAGCAGTAAGTGAACCTTCATAACTCAAGAATTGAAGGACAGAAGAACCATCATACAATACAAGACCGTCAGGAGCGCCATTTTGCATTCCGGTAAAGTCAAAAGATAATGTACCATACCCGTTGTCTTGATCAGGAATAGTACCACTTAGACTGATATTGTTATATTCTGTACCACCATTTCCATTGTAAGCAATTATAGAATAACTCGATAAATCAGTTCCTGCAGGACCGGCTATTTCAATAAATTCATTGACATCTGCACCTGTATTGTCATAATGTAATTCATTGATAAACACTTCAAGACCTGAAGGTAATCCAATACAATTTACTACCGGTGCAATAGCATCAATTACTGTTACAGTAGCGTTGCAAGTAGCAACATTTCCTTCTACATCTGTTATAGATAGTGTAACTGTAACTTCACCTACATCTGCACAAGTAAATGTGCTTGGATCAACGGTTAAGTCAAATCCGGAACAGTTGTCTGTAGAACCTGCATCTAGATTTGATGCAAGTAAGATGCCGGTACCTTGTGAGTTAAGTGCTACTGTAACATCTTGACAAACGGCAACCGGAAATTCTTCATCGACTACAGTAATTGTAAAAGAACAAGTTTCGGTGTTGCCATCAGAATCTGTGGCAGAGTAAGTTACTGTTGTATTTCCAATCGGGAAAACACTTCCACTTGGAAGATTGGTTTCAAGTGTTGTTGTAAGTGCCACGCCATCTTCAAGATCAACAGCAGTTGCGTTAGTGAAATTGACAATTGCTTCACATAGTCCGGCAGTTGCAGGTTGTGTAATGTCGGCAGGACAGTTAATTGTAATTCCGGAACTAGGTGGCATAACAAGGTATGCTCCTATAGGAAATGGAGTGGCTGCTGTTGCATTGGATGTTTCACCGTCTAATGCATTTGGTCCGCTATAGGTCCAATTAGCTTCAACCCAAGTTGTTCCATCAGGTCCTGTATCATCAACTCTATATGCCCAACCATCTTTATATTCCCATG
>JAOZTK010000167.1:2210-3825 GCA_029942185.1 Flavobacteriaceae bacterium
CTTAAATCAGCAATATTGTTAATTGCATAAAGTTCGACACCTTTTGGCACACCACCTGAGAGCGGTCCGTCAAAGACACCTGAAATAATTAAGTCTTGTCCAAAAGACAAAGAAGTTGTTAGTAAAACAACTATTAATAAATAGAGTTTTTTCATAAAATAATAAATTTAAAGTTTAATAAATAGGTTAATTATTGAATTATAGTATCTTTTGTATTAATTACTGAGAAACTATCCAACAAAAGTATGATTATTTACTCTTAGAGCAAAGATTTTAAATGAAAATAACATCAAAGTTTTACATAATTGTTAACATATTTTAGTTTAAACCTATCATATAATTAATAAGCTGTATTCGATTTAAGATAATAATTGTTGTTTTACGCAAAGCCCGCAAAGTTTTTTCGCAAAGCACGCAAAAAATATAATTGAGTGTTAATTAAAGTAGATAAGACTTTTTCTCCTGCTTACTGTTATTTTTAAAAATAATTTGTGAATATAATTGACATTTAGCATGTTTTTAATCTGTAAATGTTTGTAACTTTGTGAAAACTTAATTTGTAAATAACAATGTATAAATCAAAGACACCGGAAGAAGCAGTAAAAGTTATAAAATCGAACGATAGAGTGTATATACAAATGGGAGCCGCTCCTCCACAAACACTTATTAAAGCCATGACAGCACGCCATGAAGAATTGCGAAATGTTGAAGTCTGTCACTTACATTTAGAAGGAGCAGCACCTTATGCAGATCCTGTGCTAAAAGATAGTTTTCATGTAAATTCGTTTTTTATCGGTGGGAATGTACGGCATACTTTAACAGCAGGGAATGGATCGTATACGCCTGTTTTTTTAAGTGAGTTGCCCTTGTTGTTTAAACATAATATAGTGCCACTAGATGTCGCATTAATTCAGGTATCACCACCTGACAAGCACGGTTATTGTTCTTTAGGCGTTACAATCGGGGCAACTATAGCGGCTATTGCGGCTGCAAAACACGTAATAGCACAAATTAATCCGCAGATGCCTCGAACACATGGAGCCGGGATTATTCATATTTCAGAACTCAATACTTTTGTGGAAGTTGATGAACCCATTTTAGAACACCAAGTCGGAATTCCCACTGAGATTGAACAAAAGGTTGGGGACTATATCGCAGCATTAATTGAAGATAGAAGTACGCTGCAAATGGGTGTTGGAAATATCCCCAATGCCGTATTATCACGTTTGGGCAATCACAAGGATTTGGGTTTGCATACCGAGATGTTTTCAGATGGTGTTATCGATTTGATTTTAAAAGATGTCATCAACGGAAATTACAAAGAAATTAGTCCGGGTCGTGCCATGGCTACTTTTTTAATGGGTACCAGACGTTTGTATGATTATGTAGATGATAATCCTTTTGTAGAAATGCGCGAAGCTGATTTTGTAAATGATGTGTATATGATTCGACAAAATCCAAAAACTGTAGCGATTAATTCAGCGATTGAAGTGGATTTGACAGGTCAAGTTTGTGCGGATTCTATAGGTACACGTATGTATAGTGGAGTTGGAGGACAAATGGATTTTATTCGTGGCGCTTCTTTAAGTGAAGGTGGTAAGGCGATTATCGCATT
>JAOZTK010000168.1 GCA_029942185.1 Flavobacteriaceae bacterium
TTAAACTTTTATTATTTAATTTGTGGCTGAGTATTTCAAAGCCGGTAGCCTCAATTTGTGCTTGGATTCTATCGGATGGAGTATTCTGAAAAAGTAAACCTTTAGGAATATTTGTGTAGTTTACATCGTAATGAGTCGCGTAGACGTATTTTTCAGATAAGCTTGTGAAAAACCAATAAATAGCGGCGAAAAACAACAAGATTATGAAAACTTTTACCTTGGGATTAAATCTGTTTTTTTTGATATTTTTTTTTGTATTCATGCTCAATCTTTCCTTACAAAAATAGCGAAAATAATTTCAAAAAAAAAGTGAGCTATTATGCTCACTTTAATACGATTGAAATTAAGTTATTTCTTTTGAATTTCGGTGTTTTTTTCAAAACGTTTACTCATTTCCATAGAAATTGCAGACTTTTCAAATTTTATACGACCGGCTTGTGTTTCAATGATAACAGTCCCTTCTGTGTCATTCGTGTCGACAATTTTTCCGTGAATGCCACTAGTCATTACAACTTTTGAGCCTTTTGAAATTTCCTTTTGAAATTTCCTTTCCATCTTTTGACGTTTTAATTGAGGTCGTATCATAAAGAGATAAAGTACTACAAAAAGTAGTAAAAAAGGCAACATGCCACTTCCGAGAATTTGATCCATAATTATTGTTATTTTATTTGATTACTGGTTTAAAAATTGGTTCTGCTTTTTTTGAGCCCGGGCTTGGTGTTACAAAACCCTTGACATAAATTACTTCTCTACCCGATAAGGTGTTCGTAGTTAAGGTAATTGATTTATTTTGATTATTTTGTTTGCCTTTTGAATCATATACAGCTTTAATTTCACCTTTTTCTCCGGGTTTGATAGGCTTATCTTTAGGCCATTCAGGAACTGTGCAACCACAAGAAGACTTTGCTTTTGTGATGATTAGATCACTTTCTCCTGTATTTGTAAATTCAAACATTGCATCTATTTTATCACCTTGTTTTATCGTTCCAAAATTAAACTCTTTTGAAACAAAAGTCATTTTTGCCAAATCTTTTACCTTCTTACGATCTCTTTCTTGAGCGTTAGTCAAATTTTCATCATTTACTCTGTTAGATGCGTTTTGTTTGCAAGATGAGATACTCATACTCATAATTGCAAATAGAATAATACCGATTTTTTTCATTAGTTACTCGTTTTTATTAATGTCTGCAAATTTAGTAAAATATTGATACTATAGTAATCCTCGTCCACTTTTGTGAATCTTTTTGTCATTTGTATAATCGACGAGTAATTTATCTAAAACACCATTGATGAAAAAGCTGCTTTTTGGAGTTGCATAATCTTTTGCGATCTCGATGTACTCATTAATGCTAACCTTAGTCGGGATTGATGGAAAGTGAAAGAATTCCGTTATTCCCATAACTATTAGAAGTTTGTCAATTTTAGTGATGCGATCCGTGTCCCAATTGGGAGTTTTTGCGTCTATATCTTTTTCGTATTTACTGAAATTTAAAATAGTTTTTCTAAATAATTCCAGTGCAAATATTTTGTCTTCGACGTCTTTGTATAATTTATCAGGCGTAAAGGGTGTTGACTTATTGAGTTTATTCAGGTTATTGACAATCCAAGTATTTACAAAAGGAATGTCATCTGTCCAACTGATGACCTCATCTTCATAAAATTCAGCAAGTTTTTCGTTGGGGGCAATAGCCTTCTTATAAATGGACAAGACGATTCTTTTATCTATCTGATAATCAGTTTGATCTAAGCTCATATATTCAATAAACTTATTATTTTTTTGAATTCTTCTCCAGACTATGTCAATTAATTCTTTCTGATTTTTCCAATTGGGCTTATTTTTGTCTAAGGGGTAATCTTTTAATAAAACGCCCTTTTTAATCTGATGTAAAACACGATTATTTGCAAAATTAGGACTATTGTCTAAAGGGGAATTTGATTGTAAAAATTTGTCTTTGGATGCGAGGTTTAAGAAACCGGCTTTTTCCAGAAGTGTTATTAATAATTGTAAATGTAATATGTACAATTCGTGTAATCGTTCGATGCTTTGATTTAGATAACGCTCTTGCGTGTCTAGTTTGTCGTTTTTAGAAAGTAGCAAAGCATAAGCTGATTGCATTACTTTAATACGAATATGTCTGCGATTAATCATGTAAAGAACCTATATTATTATGCCGGCAAAGATATACTTTTACTTGGCAAAGTTTGTTAATTCTAACGTATTATTTGTTCTGTCCGTAGTTTTATCTAGGAATTGTATGTCAGGAGTTAAGAAACACCCATGTTTTTTTACCGATTATAATCATATTAGACACAACCTAATCATTACAAGCCGGCTTTTCTGTCATCAATACGTTTTTGTGCTAAATCAAGTGCTACTTGATGAGAGCTCGTCTTTTTTTCTTGTGCTTGATACAGAATCTTTTGTGTTGTATGAAAGATGTTTTCAGTTCTTGTGATGGCTTCTTCTTTGCTAATATTCGCTACTTCTCTATAAATATTGATAATACCACCCGCATTTACTAAAAAATCCGGAGCGTAAGCAATCCCTCGTTTTTGCAACAGTTTGGCATGTTTAATCTCCTCTGCAAGTTGATTGTTTGCCGCTCCAGCAATTACTTTCGCCTTTAATTGTGAAATGGAGACATCATTTAAAGTGGCTCCCATGGCACAGGGTGCATAAATATCTACATCTAAACTGTATAAACCTTTTCCGCGATGAATGCTAGTTTTATATTTATTACTGACACGTTCTAAAGCTTCTTCATTAATATCATTTATTGTCACTATTGCTCCTTCTTCCGTTAAGTATTTAACAAGTATTTCGCCAACATGGCCTATTCCTTGTACCAAAACTTTTTTACCGGTTAGATTTTCAGAACCAAATTGATATTTTGCCGCTCCTTTCATACCCATATAGACTCCTAGAGCAGTAAAAGGGGAAGGATTACCCGAGCCGCCCTTGTCTTCAGAAATACCGGTTACGTATGGTGTTAGCTCACGAATAATATCCATGTCGTGCGTATCCATACCCATGTCTTCTGCTGTGAGGTATTTCCCCCCTAAAGAGTGGATAAATTCACCAAATTTACGCATCAAAGCATCTGTTTTTTGTGTTTTAGAATCACCGATAATTACTGCTTTTCCACCACCTTGATTCAGTCCGCTTATTGCTGCTTTATAGGTCATTCCGCGAGATAGACGTAAGACATCATTTAGAGCTTCCCATTCACTTGCATAATTCCACATGCGTACGCCCCCTAAGGCCGGCCCCAATACACTATTATGAATTCCAACAATTGCTTTAAGACCACTTTCTTTATCGTTAAAAAACACGACCTCTTCGTGTTGGTTAAAAGAATCTTGTCCGAAAACGGGCCCCATTTTTTGTAGTTTATCTGTCGAAAGAATTGTTTTTGTCATGTTCTTTTTGTTTTGTCTGATAGCTTGCGCAAAAATACAATTTTGGATACTATATTGACTGTAAATCATTTTTTAATTAAAAATTTTCTAATAAAAAATATTTTTATAGATTTGTCGCGTGTAACAAAAAGCATATAATTAATTTAATTGAAGGAAATTATGAGTGATAGCAAATTTCAAGACCAAGAAGAAATATTTTCTCAGATAATGAGAGCGGGAAGACGAACTTACTTTTTTGATGTAAGAGAGACCAAAGCGGGTGATTATTATTTAACCATTAC
>JAOZTK010000169.1 GCA_029942185.1 Flavobacteriaceae bacterium
CTGCAGACTGTAGACTGTAAACTGCAGACTGTGCGTTTAGAATAGTTGCTTTATATACTCTTCAAATAAAACCATTTTTTTTAATTCTTTAGGGTAAAAAACAAATGGATTTACATCTTTAATCATTTCTTGCATATCTATGGTTTGTAATGTTTTTAAAATGACACTTTTAAGTTGCGAACTGTTTTGAACAGCCAATTTTTGATTTAGATAATCGTAGTTAGGTGTTGTTGTTTTTAGTAAAAATAGTATATCAAAAAAATCACGTCCTTTTTTTCGTTTTCTATTCACTAAAGCATAAAACTTTTGTGCTAACAAAATATCTTTTGGAGTTGTAAAAATTGCTGTAAATACATCAAATTTGTTTAAAATATGCCGTTTAACTTTGTAATCGTAATTATGGGGTTCTGTGTCGATTTGGATTAATATTTTTTGATTTACATGTCCCGAAAGCCCCTCATTATAGAGTAATTTTGGAAACTTTATATAGCAATGGAATGCCCCTTTATACACTTTTTTAATTTCTACTTCGTAACCTAACAATGACAATTTTTGCGAAATTATATCACTTAGTTGCCCAAATTCATCTTCTGACAGATTAAAATTATCAAAATCTAGGTCTTCTGAAAAACGGGTATTGTTATGAACGATCCGAAGGTTAGTTCCTCCTAAAAAGCTTAGTTTATCAGCGTATTCACTTTCAAAGATGATTTCCAATAGTTTGAATTGTAAATACTCTCTTAGTAAAAAGCTTTTAAAGGGGTGTAGGTTATCCGGATACTGTTTTTTTATTTCTTCAATACTAAGCATCTAAGAATTGTTTTAATAATTTAACTTTTTTTAAAAGGGTTTTCGATTTAAAAAACATAGCATATTCCATTAATTTATCTCGGTCAATATGTTCATTAATAATCGCTTTATTAAATCGAAGTGCTCTTATATCTTCTATGTTTTTTATGCTAGTATTTGCATATAATTTGTCTAAAAGAGCTTTTTCAAGTGTCGCAATTTTAAAGGTAAAGTTTTTTTCTTTTTGTAGTCTGTAACCAAAAAACAGTTCTTTTTTAATGCTTTTGTAGCTATATGTGCTTTGTTTGTTTTGAAAACGTTCTGTCTTACGAGATGTCATGGAAGTAATTGTAAATACAGCTTCGGGTATGACCCCATAGTAGTCAAGAGCAGATTCTAAACTAACATACGAAGGATGATATATTTTATTAGCGATAAAAAATAATACTTCTTCAGAAAAGTTAAGTTCGCTAAAATGATACCACTTGTTTCTGATTTTTTTAAGGAGTTCTTTTTTTTGCCAACGTACCAAATTCATTTTGTTAAAACCCGGAACTATTTTTTCAATGTCCTTTATTGAAAAAATAAGATAAGAGTCAAAAGCTTTTTTAAAAGTTAAAAAGTTCATATTATTTCTAAATATATACAAATATAGCTATTTTTAGAAATAAAGTTGATAAATAAGAGAATTTTTAAACTGAAGACTGAAGACTGAAGACTGTCAGACTGAAGACTGAAGACTGTAAACTGTCAGTTCATGGTATAGGTTGTCACTAAGTTTAATTGATTACAAATAAGCTTGATTTAAAGAACTATCTCTAAAAAATCTACAAGATTAATAATAGTAACTTTTTCTTTAATCTTGTAGGAATCTTTTACCGGAGCTAGGATAAAAGTATGAGTTGGTTTTATATCATCGACAGCAGTCCAAAAGCTTCTTGATAATTTTGGAGCAGTTGATGCTTTACATTCAATAGCAATAATTTTGTCTTTATATGTCAATACTAAATCCATTTCAACTCCAGAATTAGTTCTGTAGAAAAAGGATTCCCATTTTTTATATTTGGTAAGGATATTTTCAATTACAAATCCTTCCCAGGAACTGCCTATTATGGGATTGCTCAATAAATCATTAAAACTATATATTCTTAATAAATTGTGTAATATCCCTGAATCTCTAATGTAAACCTTAGGAGATTTTATCAATCTCTTTTTTATATTTGCTTCGTAAGGTTGTATTGTTCTTACAATAAATGTCTGTTCTAAAATATCAATATATCTTCTTATAGTAGGATGGGTTTTTCCCATTGATTCAGCCAACTTTGATAAATTTAATAGTTGCCCTTGCAAATGGGATAACATAGTTAAAAAACGTCTTAATTGTAATGTTGGTATTTGAAATCCAAATTGAGGAATATCTCTTTCAATGTATGTTTTAATATAATTTTCTATCCATATACTACTCGTCTTATTTGAGTTTGCTAAAAAACTAATAGGAAAACCACCTCTTAACCAATTTTTTTTTAAACTATAATTATCTTTTTGAGAAAGTTCGTCAACGGTAAATGGTGTTAAGTATAAAAATCCAATTCTACCTGCTAAGCTTTCAGAAGTTTTTTGAATAATGTCTTGTGATGCAGAACCTAATAAGATGAATTTTCCATTTTCTCTATTTTTATCTACGATACTTCGTAGTATTGAGAACAAGTATGGGTATAATTGAATTTCATCTAAGCAAATCATTTTATCTTTATTTTCTTCAAAAAAAAGCATAGGTTCTAACAACTTGTTGTAGTCATCAGGATTTTGTAAATCTAAATATAAGAAGTTTTTGTTATTTTCAGTTATATGTTTTATAAGCGTAGATTTACCACTTTGCCTTGCTCCTAATATGCCAACAATTGGAAATATATCAAGATATTGGTTTAATTCTTTTTGTAATTTTCTAGTAATATATGTTTGCATATTGTAAATGTGATTTTCAATTAACAAAGATAAGTAAAATTGTTTGATTATGGAATTATTTGATTGTCAGCTCAAGTGATGCGACGAAGGAGCATCGTATCGAGAACCTTCTCTCTTCTAATACACCACTACAAACATATAATACGTAAACGAATAATATGCTAAAGTAATCATCCCAATTATGGAGAATTGATTGCGCCAATAGAGGTATTTTAAATACGGATAGATCATGATGAGCCCCATAAAAAACCAGGATAAATAGGCAAATCTATTGGAAAAACTTGCCCGTATTACCAAAATCCAAAAAGCATTGACCAATAAATAGACGCTAGTCAATTGGTTGTAATGCCGGTCCTTAATTTTCTTTATAAAGATAAAATAATAGGCAATAATTACGGCAAAACTACTATATGCCAAAAAATCCCATCGGAAACCCACCGCGCTAAAACTATCAACATAGGTTTCTTTATCTCCAAAATAAATTTTTAATTTATCTTCTTGTCCAAAACCTAATTTACCTATTACGCTTTCCCAAAAACTTCCCATAGTTACCGATAAAAAAATGCTTATCCCCCAAATAGCAAAATACATTTTTGGATTTTTGAGTATCATGGTTAAAAAAAATGCGGCAATCACTACGAGCATTGAGCTATGAAAACTAAACGCCAAAACAAACAGACTATACATCATCCATTTATTTTTGGGGTACGAAAATGCCAAAATCATAAAAGAAGTCGCTACCCCATTTCGCAAACCATTGGTACCGTAAGGCCAAAAGGAAAAGGAAACTGTTAGAATTAGAAAAGCAAAGAAATAATAGTGAGGGAACAATCTTTTAACGGCAATATATAGTGGTACAATATATAAGGTAGCAATAACAAAAAAGAAAAGTTTAGGCATATTCAAATGCGCAAAAAACCGCATTAGT
>JAOZTK010000170.1 GCA_029942185.1 Flavobacteriaceae bacterium
TATTTTATAGTCAACTTTCTGTTTTAGATTAAATATGTTTAGAACTCGTTTCATTAAATAAATAATTTTACCGCAAAGACATAAATATATTTATTTAAAAATTAAAGTCTTTATTATCGGTATTACATTCTTATATATTCGTGTTTTTATTAAAATCTAATCCTTGAATACTAAAAAGAGTAGCTTTTTTTCAAAGCCTGCAAAAATAGGAAAAAGAAATGAAAGATAAATAAAGGGCATTAAGCCTCAGGGTATCCCGATGATGGACTAAAACCCAATTAAAGGAATCGACCGGATCGAGATACCTGCCTAAGAGTTTACTTGCCAATTTACCTGCCGACAAGCAGGCAAGTTTGGCTAACTAATAAATTGAAATAATTTTTTAGAGTCTCACGAATAAATCCTGCATTTAATCTGATGATTTTATAGTAGAGTGGATTAATGAGTGCTATTGGCTATATCTAAAAAAAAGTAGCTCGTTTGTTTTGTGAATATAAGCGTCCAGGATTACTCCAAATTCATTTTTTTTTACTTTCCCAGCTAAACCTCTAAAATAATTACTACGACTAAGCATCCCAAATTCAGTAATATTCTGTAAATTTACATCACATAAATCCTGACTCATGAGCTATCAAAATATATTAGTTGACCCACAAAATGCAATTACAACAATTACCATCAATCGTCCGAAAAAGCTCAATGCTTTAAACAAAGACACCATTGCCGAATTGCACGATGCTTTTGCAGATGCCAACGACGACGAAGACTGTCGCGTTATTATCATTACCGGTAGTGGTGAAAAAGCATTTGTCGCCGGTGCTGATATTTCAGAATTTGCCGATTTTGATGTATCTGAAGGTGCTAATCTCGCACGAAAAGGACAAGAATTATTATTTAGTTTTGTTGCAAATTTAGAAACTCCTGTTATTGCGGCTGTTAACGGTTTTGCCCTTGGTGGTGGTTTAGAATTAGCCCTAGCAGCACACTTTAGAGTAGCTTCTGACAATGCAAAAATGGGTTTACCTGAAGTTTCATTAGGTGTCATCCCCGGTTATGGAGGCACGCAACGTTTACCACAATTAGTTGGTAAAGGAAAAGCCATGGAACTCATTATGACCGCAGGAATGATCAGCGCTGATGATGCCAAAGCTTGGGGCTTGGTAAATTACGTAGTTACTCAAGAAGAATTACTGCCCTTATGTGAGAAATTAGCAGGTAAAATTGCTAGAAATTCAAGTACTGCGATAGCAGCAGCCATACGATCCATCAATGCTAATTTTGATAAAACTAAAAACGGATTTGAAACAGAAATTGAAGAGTTTGGCAAGTGTTTTGGCACGGAGGATTTTGAAGAAGGGACTACGGCGTTTTTAGAAAAGCGGAAGCCTGAGTTTTAGGGATTTTACCGCTAAGGCGCGGAGGCGCTAAGTAAAATAACGAGGATTCAGAATTGGTTTTATACAGAAACTGCATGCAAGTACCGCAATGAAAAAACATCAAATTTGGACTTTAAAGCAAAAAGTAAATGAACTTAATTGAGAAAGGAATTAAAAAAGGATTAATCAAAATTGATGAAAGTGGAAAATTCATTACTTATATTTATCAAAATAAAAAAAGAAACTACAATAATCCTGAATAAAAGGTATTAAACCTCAGGGTATCCCGATAATTATCGGGACTGAACCCAATAACCCGCTGAAAAAGCGGGATTAGCCTGCCTGCCGGTTGGCAGGTTCGACTAACTAAAAAATTGGAATCATGCTAAAAAACTTGACAGGTAATTTTTTAGAGTCTCACGAATTAAACTTTTAGAAACAGAAGCAAAGCAATTAAATCCAACTGCAATTAAAAAAGAGATTACAGCAATTAAAAAAGAAGGTAAAACTAAAGTTCAAAACGAATTTAGTAACAAGGTGAAATTTTTAAAAGAAGAATTGACTGAAAAATATTTTACAGAAAAACAAAATACATTAGACGATTATCCTATTTTTATGGCAATAGCCGAAGATATTGGCTATGATGCAACTGGTAGAGAAACCAAAAACAACGAATTAGATGAAATTAGTATTGAACTGGTAAGGTTTATTGCTCACATTAATAAAACAGAAATATGAAGACGGAAATAATAAGAGATTTTACTAATAATTTTGAAAACCATTCACATACAACAGAAAATGGAATTGAATTTTGGTTTGCAAGAGATTTACAACATCTATTAGGTTATTCAAAATGGGAGAATTTCACCAATGTAATTGTTAAAGCAAAAATATCTTGTGAAGTTACTGATAACGATGTGTTAGACCATTTTCCTGACGTCAGGAAAACGATAGCAATGCCAAAAGGTGCAACAAGAGAAATTGACGATATAATGCTGACAAGATACGCTTGTTATCTTATTGCACAAAATGGAGACCCAAGAAAAGAAACAATTGCATTTGCTCAAAACTATTTTGCGCTACAAACTCGTAAATTTGAATTAATAGAACAACGTCTTAAAGATTGGGACAGGTTGCAAGCAAGACAAAAACTATCGTATTCTGAAAAAGAATTATCCGAACTTATTTATGAAAGAACAAAAAATGATAAAAACTTCGGAATAATACGAAGTAAAGGCGATACGGCATTGTTTGGTGGAAATAGAACACAAGCAATGAAAAATAAATTAGGCGTTCCAAAAGGAAGAGCATTAGCCGATTTTTTACCTACAATTACCATAAAAGCAAAAGATTTTGCTACTGAAATTACTGTTTTTAATACGAAAGAGAAAAATTTAAGAACTGGTGGACAAATAACAAATGAACACATAAAGAATAATAAAAGTGTTCGTCAAGTATTATTAAATCGTGGAATAAAACCAGAAAATTTACCAGCAGAAGAAGATTTAAAAAAATTAGAACGTAGAGTAAAATCTGATGCCAAAAAATTAGGAAAAAACCCTGACAAATTAGACGAATAGCAATGAATACATATACTATTTCGCAAACTTTAAATAAAAACAAAGTTTTTATTTTACAAAAAAGTAAATTGGAAAAAAGACTTGACCCATTTTTCTATGTTCCTGAATTAATTGAACTCGAAAAGAAAGTTTTAGCAAAGAAACCTAATAAATTACGTGATTACGTTGTAAGTATTGCAAGTGGTTCAACACCAAAAAGAGCCGAAGAAGAAAAATACTAATACTATTCAGATAAAGAAAACGGAATACCTTTTTTAAGAGTTCAAAATCTTTCAGCAACTGGTATTTTGAAATTAGGAAAAGTAAAATACATCAATACCGAAACGCATAACGGATTGCTAAAAAGAAGCCAAGTTAGCGAAGGCGATTTATTAGTTAAAATTACTGGAGTTGGTAGAATGGCAGTTGCTCAAAATAATTTACCTAAGTGTTTATTAAACCAAAGAATTGCAAAAGTTTATGTGAATGATGAAAACAATAACATTTATATTCAATCTGTCCTAAATTCACCAATTGGAGTAAAACAATTTTCAAAAATTGGCACAGGTGGCATTCAAATTAATATTGGAATATCTGATATTGAAAATCTAAAAATCCCACTTCCACCAAAAGAAAAGCAAGACGAAATTGCCAATCATATTACAGCAATACGAAAACAAGCACAAGCCTTAAAAGATAAAACCAAAGCATTAATTATAAAAA
>JAOZTK010000171.1 GCA_029942185.1 Flavobacteriaceae bacterium
ATTTGACAGTTGTCGTATAATAATGTTGCCACTTCGTGATGGTAGGATCCTTTTATTCCTTGTATGGCAATGTTTATTTGTTTAAAATTCAAAGTCTAAGTTTTAAAGTTTGGCAAAAAAAAAGTTCCAACAAATGTTGGAACTCTTTTAATGTTGCTATTGTTTTCTAACAAGCACCAATAGAATTCCATCTTTTATTGAAATAATAAAAGTAAAAGAAACTATAATTGGTATTTGCCCTTGTCATTTTGTTGTTTTGAATGTTCAAAGCTACTATAAATTATTAAAATTCCAAATTTATACTCAACAAAATGTTTCGTCCCATGTTTGGAACATTGTGTTCGCGTAAAACAGACAAATGTGAAATGTATTCTTTATTTAACAGGTTATGAGCTGAAATAGTGGTGTTTAGATTAATTTTTTGAAATTTAAAATCAGCACCCAAACCCATATTTAATAAGGTGTAAGCAGGTTTGCTCGTTTCAAATTCACTGATTTTATCTGCTTTAAATGTATGATTCACACCAATATTCAAATAATATTTCTCTAAAGGAAGATGCTTTGTGCCATTCGTTAATCGCAATTGGTTTTTCCATTGGTTAGCCGGAATCAAAGGTAAATAAGTGTCATGATCACGTTGCCCGATTACCATTTCATAACTACTGTCAAAATGCAACCAATCAAAAGGATGCGGATGCAAGTGTAAACCAATTTCGCCACCATATAATTGTGCATTGTCTTGTTCATATTGATAAACGATATAGTCATTTTGTACTTCACCTGTAGGTGCCAGAAAAATATAATTAGCGATAGAATTTATAAATGCATTCGCGAAAAATTCAATATGAGTATGGGCATATTCCAAAGCCAGATCACCTTGCCAATTCTGTTCGTTTTCTAAATTGCTATTTCCTATTTCAATGCGACCGGAGTGAATTCCTTTGGAGGCTAACTCCGACAAATTAGGCGCTCTAAAACCGGTAGCAATATTCAAGCGTAGGGTAATTTTATTAAACAAGTTTGATTTTAAACCAATTGAGCTGGTGAAACTGTTTAAATTTTTATCAAAACCCGGACGATAATCGGGGAGTGTGTTTTCGCTGACATCTCGGGTTAAAATATGTCG
The DNA here is from genome assembly GCA_029942185.1 of Flavobacteriaceae bacterium. Taxonomy (GTDB): domain Bacteria; phylum Bacteroidota; class Bacteroidia; order Flavobacteriales; family Flavobacteriaceae; genus DQTL01. Next base: position 1,127 of record JAOZTK010000171.1, read on the forward strand.
CATATCATATCGAATACCACCTTGTAACGAGATAGTATTAAATTCATATAGCAAATTTGTAAAAAAACCAATGCTGTTTGTAGTGGCATCCGGTAAAAGATAGCCTTTGCCAAAATTGCTATTATTTTGGTTCATTCCTTGAACTCCCACAATACTTTCTAGCTTTTTCCAATCAGGAAGATACCATTTTGCATCATAGTTAAAAGTGTTTAATTGCATTCCAATCAATGTGATATTTTCATTGATCAATGTTCGTTTGTGCCAAGTTTGACCAAAGTTTGTTTTGATTTTAGAATTTTTCAATTCAATATCACTTTTTATACTTAAGACATGATTGTCCAAATTCTGATGCTTTCCTGTTATGCTGTGTGTTGTTTCTTGCGTCCCAATTTCATGGGGTATTCCATTTTGCGCACGATTAAAGTTGTAACGAATATCCGTTGAAAATCCATTTCTTTTAAAACCAAGACCCGTTTTAAAATCTTTGTCATTGTAACGTGAATTTGTCACGCGATCAGTATTTGCTACTGTATAATCTGCATTTGTATTAAATGCGCCACGTGCCAAAAATTGGAATTTATCCAAGGATGTTTTAACTCCTATCGTACTATTGATCCCTTGTGTATTAGAAGTGTACTGTGATTTAATGTTTACTTTTGTTTGCCCTGCACGAGCGTATTTTTCAGGTACGAGGTACAACACACCGCCAACGGCATCAGATCCATAGAGTAGGGAAGCCGGACCTTTAATCACTTCCACACTGCTAATACCGGATTCGTTAATCCCGATACCATGGAAATCACCATATTGAAAATTTTCTAAACGAACTCCCTGGTTATAAACCAAAACACGACTACCTGTCAAACCTCTAATAACAGGTTTACTAATCCCGGAACCCGTGCTCATCTGTGTTACGCCACTCATTTGAGAAATACCATCCATCAAATTTTGAATGCCTTTCCTTTGCATAGATGCCAAACTTTTATAGGATACTTTTACTACGTTTTCAGATTGTAATTTGTTAAAAGGAGTCGATAAAATAACTTCATCAATTTCAAATACATTTTCATGTAATGAGATGTTAACTACTTTTATATTTGTGTCGAATTGAATACTTAATTCTTGTTTTATATAGCCGGTATAAGAATAGATTATTCGAATTTTAGAGGATTCAATATTTGGCAAGGTGTAGTTCCCGTTAAAAGTGCTTGTAGTGCCTTTATTGGAGTTTTCAATCAGTATTGTGACTCCGGGAATGGGGTCTCCGGATTTTGAATCTGTGATAATACCTTTTAGGGTATTTTGCGCTATTATATTGTTGAGTAACAGCAAACTCGCTATAATTATTATATTTTTGAACATTCTTTTTTTACTATTAGTCGTATTAAAATGCGTGTTGCATTTTACGTAAATATTTATGGTTTTAAATTTCAGAAAGTAAGCGAAAGAGTTTAAATACTACAAACAGTTAGTAAACTCAAGTTAAAGAATGCTGGTAGGTGGAGCACGTAAATCAGAAAACAAAAGCAATTGTTTACCTGTATTTATGGATTTTAAATTAAGTTTCTCATAAAAAGGGACTGAGACATTTTCAGGATATTCAAAAACAGGTACCAGTAAGTTTGGATTTATAACTTTATGTAAATCGGTACAGGAATCATCAATAGCATTGTGGAAATGAAACTCGGAGTCCTTAGCATCGCAGATACGTATGGAATCGTGCTCATGAAAACTATGTGCAAATTGTGTCCATGTCGGCATTTGGAAAAGCAGCACCAAAAATAATGCGGTAATACTATGTAAAACTTTTTTACTCAAGAATTAGAATCAAAAATTCAAGTTGCTAAATTATAGAATATAAAGGAATAATGTCCTATAGTTTCTAATAACCTAGCATATAATTTGTAAACAAGTTATCAAAATAGATTATTGGCGCTTAGCTCATCGATGGACTGAGTTCGGTTTAAAATAATAATTGCTATTTCACGCAAAAACCGCTCTATGATATAACTAATTAAAATGGAAGTTGTCACATTAGATGCTTTGTGCATCGCAAATTGATGGATTGGATTCTGTTAGTAATTAATAACTTTTATTACAAACAATAAAGGGTGTTAAACTTCAGGGTATCTCGAAAATTTTAGATTGGATAGCATGCTATTCGTTAATTGGTATAATTTTTATTGATAAAGTTTAACCTAGTACAGCATCTGTTGTAAAGTACTGCTTATAAAATTTTCAAAAAAGTTGTCTAATGTCTAGAATCTAGTAGCGTAGCGGTCTAATATCTTTTACCGAATACAGGTTTAATGATTGTTTATTCATGAGACTCTAAAAAATTATTTCAATTTTTTAGTTAGTCGAATTAATC
>JAOZTK010000172.1 GCA_029942185.1 Flavobacteriaceae bacterium
TATTTCTTTGAGTTTTTTGTTTGCTTTATCTGTAATTTTATCCATTCGCTTTTGGTATTTTTCAACAGAAGCACAGTGCATTAGTTTACTGTTCCATTGCGCCAACCAATTTGCTCCCTCTTGTCCAACTTTTTGAAATTCTTGAGCTAGCGAAGTATCCATAGGGTTTTTCATGTATTTCTCCATAACTACCATATAACTATCCAACCATTCTTCGTATTGGTCTAAAAACTCGTCGCAGTCTTTGGAAGTTTTAAATTTTTTGGTGTCGGACGACTGCTCGATGGCCTCTTTTTCTTTTTTGGCTTCTTTGGTTTGATTATTTCCACAAGAAGTAAATAACATACTTGTAACAATGATAAGTGTAACAAAAATTCTCATAATAATTAAATTTAAAATTTATAATATTTTAAGGCAAATACGGCTTTTCTCTTGGTAAGAGGTTAGGGTTTTGCCCTGAGTTTTTTACACATTTAATTGTACTAGACCACATCAATAACTCAATAGAATTAGTTGCATGTTGTTCCCACACCCAAAGTTAGGGTATTTTGTTTAATTTTAGTTGTTTCCTTAAATTTATTATTTGCAGGTGAAAACTGTTAAGCCGGAAAGGAAGGTATCCGATTACTTTGCGAGGGTATTTAGAGAAGGCTTACCCTAAGGCTCACTACTTGTTTTCATGGAGTTGAAAAAGATTATTCACTTTCAATAAAAGGAATATCCGTATCAAAAATTTCCAGTAACAAGTTTTCCAATGCTTTTAGGAATTCTTCAAAATGAGTTGTGGTGATACAAATGTCCAATTTGGAACGAGGCGGAGCAAAATTGACAGGCATAAAACCGGATTTTAGGTTTTTAAAACTGATAATGCCCGCTTGAAGTTTTTTCTCTTTATCGAATGACTTTTGCTGTGAATACAAATAAGCATAAAGCATTACTTGAAGTCCTTTAGAATACTTGTAATCGGTAGAGATCTTTAAAAAATCATCCAATCGTAATTGTCCGGATTCAACTTTTCCGGATTTGTAGTCGATAATTCGTACAACGCCATTTACTTCATCTATTCGATCTACTTTTCCCACAAATTGTATTGGAAAATTAAACTTAGGGAAATCCACTTCATGTGACAAAGATGCTTCAAGGGACAGTATTCGAATGATTTTACCGCTTTTTACGGTATTTATTTCATCTGAGATAAATCTTTTGACAAAATTGACGATTACTTCGTAGATCAATCGGTTTTTTCCTTGATTAAATTGTCCGTTTTTATAGGTTTTTTTAAATGCACGCTTTACTTGTTCCGGAATGGCTGGAATCAGTTTTTGTAAAGACTTTTCATGCAAGAGTTTCCCGACAAAAGGCTTGTAAAGTTCCTCTAGAGTATCATGAATCACAGTTCCCATGGTAGTATCAGTTACCGTTTCTTCAATACTGTCCAGCTCTTTAATCTTGAGTATTTTTTGCTGATAAAATGTAATAGGATTGTATAAGTAAGTTGCCAAAGATGAAGGAGAAAAACCTTTGGTTGCAATTTCTTTTAGTCGCTTTATAACTGCAGGTGTTTTATTTATTTGTTGTAATTCAAGGTTTTGCGATTTCACTTTTGGATTGATAATTTTTTGTCTAATTTCAGGATGTTTCCAAAGTAATTGCGTTAAAAATTGACTTTTTTCTCCGCTACCAAAAGTATCTGTTTGATTGTTGAATAACAAAGTTACTTTTTCGGAGGCTTCTAACAAACGAAAAAAATGATAACTCATGATGGCGTCTTCCTCACGATAGGTAAGTAGTTTGTAATGCTTACGAATATCAAAGGGAATAAAGCTTTTGGGTTTTTTCCCCTTTGGAATAGTTCCTTCGTTCATCGAAGTTATAATAAGATGCTTAAAATCCAATGCTTGCGTTTCTAAAAATCCCATTATTTGAAGACCTTGTAGCGGTTCTCCAATAAAGTTTAGGTTTTCTAAAGCTATAATCCTTTTATAAAGTTGAAAAAAAGCTTTAACCGGAACGACATCCTTAACCTTATTTTCAAAATAGGGATACTTATCATTTAACTGTAAAAGCTTTTGATTCAGTTTGAAATGTTTATAGAGAACCTCTTTTTCAAAGCCTTGTTGCTTGTTTTTTAAGATAGCTATTAAAGAATTTATTTTGTGCAATAAAACTTGTATGGAATTGTCTTTTATGGGTTTAAAAAGCTTTAATAAAACTTCAAAATCGTTTATAATGATTGACTCACCGGATGTTTTAATATCAGCATAATGAATTGTAACGTTGTTTTTAGCGGTTAAATCCGTAACCAATCTATCGACCCTATTAAAATAAGTTTGTATGATTGGATGTGTAAGAATACGCAATACTGTTTTGTAGTAATAGCTTGTGTTTCCATGTGAAATAGCATGAATATGCATTTCAAAAATATGTTTAACTAAGTTGGAGAATGGAAAGTACACTAAGGGAAATCCCATGGTAATATTTACCGTATCAATTTTTTTTGGCAAAGAATTGAGGCTTATTGGTAAAACATTTTGATCGGTTAACACAATGGCTGTTTTGTCGGTATCTTTTGATGCATCGATGAGTTCTCCTACATACTTTATCATTCCCACATTCTTAGGGGCTCCTATTATCTCAATATTATCCGGGTCAATACTTTTAGTGCTGATCCAATCAATTTTGTTATTCTTATAATAGCTCCAATCCGATAAATAGTGTCGAATAAACTGCCCTGCTGGGTGTTTGTTCTCCAAAAGATTTTTTGGCACATTCCAATACACAGATGCTTTTCCAGCCACTAATAATTCTTGTAAGATTTGAGATTCACTTGTTTTTAGATGGTTAAATCCTACAAAGACAAAATGATGCCGGGTGTTTTCAATAAAACTATGTAGTGATTTTACAGCTTCTCTAAAGATTAATCCTTGATAACCTTTTTTTTCAGCAATTAAATATTTGTAAAACTTGTGGTAGTATTTTTCTAAATTTTTAAAAAAAATTAAATAGTCTTTGGTTAATTCTGTATTGGGATTCCAGTTGTGTAATTTGTTAATTTCTTTTAAACTAGAAAAAATAGCTTTTGGATCGACAAGATAACTGTCAATTTCATTAAAATCATTGAGCACTGTAATTGCCCAATTAGAAAAGACTTCAAAAGCATCTGTTTTGTTATCGGGAGTTTCTTTTGTGTAGATTTTATAAAAATCAAAAAGCAGTTCGATTGCAGAGGACTTATAGATGCCGGATAATTGTTCTGCTAAATTATCAAAAGTAAGGATTTCGGGAAAAAATTTCGTTTCTAATATTTGGTTTTTATAGTGTTTTCTAAGATAGATACCCGCTCTTTGATTTGGTAAAACAAAAACCAAATTTGTTAAATCGAGTTCTTTTTTAAAAACGGTTTTAACTACTTTTAAAAGAAAAGTTTCCATAGAGAC
>JAOZTK010000173.1 GCA_029942185.1 Flavobacteriaceae bacterium
CAGTGAAAATCAGTAAAATCAGTGTCATCAGCGTTCTATCAAAGAGACAAGAACAAAGAACAAATAATAATATAAGTATGAACACCAACCGAAGCCTATTCAACCTAACCTGTCCCATGCCAAAATTCGATTTTGATGTCATTACATTGGCACATGGTAGTGGTGGATTATTGACCAATAAATTGTTAGAAAGTGGTGTGTTTGATCTGTTGCAAAACGAAGAATTAGACAAACATCACGATGGCGCTTTCTTAGAGTTTAACGGAAAAGTTGCTTTTTCTACAGATAGTTTTGTCATCTCACCCATCTTTTTTCCTGGAGGCGATATTGGCGATTTAGCTATTAATGGCACTGTCAATGATGTGGCTATGTGTGGCGGAATCCCACAATATTTGTCATTGAGTTTTATTATTGAAGAGGGACTGCCGATGAAAGAGTTTTGGGACATTTTAGTTTCTATTAAATATGCGGCAGAAAAAGCAGGAGTCAAAATCGTTACAGGCGATACAAAAGTGGTGGATAAAGGCAAAGGAGATAAAATTTTTATCAATACAACAGGTATTGGGAAATTGCATCCCAAAGCTAATATTGACATTCACAATATTAAAATTGGCGATAAGCTGATCGTAAGCGACAACATCGCCACACATGCCACAGCAATTTTGTCGGTACGAGAGGGATTGGAATTTGAAACAACGATAGAAAGTGACACTCAAAATCTTAATGATCTTACAAAAGCACTACTCGATAAATTTGGAAATGATATTCATCTGTTTCGTGATCCCACAAGAGGTGGAGTAGCCGCGACTCTTAACGAAATAGCATCCGATAGAAATGTTGGGATTGTTTTACACGATGAACAGATTCCTGTTGACACGCAAGTAGCAGCCGCTTGTGAGATCTTAGGTTTAGATCCTTTGTATTCTGCAAACGAAGGTATTTTTATGGCATTTGTTTCCAGTCATATCGCCGATGATGTGCTGAAAGAACTACATGCTTTTGAGGAATCAAAAAATGCAGCGATAATTGGAGAAGTAGTGGACGATCACCAAGGAAAAGTGTTGATTAACAATCCAATGGGTGGCAAGCGTGTAGTGCACATGCCAATAGGAGAACAGTTGCCACGGATTTGTTAGTTTGTAAAGTACACATCGACTCCGCTTGGTGTACGAAAAAGTTAAACAAAAACATGAATAAGAGGCATCGCGCAAAACCAAAATTACATCAATTGTCAATCTTTCATTTTTATTTATGGAAACAATTATAATTCCCTTACATCTCAGTGCCATAGCAGTTAATTTTAACTTCCCAATTATTTTAGGGCTAACAGCCGCCATCGCTCACGTTTTAATGGGACCCGATCATTTAGCTGCGGTAACACCTTTAGTTTTTGATACGCAAAAAAGACATTGGCGTATCGGTTTGTTATGGGGAATCGGGCATATTATCGGAATGCTATTAATAGGGATTTTGTTTTACTTTTTTAAAGAATTAATTCCTGTTGAAGCTATTTCGACATATAGTGAGCAATTTGTAGGTGTCATTTTAATAGGTTTAGGTGTTTGGGCTTTTTATAGAATTAAAAACAAGAAATCCAATCATAAACACTTGCATTTTCACGATAAGGAAGAAAAAGGTTCTATTATTCATATACATGAGCACAAGCATGAAGTACAACATCATGGGCATACGCATGCAAAACAAATTCAGCAAAACGATTTAGCTGCCATTTTAGTAGGTGTATTTCACGGCTTTGCCGGCATTGCTCATTTCGTATTGCTATTACCTGTATTGGGTTTTAAATCGAACTACGATTCTATACAATATATTATTGGCTTTGCCGTGGGGATAATTGTGGCAATGATAATTTACACTGTTGTTATAGGAAGGTTTGCAGAAAAGCAATCAGAACATCACGACAAACCCATATATACCAAACTCCAATTTTGGGGTGGTGTTTTGGCGATTGTAGTTGGTGTTTATTGGATTGTAAGTAATCTGAATTAAGTGCATCAATACCAAAAAAGGGAGTTTAGATAAAAATAATTAAGATTTTTATAAAAAGTTGTTATTCTCACTTTATTTTATCACTTATTTCGTCTAACTTTACAACAGATTATATACGATAATATCGTTTAAACTAGACTGAGCATATAATTGCGTTAGCCATTATTTAGAACAAAAATGAAAAACATTCACATAGTAAATGGAAATTCAGCGGCCGGAGCATTAAAATTCGTACTAAAGAAAGATATAAAACATAGCACAAACATTGTTTACTGTTTTAACGATTTCTTATCTATTGGTCCTCTTTTTCAAATAAAATCAAAGATCGGACAACAAAAAAGGAAAACCTATCTTTCAAAATTAATATATAAAATTGATTCTGATTATCCTTCAAACGAAATTATAAATGACATTTCCAAATTTATAAATTTTAATTTCTCTGACTACGATAATATAACAGTATGGCACGGGAACAATGCACCTGAAATGATTTTAAAATTACTTTGTTGTAAAATTATTGAAAACAAAAACTTATATGAAGTGGATATATCCAAACTGCAAACAGAAGAAAGAATTCCTAGGGCAGTTGGAGAATGCACGTCAGAAAATATAAAATTCCTTTTAAATTCGTCAAATAAAATATCTCAAGAAGATTATACCATGAGTAATGAAAAATGGAATCAAATAACATCATCAAAAAGCAAATTGAGACGCTATGACTTTGGGAATATAGAAAATGTACCTGAAAACTTTTATGATCAATTGATTATTGAACAATGTACAAATGAGTTTACGCTTGCTTTAAAAATAGTGGGGATAGTATTGGGAAAAAGTGACCAATTAATTGGTTATACTTTTTTAACATACAGATTATTGTACCTTATAGAAGCAAATAGTTTGAAATACTATGGAGATTTGAACAACATTAAAACTCTTTTAGTGAAAACATAAAAACAATGGGTAGCAAAAAATATAGTGCATTTGGCAGATAGTGCTAATAATAAAGATGGTAGCAATAAATAAACATAGTAGTAATTTAAAAGATTGGAGCGTTAAAATACCAAACGCAGCATATTCAAACAGTAGCAAAGTTACTCATCAATACAGGTTAAAAATGCTTTAGAATAACGAATCTTAAACATTTACAACTACCCAAACTCCAATCTTGGGGTGGTGTTTTGGCGATTGTAGTTGGGGTTTATTGGATTGTAAGTAATTTGAATTAAATGTATCAATACCACAAAGGGAGTTTCGATAAAATAATTAAGATTTTTATAAAAAGTTGTTATTCTCACTTGATTTTATCACTTATTTCGTCTAATTTTACAATAGATTATATACGACAATATCGTTTAAATGAAGTTGCGCATATAATTGCGTTG
>JAOZTK010000174.1:0-1235 GCA_029942185.1 Flavobacteriaceae bacterium
TAAAAGAATGTAAGCCTTTGTCTTTGAACAGGTCATCGCAAATCGCTACTTCAGGTTATTAAATAAGCACACATTTTTTCCTATTGTATTCCCTACTGAGTTTTTCACCTTTATAAAGAGTGTAAACATCGTCTATAGTGAAGTCTGTTACCTGAACTTGGAGCATTAAAAAAGCCTGATTAATTTTTGCTATAATCAGACTTAATTGTGTGTTGGTAAACTCGTGGTTTTCAACTGCAGCGAGTACTTTTTACTTTTTACTGTTCCAGTAGGAAGGATTGATTAATAATCCTGTTGAAAACTGTTTTCTTAGTTTCATATATGTTATTCTACAATATAAAATAGACTGACCATCTATTCTTTTTCTACTAGTAGAAATTACAAATAGTATTTTTATCTTATGAATATTCATAATAATATTTTTAAAAGTTAATAAGTGAAATTTTAGGCATAGCAACCTTTTTTCAGAAGTAAGCAACCTCTATAGCAACCTTTTTCTTGTCAAATAACTTGGCAAGTTGGCATTTTGAAAGAAAAGTAGGAAAAGTGTAGTATATAAAAGAACCCTCCAGTAATTACTGAGGTATATAATGTAAAAAAGACCTTATATTGCTGTAAAGACTTTCTGTTTTGTTCCCAAAAACTTGGCAAGTTGACGAAATGATATTTTAATCGTAACTTTACAATTGAAAATTTTATATTATGAAAATTCCATTTGTTTTGTTATTCATGGCTAACGTTATTGTCGCATTTTCTCAAACAATCCCTTCTGAAATTGAATGGCAAAACACTATTGGAGGGAGTTCTGAAGACTTTATTGAGAGGATACAACAAACAAGTGATGGAGGGTACATTGTTGGAGGTTTTTCCAAATCAGACATATCAGGTGATAAGACAGAAGATTCGAATGGAGGATATGATTATTGGGTGTTAAAATTGGACGAAAATGGTGTGATTCAATGGCAAAATACCATTGGAGGTAGTGGTTGGGATCAGCTAGGTGATTTAATTCAAACAAGTGATGGGGGGTACATTGTTGGAGGAGGCTCTCTTTCTGATATATCTGGTGACAAGACAGAAGATTCGAATGGGGATAGTGACTACTGGGTGATAAAATTAGATGTAAATGGTATGATTCAATGGCAAAACACTATTGGAGGGAGTAATGTAGAATTTTTTTCAACAATACAACAGACAAACGACGGTGGCTATATTCTCGGTGGTGCTTCCTCTTC
>JAOZTK010000174.1:1335-3369 GCA_029942185.1 Flavobacteriaceae bacterium
TTCTGATATATCTGGTGATAAAACTGAAGATTCAAATGGAGAATATGATTATTGGGTGGTAAAATTAAATGAATATGGAGACATTGAATGGCAAAATACCATTGGAGGGGACGACGAAGAGTATTTACATACAATACAACAAACTAATGATGGTGGATATATTTTAGGAGGGTCTTCTCTCTCAGGTATTTCAGGAGATAAAACAGAACCTTCATGCGGCTGGGATTATTGGGTAGTGAAATTAGATTCAAATGGTCTAATTAACTGGCAAAAAACAATATCATATAGTGGTACTGGATTTTGTAGCGATGGTTCAATTAAGGAAACAAGTGATGGTCATTATATTCTAGGAGGTTATAGATGGGCTAATAATTCTAATGATTCTTGGTCTTATGATTATTGGGTATTGAGATTAGATAATGAAGGATCATATATATGGCAAAAAACAATTGATGGATATGGCTGGGAAGATTTTAGAACCATTGAGCAAACCAGTGATGGAGGCTATATTTTGGCAGGACATTCTAATTCTAATATTGGGGGTGATAAAACAGAAAACTCAAATGGTTCTGTAGATTATTGGGTGATTAAATTGACACCAGATGTAATAGGCATTCACGAATACCCAATACAAGAAATTAGAATATATCCTAACCCTGCAGATAAGGTATTAAATATTGAAACAAGCTATGATATTGAAGTAAAAATATCGAATGTACTTGGTAAAACAGTTTTGTCAAGTAAAGAAAAACAAATTAATATTAATAATTTACCACAAGGTGTTTATATAGTAAAAATTGAAACTGACAAAGGCACTATTACTAAAAAAGTGATTAAAGAGTAGTAGAATATAAAGATTCTCGCCTATTTTCTGAAGCCATAAAAAAAGAGCTACACTGTTGTGTAACTCTTGCTTTGCTCCCCTTGCTGACTTAATCTCGAACTCTATAACTCAGATATTCAAAGAGATAACCTAATATTAAACCCTTTTTTCACATCGAACTACTTTGTTTAAGAGTATTTTATGCCATTATAATTTTTTATTTCATCTTTTTAGTAGGATCTTGAAATGTATTAAATAAAGAGTATACAATAACTTGATTCTGATATTCTTCGTAGATAATTATGTAAGGAAATCTTTTTAAAGGAAGTTCTCGAAAGGCTGGTTTTCTCTTTATCTGAAAAAGGGCTTTTCCATTTTTTAAAGTTTGAAAATAACCATCTAAATAATTGTAAAACTCTTCTCCTAAACCAACTTGTTTAGATTCAAACCATTCTATTGCTTTTTCAATTTCTATTTGGGCTTCAGATTCAATTATTAATTTAGAACCCATATTTATTCTTTAATTTTTGTTTTACTTCGTCCCAAGTAGAACCATTCGTTTTTCCTGCATGATATTGGCGACGACGTTTCTCAACAATTATATAGTGTTCTTCTGAAACTAAAGATTGAGAGTCTACAACATTCATAGAATCAAAAATACCATCAAGGGCTACAAGTTTTGAATCATCTTGTACGAAGAGGTTAAATTGATCTATTAATTTATTTCTTAATTCTATAGTTCCCATAATATTAAATACTTATTATATACAAAGATACATAAATCATTCCAAACTTGTGATTTTAAAGAAACAATGGAAAGCATTCAATTCATATTTACAACAACAAAAAAACCTTAATATTTTAAAGAAAGAAAAGGGTCTTTACAAAAAGAATCAACAGGAAGAAACTTATTTTATTGTCAAAAAATAGAATTATCCTTACTGGTCTCGAACTTTATTAAATAACTAATAACCAGGCGAGTATAGTGAAAAACAATTTTTTTGAATATAATTCTAAACAATTAACAGGATTTTATCGAACCATTAAACAAAAATTTTTATATAACTAAATCCCAAAACTTACAATTTTTAAAAATAGAAAAACCCGCTAAAAATAGCGGGTTGTCCAGTAAAGCTCCCCCTCTAAGACTCGAACTTAGGACCCTCTGATTAACAGTCAGATGCTCTAACCAACTGAGCTAAGGGGGAATG
>JAOZTK010000175.1 GCA_029942185.1 Flavobacteriaceae bacterium
TGAAACCTATAGAGGAAGTATCCATTTTATTTCAGAGTTAAATAAAGGCACTGTTTTTACGATTAAACTTCCTAAAAATTAGCTTGTTGATAGTTTTAAAATTATACACGATGCCTCTTTTAAAATTGAAGCTATATTTCACCAATACAAGATATAGCAATTTTAATCGTTCTAAAAGAAATTAAGCACTTAAACATATGCGACAAACCCTATTAATAATCCTGCTTTTATTTATCATCAATAGTGGCAACACACAAGTAGTGACAAATCTAACGCAAAGTGAAAAAATAAAAACCGGAGTAAAAAGTTTTCAGCATGGAGAACGTTTAAAATTTCGTATTCATTATGGATTTTTCAATGCGGGTTACGCAACTTTAAATTTAGAGCATCCTAAAAAACAAGAACAATCGCTGTATCACGCTGTAGGTGAAGGTTGGACCGTAGGTGCAGCCAGTCTTTTTTTTAAGGTGCAAGATAGGTATGAGTCCTATTTTACAAAAGATGAAGATAAAGTTAAACCCATACGATTTATCAGACGTGTCAATGAGGGTGGTTATATCATCAGACGTAATATGCATTTCAATTATAAAACAAATAGCGTAATAATTGACGATTTGGAAAAAAATACGCAACAAGAAATATCCATCGGCGACGTACAAGATATGCTCTCGGCATTTTATTATTTACGAAATCTCGATTTAAACAAGATAAAAATAGGAGATGAAATAGCAATTGATTTGTTTTTTGACAGTGAAATGTATCCATTCAAATTGAAATTTTTAAAAAATGAAATTATCAAAACTAAATTTGGAGAAATAAAGACCTGGAAGATTAGGCCCATTGTACAAAAAGGACGTGTTTTTGAAGAAAATGAAAGCCTCACGATATGGATTACTGATGATGATAATAAAATACCTATTCGTATAAAAGCAGCACTGGCAGTGGGATCTCTAAAAGCCGACCTCGTCGAATTTAAAGACTTGGTTAGTCCATTTATTTTTATTTAAAGATAATACCGAATTACTAAAAAAAGCACGAAAATCTTTTGATACAATTGTTTCATTTTTTAGTGAATAATAAACCTAAAAAATTGTACTTTTGCTCGTTCTTTATCCTGTATTACTTTAGTTTATTTATAATGTCTATAAAATATTTTTCAATCCTTATTAGTATTAGCCTTCTTTTTATTACTTGTCAATTTGACAAGAATCAAAAAGATGCTAAAAACACCCCTTTATCCCAACCCATTGTTCCCAAGTTTGAGTTTGGTTATAACCTGAATGATTATCTGGTAATAAGAGACACAATCCGTCTAAATCAAACTTTTGGAAACATCCTAAATGAGCATCACGTCGATAATGCAAGTATCTATAAAATTGTTAAAAACATCAAAGACAGTTTTGACCTCAGAAGAATTAGAGTAGCAAAACCCTATACCATTTTAGCAAAAAAAGATTCCACTCAAAAAGCACAAGTATTTATTTATCAACCCAACCCTATCGATTATACGGTTATCGATTTTAAAGATTCAATTATCACCGCTAGAAAATATAAAAAACCTACGAAAACACGTATTATAACCGCATCCGGAGTAATCGAATCAAATTTATTTAATACGCTAAAAGCACAGAATTTAAATGATAATTTAGCCTTAGAATTATCAGAAATCTACGCGTGGACTATCGATTTTTATCGCATCTACAAAAATGACAGATTTAAAGTTGTTTATGACCAAGAATACTTACATGATACAATTCCAATCGGTATTGGAAAAATACATGCTGCCTATTTTGAACACAATGGAACTCCCTTTTACGCTTTCAATTATATCGCAGATTCAATAAAGGGTTTTGATGAATATTTCGATGATGAATCCCGTAATTTACGTAAAGCTTTTTTAAAATCTCCCATAAAATTTGGCAGAATCTCTTCTCACTATAACATGCACCGCTACATAAAACTCTACGGAAGAATCAAACCACATCTGGGCACCGATTTTGCAGCTCCTATTGGCACTCCTATCATGAGTACGGCTAATGGAACCGTTATAAAGTCAGCTTATGCCAGAGGTAATGGGAATTATGTAAAAGTAAAACACAACGCCACCTATAGCACACAATACCTACATATGAAAAAACGTGCTGTAAAAGTAGGCGACGTTGTTAGACAAGGTCAAGTGATCGGTTATATTGGAATGACAGGATCCACATCCGGGCCGCATGTATGTTACCGTTTCTGGAAAAATGGAAAACAAGTAAATGCCATGCGTCAAAAATTACCTACAGCAAAGAAAATGTCTGATAATATCAAACCTCATTATTTTGAATTTATCAAACCTTTAAGGCGACAACTAGACAGTATTCCATATCCGGAACTGCTTCCTGAAAAAGTTTTTAAGGATAGTTTGGATTTCACCACTACAGAGAAATAACGCTATATTTACACCTGATAAGTATCCAAATTGATAATTAGTATTGCAAATAGTTTCTGTTTTTTTAAGGAATTCTTTTTATAACGCAAAAACAACATTAATAAAATGTTTACAAATACAAATCCTACCCAAACAAAAACCTGGAAAAAATTACAAAAACATTTCTCCAAAATTAAAACGGTTCATTTAAATCAACTCTTTAAAGAAAATAAGAATCGAAAAGTTGAATTTTCACGTAACTTAGAACAACTCCAATTCGATTTTTCTAAAAATAGAATTACAGATAAAACCCTACAATTACTTATTGAATTAGCCGATGAAGTGGGTTTAAAAGAAGCGATAAACAGTCTCTTTGCCGGTGAAAAAATTAACACGACAGAAAACAGAGCTGTATTGCATACTGCCTTGCGAGGATTTAGAGATCGTGGAATTAAAATTGAAAGAAAAGCAATATTTCCCGAAATTAAAAATGCTCGGAAAAAAATAAAAGATTTCTCGGAAAAAATTATCTCTGGAGTTTGGAAAGGTTATACCGGTAAGTCAATTACAGATATTGTCAATATAGGTATTGGAGGCTCTGATTTGGGTCCTAAAATGGTGGTAGAGGCTTTGGATTTTTACAGCAACCACCTACGCACTCATTTTATTTCAAATATTGATGGAGATGCTGTACAGCAAACGCTTACAAAATTAAATCCGGAAACCACCCTATTTATCGTTGTTTCAAAAACTTTTTCTACGATAGAAACTTTGACGAATGCGACTACCTGTAAAAATTGGTTTTTACAAAAAGCGCCAAAAACTGCAGTAAAAAACCATTTTATCGCTGTGTCTACAAATGCAAAAGCCGTCAAAGATTTTGGAATAGATCCGACCAATACATTTCCCATGTGGAATTGGGTAGGAGG
>JAOZTK010000176.1 GCA_029942185.1 Flavobacteriaceae bacterium
ATCCCGGTCCCATTCCTTTTTCTAAAGAAACAGCCATATTAATGATTTGTGATGCAGCAGAGGCAGCATCAAAGAGCATCAAAGAACCTACGGCCATTTTAATTGATGATTTAATAGATAAGATAGTTCGCGGGCAGATGGATAATGGACAGTTTCAAAATGCAGCGATTACTTTTAAGGAAATAGATAGGGTGAAAAAAGTAATTAAAAAGAAATTAAAAAATATCTATCACGTTCGGATTGAGTATCCAGAATAGAAAAAATACTGATTGTTTGTTTTCGACACTTTTTAGATTTCTACAATTCCGTTCTTTATGGCATACAAAACTAATCCAATACGGTTTTTCACACCTAATATTTCAAATAGATGCTGCCGATAACCGTCAATTGTTTTCGGACTTAAAAACATCTCATCCGCAATTTCTTTATATGTTTTTTCCTCGCAGGCTAATTTGATAAACCGAATTTCATTTTCTTTTAATTGAATTTCTTTATTTGAATTACTCTCAGGATCTAAAGACTTCATCAAAGTTGTCGTTACTTTCTCCGTATGAAAATAACCTTGTTCAAGCACTGTATCTAAGGCTTTTTTTAACAAACTGGGTTGGATGTCTTTTAGAAGATAACCTTTAGCTCCATTTCGAAGCATATTGAGTATGGTTTTTTCTTCATCTTCCATGGATAAAGCAATTACTTTAGCTTCGGGTTTGTATTTTTTAAGCCATTTCATCGTGGCAATACCATCCATAACCGGCATTTTTACATCCAATAAAATGATGGCAGGTAAAGCCATTCCGGATGCTAATTTAGCTACCAATTCAGAACCGTTTTGAAAGGTGTATTTTACAGTGTATTCATCATAAGAATCTACTAGACTAGCTAAAGATCGAGCAAATAACAAATGGTCATCAACGATTATTATTTCATGTGTTTTTATCATTTCTATTTTTTTTAATAGGATAAGTTAATTTCATTTCAGTTCCTTTTTCATCGGAAATAAATTCCAATCTTGTTTTTATCAGGGCAGCTCTGCTTTTAATATTGATTAAACCGGAACCCTTTCGGGCTTTTGTAATATTAAAACCTTTACCATTATCTTTTACGAGTATGCTAAGACTATTAGGTGAATAATCTAAAGAAACACGTAATAGAGTAGCCTTTGAATGCTTTATTGTGTTGGAAAAAAATTCCTGAATCATTCGAAATAAAATGATTTCATCTTTTTGAGGAATTTCTATTACTTTACCATTAATGTTAAATTCGGTTTTGATAAACTTTAATTTATTAAATCTGTCAATTTCTACTTGAATCGCATCTACAATGCCCAAATTATTGATGACCTCTGCATTTAAGGTTTTAGACATGGCACGTATTTCTTGTAAGCTATCCCCAATAATAGCACTTACTTCCATTATTTTGTCAGCGTTTTTTCCTGCTTTAAGTTGTAGGATATTTAATTCAAGACGTGCTAATGATAGTAGTTGCCCTACATTATCATGTAATTCCCAAGCAATATTTTTAAGGGCACTTTCCTTAATCTCAATTAAAGATTTTGTCAATGTTTCGTCGAATTGTTTTTCTTGCTCTTTTTGACGCAGGAAAAAGTCCATTTTCTTTTTTTGGAAATAGGAAAATAGGGTGATAAACACTACTAAAAGTGTAAATAAGAGTGCTGCGGAAACTATTATTACTAATTGTAAGGCTTTTTGCTCCATGTAATACTAATTAGGTTTGAACTATAAAATAAAACGGACACAAAAAATTAGATTGTTTTGTAACTTTTAGAACTCCGTATAAAACCATATATAAATGAAAGGTACATAAATATATTTGCAAAGTATTGAATATTCATTAATCCTGTGAATTCGTATAAATCTGCTTTAATCATCACTCTTACCACAAAGAGAGGTAAAGGAATAATATTATAAACTAACAAGCCTACACTAATCCAAAAAATCAGATATTTATAGAAGTATAATATTTTGTCAGATTGAAACATCTCTATTAAAAACATTAAAACTACGATAATAATTAGTAGACCACCAAAAGAGAAAGGGAAATTTTGAAACATATTCCAATCATTATCAATTAAATAACTAATTAAAAAGTAGGCCTCATATATAATACCTCCATACAAAATAATCTTTTTTGAAATTTGTTTATCTGTAAATTGATAAAACAAAAACAGGTAAAATAGAATTTCAATATTAATGCCAATATTATACCACCAAACATTATACATTTTGAAAATGTCAGTTAATAGAATAGCACCCATTTCTAAAATAACTGCATACCACAAATAGTAAGGCAAATACTTGAGTGGAGTATGTTGATACTTTTTATAATACACAACGGATATAATGGCTGTAAGTATTAAAAATGTATGGCTTATATTTTCTGATGAAAAATTCAATATAGTTAACTATTATTCTTCAGGACATTTGGGTGGACATAAAATACCTTTATTCAATATAGATGAAATAGCGCTAGATGGTGGATTCGTCTGTAAACTTGTTAAAGTTGCTGGGCGATGATTGCTCGAATGAATAGGGTCAAAGGATACTTGCTCATCTTCATTTCTACTGTTTTTATCTTTATAAGTAGGGCATATGGCAATATTCATAGCCCTGTTAACATCTGCTTTAGCAATGAAATACATACGTAATCCGGATATAGTAATCTCTTTGTTTTTAGCTTCGTTTTCAATGAAATTGATATATTCTTTAATCGTGTCAAAGTCAAACCAAACTGATTTAGTTTGATCCTTTGAACGAACATGTGAAACATAAGAATCTTGCATCTCACTGAAATCATTAATGCTAATTAAGTCTTTTGGTGTTGCCATAAATATTTAAGTTTGAGAATTTATTAAAAACCAAAGGTATCTATAAAATTAATAAGACAAAAGATGTTTTTAGAAATCTCTGTATTTGAGAATTAGAGATATTATATACTACATTGATAATCAAAAGTATAATATAAATTTCTAAAAAAAAAAGAATAAATACCAATTAAAAAACAGGAAAAACCCCTTTTTAAAAACAGGCTTTTTCCTCTTGTTTAAAAGACTAAAATAAACAAATATTTGTACCTAGAAACGCATACCGTTTCTTATGGGGGAAATTGTAAAAAGAAAGCGAATTGCTATGAAATTGGATTGCTTTGAAAAAATAGAAGAAGGTTTTTAAAAAAGCTTGGGGTTTCGTATCGCAAGCTTTTTTCTAAAAAACAGGAAAAATCCCTTTGAAGAAAGGTGCTTTTTCCTCTTGTACAGATTGCTAACAGGTTGGATATTTGCACTATCAAATGTCA
>JAOZTK010000177.1:0-1351 GCA_029942185.1 Flavobacteriaceae bacterium
AACTGCTTGTTTTGTGGTGATTTGATGTAGTAGCGGGGACTGGACTCGAACCAGCGACCTCCGGGTTATGAGCCCGACGAGCTACCTACTGCTCTACCCCGCGATTTGGACGGCAAAGATACATGTATTTTTTGAATAAGCAAGAAAGTTTTTTTATTCAAATGCTTTTGTAATAAATGTGGCTATAAAACTTAATATGTTTACTTTTGTCTGTATTAATTTTTAGGATTAAAGCTCAATGAAAACAATAGCTGTATTTTGTGGTGCAAGTGCCGGATTTAAGAGTATTTATAGAGAAAAAGCCACTGAATTAGGTGTTTATTTTGCAGACAAGCAAATCGCCATGGTTTTTGGAGGTGGCAAAATCGGTATGATGGGCGCCATAGCCGATGCAATGCTTCAAAAAAATGGAAAAGTTATCGGAGTAATACCACACCTTTTACGTCACGAAGAAGTGGAACACAACGGTGTTTCTAAAATGCATATTTCCGAGAATATGAGCGATCGTAAAGTGATTATCAGCAAAATGGTGGATGGTTATATTGCCATGGCAGGTGGTTTTGGTACTTTGGATGAAATATTTGAAGCCTTGACATTAGGTCAATTAGGAATTGAAAAAAAACCGGTTGGTATTTTAAATACAAATGGATTCTTTGATCCGCTTTTACAACAACTTGATAGAATGGTGGAAGAAGGTTTTCTAAGAAAAGAAAACAGAACCATGTTATTAGTGGAAGAGTCCATTCCAAAATTAATCAACGCAATGTATGCCTATAAAGCACCCATTGTAACAAAACTAGTAAAAACAGTAGGTAGTTGATAAAATAGAAAGTAATTTGGAATACATCAATAGTAAAATTAATATAAATCCGGGTAGAGTAAAACTCATGAATTAGTCAAATTCATCAATCGCTGAGAGGATACTTTATCAAAAAATTTTCATCATGAATACACAAAAAGTACAAAACAGAAGTTTAGTTGTATTGGGAGCCATTTTAATTCAATTGGCTTTGGGAGCCATTTATGCATGGTCTGTGTTTACACCTCAATTAAAAAATGCAGGATGGTCAAAAGTGGACACCCAATGGGTTTTTGCCGTGGGTTTGGTTTCTTTTGCGGTTGTCATGGTCTTTGCCGGACGTAAATTAAACACGTGGGGACCTCAAAAATTGACAATCATGGGCGGTATTGTATTGGGCTTGGGTTATTTTCTCGCAGGTATATTAGGAACTACAAATTTTCTTCCGCTGTTAATTCTTATCGGATTTGTAGGAGGTGCCGGAATTGGTTTGGCGTATGTAGTACCTATCGCTGTTGGGATGCGTTGGTTTCCGGATAAAAAAGGGATGAT
>JAOZTK010000177.1:1451-3299 GCA_029942185.1 Flavobacteriaceae bacterium
CCACAGTTTTATCTGATATTTTTAACCTTTGTCTTTAGTGCCGGAGCAGGACTGATGTCTATAGGTCTGATGAAATTATATCCGATGGAGGCATTGCAAGCGAACGGACTATCAGAAGTTGAGGCCAGTGCAATTGCAGGTACGGCCATGGCTGTTTTTAGTCTTGCCAATGGTTTGGGTAGAATTATATGGGGACTAATCAGTGATAAATTGGGTAGAAAAACATCCATCATTATCATGACCTTAACGCAAGGTTTAATAGTAATCGCCTTTACCTATATGGCAGGAAACGAGATGCTGTTATACTTAGGTGCGACGCTTATAGGTTTTAATTTTGGAGGAAACTTTGCTTTATTTCCAACGATTACAGCTGATACTTTTGGAGGTAAAAATGTAGGGATGAATTATCCATTTGTGTTTTTAGCATACGGATTGGGTGGTTTATTAGGACCTATTCTTGGAGGTCGATTAGGCGATACGGGTAATTTTCCGTTGGCATTTACCATTTCAGGAATTGCGGTTTTATTGGGAACTATTCTGATTTTTATGGTAAAACCGGCAAAAAAATAAAATTTTATTAATCCAAAGACTGCAAAGTATCTAAGTATTAAACTTTTACTTAGTGGTCTTTGCGAATATCTTTGCGCCCTTTGCGTGAAATATAAATGCAAACAAAAAGATTTTTTTTACAGATGATGAAAACCCCACAAATAATGGGGATTCTAAACCTGACACCCGATTCTTTTTATGATGGAGGCTCGTATTACAACACGAAACAGGTACTAGATAAAGTAGGTTTGTTCTTAGAGGAAGGAATGGCAATCCTTGATATTGGAGCGTATTCATCACGACCCGATGCAAAACACATTTCTGAGGAAGAAGAAACAAAAAGATTGTTGCCGACACTCCAATCAATAGTCAAAGAATTCCCGAAACTCGTTATTTCTATTGATACGTTTAGAAGTGAAATAGCCAAAAAAACTGTAGGAGAAGGAGCACAGATTATAAACGATATTTCCGGGGGGAATATGGATCAAAACATGTTTCAAACTATTGCTGCGTTAAAAGTACCTTATGTTTTAATGCACATGCAAGGTAAACCACAGAACATGCAACAAAATCCTATGTATAAAGATGTCACTGCTGATTTGATAAATTATTTTCAAAGTAAGTTGTTCGAATTGAATAAAGTAGGCGTAAAAGAGGTAATTTTAGATGTAGGTTTTGGCTTTGGAAAAACCATTGAGCAAAATTATGAACTCCTTAGAAATCTTGAAAATTTCAAAAAATTGGGTCAGCCTATTTTGGTAGGATTGTCACGTAAATCAATGCTGTACAAAGTTTTGGAAATAACCCCTGAACAAGCATTAAATGCAACTAGTGTAGTCCATACACTGGCTTTGTTGAACGGGGCAAATATTTTAAGAGTCCACGATGTAAAAGAAGCAGTAGAAGTCGTCAAAATCATAAAACAGTACAGATAATAGCGAATCCAGTTATGAAACAAATTATAATTTTATGTAGTATCATTATAGGCTTTATCTCATGTAACGACAAGAGCCTTCAATTGCCTCAGGTGCCACTTTCCGGTTTATCCGGAAACATGAATCATTCACAAATATGGGTGTTTTATAATCAAGAATCAGCTCAGGCCGATTTAAATATAAACAATACGATTAGTTCTACAGATTGGATTATCAATATCGATAGGAGATTAGCACTGAGTGAAGTGATTCCTGTATTTCAATTAATCAAAAAGAAAAGAGCAAAAAAATCAATACACAACGTAGAAGGAATGCAAAATTTTTTGAGTTATTCGGACACGTATAACAAAGAAATTGCTTTGTT
>JAOZTK010000178.1 GCA_029942185.1 Flavobacteriaceae bacterium
ACAATAGTCAGTTCATCAATCAAGTTATGTGCACCTCCAAATTTATCGATGATAAACAAAACATAACGAGCATCGACCATAATACTCATGCAAACTTCAGGTTTGTAGAATATGTCTTCCATCGTGCCTTCCCAAACGCCGTCAAAAGCTAAACCGATTAAATTACCGTGAGCATCTAATACCGGACTTCCGGAATTTCCTCCCGTGATGTGATTGGTAGCCAAAAAACAAACCGGCATCTTTCCATCTTCGCCATAAGGTCCATAGTCTTTACGCTCGTATAAATCACGTAACTTTTGTGGAACATCAAATTCATAATCTCCGGGTTTGTATTTTTCCATAACACCACTGAGGTAGGTTTGGGGTTTGTAATAAACAGCGTCTTTTGGATAGTATCCTCTAACCTTTCCATAAGCTACACGTAAGCTGGCATTAGCGTCCGGATAAAATTTCTTTTCTGTAAAAACTTCCATCTGTCCTTTCATATACAAACGCATAAGCCTTTCAATTTCAGCATTCTTCTTGCTAAATGGTGAGTTGATCTCCGTATCTATCAGATTTTTTTGTGCCATGGCAACTTGATAGGCGGTATCATTTTTTAAGGTTTTGCTAAAAGTGTCATAATCACCGTTTATCAGTGCCATAATCTTATCCGCATCGGTTAATACTGTGTTGGAAAACATTTCTTTAGCAAAGGCTTTGGCTCCTTTGTGTTTTAAACCTTTTTGTATAGGTTCGCTGATATATTTTTTGTCGATATTGTCACTGTACACTTTTAAAAGACTGGCAAAAACTTCTTGATCAATTTTAGGATCATAATCTTTATACATGCCCTTTATGTAATCCCCAAACCTGTTTTTATACATGTTGAATCCGGTTTCTCCATTATTTTTATAAACAGCGTCTAATTGTGATAGTAAACCGGCAATCTGAGTCAGCTCAGTATTTCTTGAGAAAATCTCTGAGTTGTACATTTGTAATAACTTTTCATTTTCTACTTGAGTGTACAATTCCTTTAAGCTTGGTAAAATCGCTGCATATTCAGTTTTTAATTTCGGATTTTTATTTATACGTCTTGTAAATTCAGCTTCATATTTTTCTTTTTCTTGTACAGCATTAAACCGTCGTAAGCCTTTACTTTCACCTATGGCAAATTTCCAATAATTGGCAATGCCTGCAAATTTAGAGGCGTATTTAAGACGAGTTGCTTCATCTTTACGCATTTCTTTATCCAAAACAGCGAGTGCTGCTTCACGAACTTTTACCCGTGCCGGATTGGTGACATCCATTCTGATTTTTACAGCATAAGAAGTCAGGTATTCATCGGTGTTGTATGGGAATCCATATACCATGGTGAAATCATTTTCTTCGATTCCATCGATTGATATGGGTAAAAAATGCTTTGGTTTGTAGGGTTTATTTGTTGCTGAATAATTTGCCGGTAAGTTGTTTTCATCCGCATAAATACGAAATATTGAAAAATCACCGGTATGTCGTGGCCACATCCAATTGTCTGTATCCGAACCAAATTTCCCAATACTTTGAGGGGGTGTTCCAACCAAACGAACATCACGATAAGTAGTATGAATAATCAAAAAGAATTGGTTTCCTTTATAAAAACTTTTAACTCGAGCCGTTTGGTAGGTTTCCTTTTGAGCTTCTTGTTCTATTTTTTGGATGTTCTTGCTCACCAAGGATTGTTTTTCTGTCATTTCCATCTGTTCATCAATTCCGGCAAGTACAGTATCCGTCACATCGGTTATACTGTTGATAATGGTGGCAGTTAAGCCCTCAGAAGGAATTTCCTCCGCAAAAGATTTCGCCCAAAAACCATCACGTAAATAGTTGTTTTCCATACTAGAAAGGGATTGTATGGAGTTAAATCCGCAATGATGATTTGTAAAGAGGAGTCCCTTAGGTGAAACAATTTCTGAAGTACATCCGCGACCAAAAATGGCAATAGCATCTTTGATACTTGAATCTTTAAGACTGTAAATCTCATCAATACTCAATTGCATGCCCATTTCTTGCATGTCTTTTTCATTTTGAGAAAGCATGTTAGGCATCCACATACCTTCCTGTGCAAAGGTAGTTTGAGCAATAAATAACATTAATAAGAATAGATATTTAATATTTTTCATAAAAATAATGTTTAGAATAAGCTCCAAAGTTAAGGTTTTCCATCAAATCAATAAGAGGAAATGTTTAAAAAAATGTTATTGTTTTGGAATTAATTTTAAAAATTGATTTGTAGCTAAAAGTGTGCGTGTACAGGCAATTTCACAGTCAAATCTACATGCGGTAGGTTTACCTGCCTGCGGTAGGCAGGCTAATCCTGCTGTTTGTACTGTACCTGCTTATCGGTCAATGTCATTAAGTTATCTTTCGAGATTAAAGGATGTCCCTAAAACCAATGTTTTTTGTCAAAAAAAAAGCGCCTATAATTAATTATGGGCGCTTTTTTAAGTTTTATGAGGCTGTATTAGTCTCTTTTTGGTCTAGGTTCTGATGAAACACTAAGTTTCTTTCTTCCTTTAGCACGTCTTCTAGCTAGGATTTTTCTTCCTTCCTTGGTAGACATACGTTCTCTGAACCCGTGCTTGTTCTTTCTTTTCCTTCTAGAGGGTTGAAAAGTTCTTTTCATTACCTATTGTTTTTAATGTTTCTAAAATACGCTACCACCTTTAATGAAGGTGCGTAAAACGAGGTGCAAAGATACAATTTGTTTTATTTATTGCAAGGTTTAATTAAAATATTTTTTAGAGCATATTCGGGCGTATTTCTTTTGTTCTTTTAAGTGCTTGTTCATGGCGCCATTCTTCAATTTTTGAAAAATTTCCGGATCTAAGTATTTCGGGAACTTTTACTCCTTTGTATTCAGCCGGTCTAGTGTAAACCGGTGGTGCTAACAAATTATCTTGAAACGAATCAGTAAGGGCAGAGGTCTCATCTCCAATAACACCGGGTATAAGCCGAATAATACTATCACAGACCACCGCAGCAGCTAATTCACCACCGCTAAGAACATAGTCGCCTATAGAAATCTCTTTGGTGATAAATAATTCGCGTACACGCTGATCTACTCCTTTATAATGTCCGGTTAAAAGAATGATATTCTCTTTTAATGAAAGCTTGTTTGAAAGGCTTTGAGTAAGAATTGGAGCATCAGGAGTTAGGTAAATTATCTCGTCGTAGTCTCTCTCCGATTTTAATTTTGTGATACATTTATCAATGGGTTCAATCATCAATACCATTCCGGCTCCGCCACCAAATTGATAATCATC
>JAOZTK010000179.1 GCA_029942185.1 Flavobacteriaceae bacterium
TAAGCGAACTTAGATTGTAAAAAAATAACTATTTTTATCCGAATTTTTAATTTATAAAACTAGATACTTATGACTAACAAACAATCGCACCCAAAAGCGCTTTATACGCTGTTTGCCACGGAAATGTGGGAACGGTTTAGTTATTATGGAATGCGCGCTTTATTGACGCTTTACCTTACAGCTGAATTAGCAAATGGAGGATTTGGATTGAGCAGAGAAGATTCTTTAGCACTTTACGCTATTTTTACAGGTTTGGTATATTTAACTCCGATACTTGGAGGTTGGGTTGCTGATAAATTCCTTGGAAAACGTAAAACCGTATATATAGGTGGAATTGTGATGGCTGTAGGACAATTTTTGTTAGCTACAAGTGCATTTCTAGCACATTCATTGGATCCCGAAACACGCCTTTTTGTCTTTAATTTTGGTTTGGGTGTACTCATAATAGGTAATGGTTTCTTTAAACCAAATATTTCTACAATCGTAGGAGATTTTTATGATGACAATGACCCAAGAAAAGATTCAGCCTTTAATATATTCTACATGGGTATTAATCTAGGAGCTATCTTAGGGCCTTTTATCGCAGGAGCTTTAGGAGAAAATGTATCGTGGGGTTGGGGCTATTTCGCAGCAGGTGTTGGTATGATTTTAGGTGTTTTATGGATGAAATCAAGAGAAACAACATTAGAAGACAAAGGATTACCACCTAATACACCGGAAGGAAAATTGGTTTTAGATGGAAAAGATTGGCGTGATATTATTATCTATGCTATTGCTTTGGTATTGACTACTTTAGTTGTTGTTTATATATGGAGAATGTTGCCGGATAATGTGGCGAGCATCATTACATACATCGGTTTTGCAGTTGGTATTTTGGGCTTAGCTTATGTCGTCTTTAAAGGAACAAATGGATCCGAAGAATGGACTAGAATGATCGTGATTCTCATTTTGGCTTTCTTTAATATTGCTGTTTGGGCAGGTTTTGAACAAGCGGGTGGTCCGATGAATTTCTTTGCAAAAGAAAATACAGACAGATTGATATTCGGATGGGATATGCCGGCTACATGGTTTCAAAATATTAATCCGATAGCCATTCTGATTTTTGCACCTCTTTTTTCAATTATGTGGCTAAAATTAGATGCGATGAAATTCAATCCAAGAACACCTATTAAATTTGCTATAGGTTTGTTTTTAGGAGCCGTTGCATTCTGGATTATGACACAAGCAAGCCATGCTGCCGCCGGAGGTGATTTAATTTCTCCATGGTGGTTAGTGGTTGTCTATGTTGTTTTAACTCTAGGAGAACTTATGTTATCACCTATTGGTCTATCCATGATAACCAAATTAGCACCCAAAAAATTGGTGTCTGTTGTGATGGGATTATGGATGGCGAGTTTTGCGGCCGGTAATTATTTAGCCGGTATGATGGAAAGTATTTTAGAAAAATATGACTTTGAATTGTACCCATTTATTATGTGGATGATGATTGGTTCAGGTGTGTCACTACTCGTTCTATCGCCTATGCTTAATAAATTTATGAAAGGAATTCACTAAAAACTAATGAACAAATTAAATAAATAACCATTTAAACCCTGTTAATCACTTAGCGGGGTTTATCTATTAAAACAATTATCTTATGAGTACAGAAAATCAATCATTTTTAAAAACAATGGGCTCTTTTAAAAAGACCTTTTGGATTGCCAGTATTATGGAGCTTTTCGAGCGCTGGGCATGGTATGGATTATTTGCAGTATTAGCCCTGTATCTTACTGGTTCAACAGATGAAGGAGCTTTAGGCTTTACACATACAGAAAAAGGACAGATTATGGGTATTGTAACAGCAATTCTATATTTATTGCCTCTTTTTACCGGAGTGATTTCGGATAAAATCGGCTATAAATTATCCTTAATTATTGCTTATGTAATGCTCATATCCGGGTATTATTTTATGGGAGAAGTCACCTCTTATAAAAATGTGTTTTTAGTATTTTTATATGTTGCGGTTGGTGCTGCTATCTTTAAGCCGGTAGCTTCTGCTATCATCACAAAATCTACAGATAAGTCCAACTCAACACTTGGTTTTGGGATTTTTTATATGATGGTAAACATTGGTGGATTTATAGGTCCGGCATTTTCATCAACTTTACGAACTCAATATGGATGGAAGATTGTTTTTATACAAGCAGCCATTGTAATATTTATAAATCTATTAATTGTATTATTTTTCTTTAAAGAACCAGAGAGAGTTAAGACAGATGAAACTTTAGGTGAAGCAATAAAAAGCTCTTTGACCAATATTTGGGAAGCTTTAAAAGACACCAAATTATCAGTATTATTAGTGATAATGGTTGGTTTTTGGACTATGTTCAATCAATTATTTTACACCTTACCAACTTTTATAGAAGATTGGATTGATACTGCAGCTCTACACGATTCCATTGCGCAAGTATCGCCTTGGTTAGCTAGTTTTATGAGTGGAGGTGGAACTTCTGTCAATCCGGAGATGTTAATTAATATTGATGCAGGGTCTATTGTATTATTACAATTATTGGTTTCATACTTTGTGTTAAAAATGCGACATGTAAGCGCTATGATTACAGGTTTTATTATAGCTGCGATTGGTATCGGAATTACTTTTTATACAGGAAATGGACTTTATACAATTTTAGGTATTGTAATTTTTGCGGTTGGTGAAATGATGACGAACCCAACTTTTTCTTCATTTATTGCATTGATTTCTCCCAAGGGTAAAGAAGCTCTGTATATGGGAACTTATTTTGTTCCTATTTTTGTAGGAAACTTATTAACCACTTTTATTTCCGGAAATTTATACGAGGCTTGGTCTGATAAATTGAGTTTATTACGAACAGAGATGGCTAAAAGAGCAATCGAAATGCCCGAAATATCTAATAGTTTTACAAAGAATAACTATTTTGCGGAAGCTTCTGAAAAATTAGGCATGACCCAAACTGAGATGACCCAAATGATTTGGGATAATTATCAACCTAATAGAATTTGGTATGTCATTGTAGGAATTGGTGTTGTCACGATCCTAGCTTTGGTTGTATATGATCGATTGGTTGTTCGACCGCGAGAAAAAAATGGAACAGTAACTGTATAAATCACAATACAATAAAAAAAACGCTTCTAATTTTTTAGGAGCGTTTTTTGTATCTTGCAAAATCGTATAAATACATTACGTACAGACCTTGTATTGCAACGTCTCAATAATAATAAAACTAAATATTCATGTCAACAGCAGAAAATC
>JAOZTK010000180.1:0-1436 GCA_029942185.1 Flavobacteriaceae bacterium
GCCTTTTTTTATTTCTCTTTACCAAAATATAGTTTTGTTTTTTATTTCCTTCATTATCTTTATCTTTGTTTTTTACTAGTTTGTAATTTCTTTTGAAAAAAAATCAGCACGCGTGAAAAAAATACAAATGGTAGACCTGCAAGGGCAATACCAAAACATACAAAATCAAATTGACACCAAACTTAAGGAGGTCATTGCTTCAGCACAATTTATCAATGGTAACGAAGTCAAAATGTTTCAACAAGAACTGGCGACTTATCTAAATGTAAAACATGTGATCGCCTGTGCGAACGGGACAGACGCATTACAAATAGCCATGATGGGGTTGGGACTACAAGTGGGTGATGAAGTAATTACAGTAGATTTTACCTTTGCTGCCACTGTAGAAGTAATCGCCCTTCTAGGTCTAACACCTGTACTGGTCGATGTAAATCCGGACACTTTTAACATGGATGTAGCTGCACTTCAAAAAGCCATTACTCCCAAAACAAAAGCCATAGTTCCAGTCCATTTATTCGGACAGTGTGCAAATATGGAAGCCATTTTAAAAATAGCCAAAACACATAATTTATTCGTCATTGAGGATACGGCACAAGCCATTGGTGCCGATTTTATATTTTCAGATGGACTACGCAAAAAAGCCGGGACAATGGGAACAATTGGCACAACCTCTTTCTTTCCCTCAAAAAATCTGGGTGCTTATGGTGATGGAGGCGCACTTTTCACCAATGATGATAACTTGGCGAAAAAGTTACGCAGTATCGTCAACCACGGAATGAGCAAACGTTACTATTATGACAGAATTGGTGTCAACTCAAGATTAGACAACCTTCAAGCGGCTGTTTTACGTATTAAATTACCTTTATTGGATTCGTATGCAGTGGCACGTCAAAAAGCAGCAGCTTTTTATGATCGAGCTTTTGCTACTTGTGATACGATTACAACACCAAAACACAGTGACTTCTCAACACATGTCTTTCATCAATACACTTTAAAAATTAATGGAATAAATCGTGATGCAGTACATGCCTTTTTAAATGAAAACAGTATTCCAAATGCCATTTATTATCCTGTTCCATTACACCAACAGGAGGCGTATAAACATTTTAAATTTGATAAAGACAACCTGAGTGTCACCAAAAAACTGTGTCAAAGCGTTATCTCTTTACCGATGCACACTGAATTGGCGTTGGATCAATTGGAACATATTACAAAAACTGTTTTAAAATTTATAAAAGAAAATGAATAAGATGAAAATAGTCGTAACCGGTGGCTTAGGCTTTATCGGATCCCATACCGTAGTAGAACTCCAAAACGAAGGTTTTGAAGTTTTTATAATAGACAATCTATCCAATTCTAAAATTGAAGTTTTAGCTCAAATAACTTCCATTACCGGAATTAAACCGCATTTTGAACAGTTTGATTTATTAGATAAG
>JAOZTK010000180.1:1536-3191 GCA_029942185.1 Flavobacteriaceae bacterium
GATATATTATCAGATACCGTCAAAGCACATAACTTTAATGTTATAGCGCTACGCTACTTTAACCCAATCGGAGCGCATCCATCCGCAAAGATTGGCGAATTACCTATTGGCGTACCTCAAAATTTAATTCCTTATGTCACACAGACTGCTGTAGGCATCCGAAAAGAATTATCAGTTTTTGGAGATGATTATCCCACTCCTGATGGGACAGCTGTTCGTGATTATATACATGTAGTAGATTTAGCAAAAGCACATATTGTAGCCCTAAAACGTCTGATTGAGAAAAAAAATAAAACCGCTATTGAGTTCTTTAATGTAGGAACCGGCAAAGGAAGTTCGGTGTTGGATGTGATTAATGCCTTTGAAAAATCAACAGGAAAAAAACTAAATTATAAGATCGTTAAGCGCCGTGCGGGAGATATTACAGCTGCTTATGCGGATACTCGTTTGGCAAATACCGAGTTGGGATGGAAATCTGAAAAATCTTTAGAAGAAGCTTTGTACGATGCATGGCAATGGCAATTAAAACAATAAGCTTTTAAATAATACCTAATTTTAAACTAAACTTCGATGAAAAAATTACTTATATCTTTTGCCATTACAGGCATGTTATTCAATCTAACCGCACAAACGTCAGTTAGTGGAGAACAGTCGGGAATTTGGACTCTGGCCAATTCTCCTTATCAAGTTACCGGAGAACTAACAGTGCCAACAGGTCAAACACTCACTGTAGAAGCCGGAGTAGCAATAAATTTTCAGGGGCATTACAAGTTTAATGTAGCTGGAAAAGTACTCGCTACAGGGACAGAAACGGATCCTATTACTTTTACAACTGACAATCAAGCAGTAGGTTGGGGAGGAGTTCGTCTTGATGGAACCAATGATATCAGTATTTTTACGCACTGTCTATTTGAGTATGGTAAAACATCAACGGGTAGTTATCCGGATATTCACGGAGGAGCCATTTTATTACTAAATGCCAATGCCGAATTTTATAACTGTATTTTTTCTCACAACGATGCAACCGGAGATGATAATGGTATCGGTGGAGCCGTGTATGCTTTTAATACAGGAACTGCAACCGAAACTTTGACGAAGTTTATAGATTGCCAATTTTACGATAACCACGCCTATGGAGAAGGAGGTGCAATACGGCTTAGCAATGACGGACATACAGAAATTACAAGATGTGAATTCATCAATAATAATGCAGGTTATGGTGGTGGTGCCATACATGTTTTTTCTGCTTTGGAGACGACTTTAACTAAGTGTCTGTTTTATCAAAATTCGTCTAATAATTCGGGTGGTGGAGCTATCAAAACAATGAATCCTAGTGTAAGCTTAGCTATTACCAATTGTACTTTTGCATATAATGAAGCCTTAGGTGCCGGCGAAGGTGGAGCGCTTGATTTATCCTATACAGATGTCAACATTATCAATTCAATTATCTATGGAAATACACAAACCTATGGTGATGAAATAAATATTGGAATAGGTTCCTCCGCCGAAATAAATTACAGTGACTTGGAAATGCCAAGCGCTGCAACGGGTACGAATAACATAAACGCAGATCCACTTTTTGAAGATCCTTATGTGGCAGACTTTCATCTACAAAGCACATCTCCGTGTATTGATGCCGGAACAGATGTCGGTTT
>JAOZTK010000181.1:0-1672 GCA_029942185.1 Flavobacteriaceae bacterium
GTGACAGGAAAGGTCGAGGTATTAACCAATAACCCGCTGAAAAAGCGGGATTAGTTCGACTAACTAAAAAATTGGAATAATTTTTTAGAGCCTCACGAATAAATAGTTTTTTCTTAACCACCGACACACGAGGAATAGATGTGGTTGTACTACTTAACCGTAAGGAACGAGAAGGTTTTGCAAAGAAACAAAGACTTAAATCAATGGATAAAGTCCTTAATTTTTATTGGTTTTTTTGATAATTATTTTGAATCTAGTTTAATATCGAAAGCTATTTCAAATTCGTCTTTAATAAACTTATCTTTTAAATTGTCAAAGAATTTTTTAGATTTATACTTAATTCCAAAATCAGTTCGGTCAATATTAAAAGCTTTGGCTTTAAGATAAACGATATTGTTTTCTTCTTTTAAACTAATTGGAAAGGAAACAGATTTGGTAATTCCTTTTATGGTTAAATCTCCCATCAAAAACACCTGTCCTTCTTTGCTGTTACTTTGTTGAGTTGATTTAAAAGAAGCCGTTGGAAATTGTGCCGTATCAAAAAAATCAGGACTTTTAAGGTGGTCCACTAATTTTTTGTTATACGGGTCATCTGCGGGCATGTCTAAATTTTTAATCGAGTTCATATCTATTTCGAAATAAACATTTTTTAATGTGCCTTCTTTATAATCGACATACGCCTTCTTTAGTGCGATACTTCCATTATGAGAACTCGTCAATTTAAAACCCTCCCATAAAACTTGTGTGTTTTTAAGAACTGCTATATGGGTGGCGTCTTGCGATGCAAATACAGGTTCTTGTTTTAATTCGGTCTTTTTGGTTTCTTGTTTTAATAGCTGCTCATTATTTTTTTTATCCGATTTACAAGAAATAAAAAATAGGCTTACCAATACGGTGATAAAAAGAAAGTTTTTCATGATTTAGTTAGTTTTAATTTGTTTTTAGATTTCAAATATATGTAAATTTATTATTTAAAGCACATCTTAAACTCATTTAAGAAGAGCGTGTTTATCTCTTATATTATTATTGTCCGATAAAGATAAAAGACCGCTTCGCTCAAAGATAATAGAGAAAAGACTGCCTAATTAACCGGTAGATAATTTGTTATTTACACAAATTTCTTTTTTGTATAATCGCATGATTTAGAGAATTTCTTATAAGCTTTGGGTGTAATTAAAAAAACTTCGTGTGATGGCTATTGCACAAAGTAAACATTGAGGAACACAAAGAAAGAACAAAAGACAAAAAGTAGTAGTGATCTGTAAAAATTAGTGTAAAATGATTCTCGTTTGTTTAACTACCAGTCTTTTTCCGTTTTAACGGGTTTTCCTTTTATGCGTTTCAAATTTACCTTGTCTTGCGTTTTCTTTTCTTCGTTTTGTAAAGCTTCTAAAAGTTGTTTTGCTTGTTGGGGCGACAGTTTTCCGGGCCTGGGTTGTTGTTGTTGTTTTTTATCGTCACCTTCCTTATCTTTAGGTTTTGGATCCTTTTTTGACTCCTCTTTTTTATCATCATCCCCTTTATTTTCTTCATCTTTTTTATCCTGATCCTTCTTTTTATCTTTGTTATCGTCTTCTTTATTTTTGTCGTCTTTTTTCTCCTTGTCTTCTTTGTCTTTTTTCTCTTGATCTTGGTTCTTTTTATCTTTGTTTTTATCGTCCTTGTTTTGTTT
>JAOZTK010000181.1:1772-3120 GCA_029942185.1 Flavobacteriaceae bacterium
TTCCTTTCATTAAAGAGATTCAACTTTTGAATCCATTTTGTTTTCTTTTCTAACAACAAGACATCCAATACCAAAAGTAATAATCCCAATCCGATAAACCATTGAAATTGGTCTTTATAATCGGAAAATTCTTTGGTTTCAAATTCCTTTTTTTCAGCATTGATCAATAAATTTTCTACAAACTTAACCGCTTCTTTAGTTCTGTTTCCATCGATATAAACTCCTTTTCCTTTTTTTGCAATTTTCTTTAAAACAGCATCGTGTAATTGTGTAATTACCATATTGCCATCACGATCTTTTTTATAGCGTATATTTCCGGTTTTATTTATAGGAATGGGTCCACCTTTCCGTGTTCCCAATCCAATAGTATAAGTTTTAATTGCTTCCTCTTGTGCTTTTTCTGTAAACAATTCTGTATTCTCTGTATGATCTTCTCCGTCCGATACAACAAATAAAAATCGATTGGTTTGTTCGTCGTTATCGTAATACGTTTGTGCTAGTTTTATAGCTTCTCCAATTGCTGTTCCCTGACTGGATACCATATCAGGATGAGCATTTGCCAAAAACATCTTAGCAGCAGCATGATCACTTGTAATAGGTAATAATGGATAGGCATTACCGGCATAAATAATAATTCCCACCCGATCACTTCCTAATTTATCAATAATGTTATTAATGATTAATTTGGCTTTTTCCAAGCGACTTGGTGCGACGTCTTCAGCCAACATACTTTTGGACACATCCAAGGCAAAGACAACATCTACTCCACTTCTTTTTACCGTTTTTAAAGCGGTTCCCATTTTTGGATTTACCAAACCTATAATGAGTAATGTCAGTCCTAAACTCAATACAATCATCTTTAAAACAGCTTTAAATACAGATTTCTCCGGACTTAACTTTTTTAATAAATCTTTGTCTGCAAATTTTTTCCGTGTTCGTTTTTGCCACCATAAAACACTAAAATATCCCACCCAAATAATCGGAAGAATGGCTAGTAAGTAGAAATATATGGGTTGTTCTAGTCTGTACATTTTAAATGTTTATTTGTGGAATCGTGTAATTGTTTATGATGATTTTTGATTTAATTGACTTTTTCTTAATGCATTTAACATGTTCGCAATTTTATTTATTATTAATCTTGTTTCTTTATAAGTGTTTTCTTGAATAAAATTTAACTCTTTGGCGATAATCAATTGGTTTAATAATTCCATCGTTGAACTAAAAGCCATACTTGTAAAATGAGCTTTATCTTTATTTGTTATTCGTGAGGTGCCTTCTGAAATATTTGATGCGACTGATACTGCTGAACGTTTAATTTGACTGCTTAATCCATATTTTTCATCATCAG
>JAOZTK010000182.1 GCA_029942185.1 Flavobacteriaceae bacterium
CTGTTATTCTTTTTGTTATAATCAGCCAATAATTGAGAAGGGTCAATGATTACTTTTTTTACATTTTTTGAGGTTTCAAATATATAAGTTGGATGTGCCCAACTCCAATCGGGCAAAATGCTACTTTGTGTAGGTTTTTCACCACGCATTAAATCTAACGGAATATAGAAGTTCGCGACACTACCATCTGTATAGGTTACCTGTAAATCAATAGGCATCGGGATACGACCAATACGTTCTAAGGTAATCTGTTTATCTTTTATTTTCTTGACGGCATAGTCAATGTTGTGTGTAGTTTGCGTAAATTCATTCAAATACCAGTTCAATTCTAATTCCGACACGCTTTCAGCTACACGAATAAAATCATTGGGACTTGGATGCTTTCCGGTCCATTTTTTAAAATATTTTTTTATCGTACTTTCTAAGAATTCCTGTCCCATAATATAGCCCAACTGGGCCACAAAAACACATCCTTTATCATAAGCATTAATACCGTAAGATATATTGGTGGCATATCTGTCGGAATGTGTTGTTAGGGGTTCTTCATCGCCAGTTTGAACCATGTATCTGTAGTAATCATAAGACTTATCGAAAATGAAATCTCCTTTATTATTCATAATTTTATCGGACGCCATGGCTTCGACGAACATTGTAAAGCCTTCATCCATCCATCCGTGTTTGCTTTCGTTTGTCGCCAAGGCAAACTGAAACCATGCATGCCCCATTTCATGCATCATAACTCCCGCTAAACTTTTAAAACTACGTTCTCCGGTAATTAAAGTACACATAGGATACTCCATGCCGCCGTCACCTCCCTGTAAAATAGAATATTGTTCGTAGGCGTATTCGCCTATATAGTTGTTATAAAACTCCATCGTTTCTACTGCAATCGGTTGGATTTTTTTCCAAACTTCTTTTGTTTTTATTTCATCCTTATATAGAAAATGCAATTGGGTTCCATTTGCAAGTTTTTTAATATCATGAACAAAATTAGCATCTGCTACCCATGCAAAATCGTGTACATTAGGTGCTTTAAAGTGCCAGGTTCGTGTATTTCCTTTAGGTAATTTAAGAGGTAGTTTTGAGTTTTCATAGCCAAAACCAACTTCTTGAGGGTTTTGTAGATTTCCGGTTCCACCTAACATATAGTTTTTATCAATACGTATGCTTACGTCAAAGTCGCCCCAAACACCATAAAATTCTCGGGTGATATAAGGGTCGGTATGCCAGCCTTCAAAATCATATTCAGCCATTTTAGGATACCACTGAGTCATCGATAAGGCCACACCACACTTATTATTACGGCCACTACGACGTATTTGTATAGGAACTTGACCTAAAAACTCCATATCAAAAACGTGTTTTTCTCCGGGTTTGATGGTCTGTTTTAAGTTTACTTCGAGAATTGTACCCTCAACTTTATAGGTAATTGGAACGCCATTTTGTCGTAATGATTTCACCTTAATAAATCCTATTTCATCAGGTTTAAGTTGACTAATTCTACTAATAAGATTTGGATTGTCCTTTGTGCCAATATTTTTTATCATCCTTTGATCAGGATCAATGATTGTATGCAAACGAGCATCCATATCAGATCCGGGTTGAAAAGCGTTAGGATAGAGATGGTAATAAATTGAAGTCAAG
This sequence comes from Flavobacteriaceae bacterium, assembly GCA_029942185.1. Lineage (GTDB taxonomy): Bacteria > Bacteroidota > Bacteroidia > Flavobacteriales > Flavobacteriaceae > DQTL01. Next base: position 1,645 of record JAOZTK010000182.1, read on the forward strand.
TCATCGGGCGAATTATTTGTATAAACTAATTTTTGTTTTCCCGTATATTGATAATTTTCAATATTCATATCAATTTCCATCGTATAATCAACATGTTGTTGCCAATAGGTAACTATATTTGAGCTGACCGGATAGGTTGTTTTAAAATTTTCTTGACTTAATACGGATCTAGCAAATAAACTGAGAATAAGTGTAAATAATATCGAAAAGGAATACGTGCGAATAAGCATAGAATAAATTTTTTTGCAATTTAGTAAAATAAATTTACCAAAAAATAAAATGCTTTTATTGGGATAGCAAAGTTTTGTTAAAATGACAACATTAAATTACAACCTCTGATATCTGCATGATCAAAACGACCAAGAATTTCAAATTTTTCGTCAATATGTATTTTTCCCAAATCTTGTGTAGCGATAAAGGAGCAAGAATTAATATTTGCTAAGTCGATTATATTAATTCCACCACTTTCACCCTTAGGGACTAGTGCAAAAGGATCTTCAATTTCACGAATGAGAATTTTCATCCATGGGGGCGTTTGATAAAGGCCTTCCCCCAAAGAATATGCTTGACTCAATAATTCTGTCATTCCATATTCTGAATAAATTGTCGAAACGCCATATCCTTGTTTTAACAGCTCGTGAAGTTCACTTTTTACCATTTCTTTTCGACGCCCTTTCATTCCTCCTGTCTCCATAATTAAGGTGTTCTTTAAATAGAGCTTTTGTTTTTCAATTAAGTCTAAAAGCGCATAAGAAACCCCAATTAATAAGATTTTTTCTCCTTTTAAATCTAAGGAAATAAGTTTGCTGATTAACGCGTCATAATTATGTAGATAAAACCCACTGTTTTCATTTTTTGTCTGTTTGATTAAATCATGCACCATAAAAACCAATGAAGAATCTTTCTGTTCCAAATAGGATGGCAATAAAGCTAGTATGCTGTAATCTTCAATCTTGCCAAAGAAATGTTTAAATCCTTTTGTAAAAGATTTTATATATACATCAACATCCGCCACGAAATGTTTACTGGCTTTTGCACCGGTTGTCCTACTACTGTAAAAAGTGGCTACCGGTTTTTGGTTTTCAGTTATAATAGTATGTGATTTATAAAAAGCAATTGGGAGGAAAGGGATTTTCTCTAATGAATTTACTGTAACAATATCACAGCCTATTCTTTCAACATATTCCTTGTAAACAGGATTGTTGCTCACCTGATACTGAAAAACTTCCAAAGCTTTTGCTTGGAAGTTATCCTTGTTAACAGCTGTTAAATCAAAAATTGGTTTTGATGCTTTCACGGCATCAAAGATACGAACTCAAATTAATACTATAAATTGATTTGGGATTTACGATTTGGGCGTTAAGTAGAACGTCAAAATAATTAGTTACCCGCAAGAATCAATACAAACTCCCCTTTTGGTTTTTTGTTTGAGA
>JAOZTK010000183.1 GCA_029942185.1 Flavobacteriaceae bacterium
ATCAAATCTTTACCCCACCAACCCGGAGTGTATCAGTATTATGATAAAGAAGGGAAGATTCTATATGTAGGAAAGGCAAAAGACATCAAAAAACGTGTGGCATCGTATTTTAACAAAACACAGGAGAATGGTAAGACACGGGTCTTGGTCAAAAAAATTGCAAGTGTAAAGCATATTGTAGTCGAAACAGAAACGGATGCTTTATTACTTGAAAATTCGCTGATTAAAAAACTCCAACCACGCTATAATATCATGCTTAAAGATGATAAGACCTATCCGTGGATTTGTATTAAAAAAGAAGCTTTCCCACGTATATTTATTACGCGAAATGTAGTACAAGATGATTCTGAATATTTTGGTCCCTATACTTCTGTACGGACGGTTCGCGCATTGTTAGCTTTGATTAAAGAAGTGTATCCTTTACGCACTTGTAAACATAATTTAAGTAGCGAAAATATTTTTAAAAAGAAATACAAAATCTGTTTGGATTATCACATTGGCACATGTAAAGGTGCTTGTGAGGGTTTGCAAAAAGAAAGTGATTACCAAAGTGACATCGATGAAATTCGGAATATTATCAAAGGAAATTTTAAAACAGCCAAAGAAAAGTTTAAAAATTTGATGCAAGAATTGGCCGCTAAAATGGAATTTGAGGAAGCACAAAAAATAAAAGAAAAAATTGCTTTACTCGCTAATTACCAAGCAAAGTCAACCGTTGTTCATCCCACTATTAACAATGTAGATGTGTTCAGTATTCTGTCAGATGAAAGCTATGCCTATGTCAATTTTTTTAAGATAATGAACGGTGCTATAATCCAATCGCATACTACCGAGATCAAGAAAAAATTAGAAGAAACCGATAAGGAATTATTAGAATTGAGTATTGTTGAAATTCGACAACGTTATCATTCGCAATCTAAAGAGATTTACGTTCCATTTGCAGTAGATGTAGGAGAAGAGATTAAGGTTACAATTCCCAAAATTGGAGATAAAAAAAACATAGTAAATTTGTCTTTACGCAATGCAAAGTATTTTAGACAAGAACGTTTTAAACAACAAAGAATAATCGATCCTGAACGTCATAGCAAACGGATTATGGCACAGATGCAAAAGGATTTACGATTATCTGAACCACCCATTCATATAGAGTGCTTTGATAACTCTAACATTCAAGGTACAAATCCTGTAGCAGCTTGTGTGGTGTTCAGAAATGGGAAACCCAGTAAAAAAGACTATCGAAAATTTACCATCAAAACAGTTCAAGGAGCTGATGACTATGCTTCGATGGAAGAAGTAATATATCGGCGTTATAGACGGATGCTCGACGAAGAAAGTAATTTGCCACAACTCATTGTTGTTGATGGAGGGAAAGGGCAATTGAGTTCGGCTTTAAAAAGTTTAGAGGTATTAGGTTTGCGAAAAAAGATTGCCATTATAGGGATTGCCAAACGATTAGAGGAGATTTATTATCCAGCTGATCCGATACCTTTGTATTTAGACAAGACTTCCGAAACCTTAAAAATTATTCAACAATTGCGAAATGAAGCCCATAGGTTTGGGATTGCTTTTCACAGACAAAAACGGAGTAAATCAGCTATTCAAACAGAATTGGAACAAATTGCCGGTATCGGTGAACAAACTGTTGTAACTTTGTTGAAATATTTTAAATCGGCGAAACGAGTAAATAAAGCTACTTTAAAGGAATTGATTGAAGTTATAGGAGAAGCAAGGGCTAAGAAAGTATTTAAATATTATAAAAAATAAATTATTTATCATGGCAAAACAACTAGAATCAAAAGAAAGATATATTCAAGAGAAAAAATTAGAATGTCCTATATGCAAAAACGATAAATTTTGGACAAGAAAAACTTTAATGAATACACCTGGGATGACATTATTTGGGATAGAATGGGCAAATAAATCCGCCACAAATTATATTTGTGATACTTGTGGACATGTGCTTTGGTTTGTAGAAAAATAGGTGAGTATCAAACTATGAAAACAAAACTAAAGTTACTAGATCGCTATCTCACTTTGTGGATTTTTTTAGCGATGGCAATTGGGGTAGGCTTGGGAAGATTATTCCCTAAAATTGCAAATATAACGGACTCTTTTTCGGTAGGGACAACTAATATTCCTTTGGCAATCGGACTTATTTTGATGATGTATCCACCACTGGCTAAAGTAGATTACAAACTCTTGCCAAAAGCTTTTAAAGACACCAAATTAATGAGTCTATCTTTGGTTCTAAACTGGATTATTGGTCCGTTTTTAATGTTTTTTCTAGCCATTATCTTTTTAAGAGATTATCCGGGTTATATGGCTGGAGTCATTCTTATTGGTTTAGCTAGATGTATTGCCATGGTAATTGTATGGAACGATTTAGCAGGCGGAAGTAGAGAATATGGAGCAACACTAATTGCATTAAACAGTATTTTTCAAGTCTTGACCTATAGTTTTTACGCTTGGCTATTTATCACGGTTTTACCAAAATATTTTGGATTAGACACCTATGAAGTTAATATCTCGATTTACGAAGTGGCAAAATCGGTGATTATCTATTTAGGAATCCCCTTTTTAGCGGGTTATTTAAGTCGTAAATATCTAACGAAACTAAAAGGGGAAAATTGGTATCGTAGAAAATTCATTCCTTTTATATCACCGATAACTTTGATTGCTTTATTAGCGACAATAGTATTAATGTTTAGCCTAAAAGGTGATATGATTGTTGAATTACCATTAGATGTATTGCGTATCGCCATTCCACTTGTTATCTATTTTATCATCATGTTTTTGTTGAGTTTCTTTATCGGAAAATCAATGAATGTCCCTTATGACAAAAATGTTTCTGTTGCATTTACAGCTACCGGTAATAACTTTGAATTAGCTATAGCTGTTGCTATTGCTGTATTTGGAATTAATTCACCACAAGCTTTTACTGGTGTTATTGGGCCTTTAGTCGAAGTACCGGTTTTGATATTGTTAGTTAGCGTATCTTTGTATTTTAAGAAGAAGTTTTATTGATTTGATGATTTGATGATTGGTTGATTTGATGATTTGATGATTGGTTGATTT
>JAOZTK010000184.1 GCA_029942185.1 Flavobacteriaceae bacterium
GTTTATCTAAGCATCAAAGTTTATCCCAAAAACGGATATCTATAGTCTGTTGGAGGATTAAAAGTCTCTTTGATTGTACGTGTATTTACCCAACGTAGTAAATTCCAAACCGAACCCGCTTTGTCATTGGTTCCGGAGCCTCTGGCACCGCCAAAAGGTTGTTGCCCTACCACAGCGCCGGTGGGTTTGTCATTGATGTAAAAATTACCTGCTGCATCAACCAATTTTTTAGTAGCAATTTCAGCAGCATAACGATCATTACTAAATATTGCACCGGTCAGGGCATAAGGGCTGGTTTTATTTAAGGTTTCTAAAGTGCTTTCCCATTTCTTGTCTTCATATACATAGATGGTTAAGACGGGACCAAACAACTCTTCTTCCATGGTAACATAGTGTGGATCTGTTGTTAAAATAACCGTTGGACGAATAAAGTAACCTACTTCATCACTGTAATCACCACCTATAATCACTTCAGCATTTTTATCTTTTTTGGCGTTATCGATAAAGCTGGTAAGATTGTCAAACGAACTCTGATCAATTACTGCATTGATAAAGTTAGAAGTGTCTTCGGGACTGCCCATTTTCATGGAATCAATTTGTTCTGTTAATATTTTTCTCACTTCTTTCCACATAGATTTTGGAATATAAGCACGAGAAGCAGCCGAACATTTTTGACCTTGGTATTCAAAGGCACCACGTGATAAAGCAGTGGCAACTTGCGCTGCATTAGCACTTGGATGTGCCCAAACAAAGTCTTTACCACCTGTTTCCCCTACAATTCGTGGGTAGTATTTATAATCGATCATGTTGTTCCCAATCAGTTTCCAAAAACTTTTAAAAACTTGTGTTGAACCCGTAAAATGAACACCTGCAAATTCAGGGTGTTTCATCACTACTTCGGTAATCATACTTGAACGACCAGTAATCATATTAATCACACCATCGGGTAGTCCTGCTTCCTTAAAAAGTTGCATAATGATATTTGCCGAGTACATTTGTGTACGTGCCGGTTTCCAGATTACCACATTACCCATTAAGGCAGGAGCAGCAGGTAAATTACCGGCAATAGATGTAAAATTAAAAGGTGTTATCGCATAGATAAAACCTTCCAAAGGTCGGTACTCCATTCTATTCCATATTCCGGGAGCCGAGTCGGGTTGATTTTCATAGATTTCTGTCATAAATTGGACATTAAAACGGAAAAAATCTATCAATTCACAAGCAGCGTCAATTTCAGCTTGGAAAACATTTTTTGATTGTGCCAACATAGTAGCAGCATTCAACTTATCACGATAAGGTCCTGCTAACAATTCAGCAGCTCTTAAAAAGATAGCAGCACGTTCTTCCCAAGGCATTGTCGCCCATTTATCTCTTGCTTTTAATGCCACCGAAACAGCTTTTTCAACAAGCACTTGATCGGCTTGGTGAAATTGTCCCAAGCTGTGTTTTATATCGTGTGGAGGATGAATGTTTCCTGTTTTGCCGGTGCGTATTTCTTCTGCACCTATATATACAGGGATATCAACACTTTCTTTGTGCATTTTTTTGTACATCGCTAATAAGTTAGTACGCTCCTTACTCCCCGGAGCATAATCTCTTACAGGTTCATTAATTGCTTTGGGTACTGTGAAAAATCCGTTTGCCATTTCGATTAAAATTTAAGTTTAAAAATTGGAAGGACAAAGGTACAATAGAATTATTGAAGCAAAAAGATTTTTGTACTGTAATTTTGCGAGCAAAATGCAGCAAAATAAAAACGTATTTGTAATAATAACTCAGGTTAATAATCTACGAAGTAAATTTAGAATTTAGAATCAAGAATTATTGTGACAAGATTTTAGAATGTTTGGTGTTTAAGAAATAGTATGGTAAGGCTACTGTCCCAATTGTTTAGAGCTTCCTTGTCCATATCCAATTACACGATCGTAATAACTTCCAAACTTTGAATAATATACCAACAACACATACTCATTTTCAGTCTCATCAAAACTACCGTTGATTTCTGTAGTATTTATTTCGTTATTATCATTAAGTGTAATGTAGTTATAATTATAAAAGCCTTGTTTTAATAAAATAACAGTTTCATAATGCCCGGTTTTGGGGTTAAAAGTCATTTTATGCTCATCGGTAAGTTGGTAATTATTAAAATTGCCATATACATAGACTTCTTTGTTTGGGTAGGCTTCATACACATTTAGTGTAAAATGTACCCAAGAATAATCGGCCTCAGTACTAGAGTCTTCGGAGTTTACATTCCGTATCACAAAATTTCCGTTGACATCCGGATAATAAGTATACGGCATGTTTGCCCGTTCTTTATCAAAATATAAATGTGTGTGATATAGCTTTTTCCCGGACACCACCTTGCCGATATTCATGTTGGTCAGCCGAATTTCTTTAGAGTCAAAATTTAAAAATTCATTACCACCCCAAAAGGCAGTTTCTTTATCGTATTTATACAGCAATTGATCTCCACGAATAAACTGAGGTTTTAAGTCGGTAATTTGAGTGGAATAATCATTGTTCTGAAGTAATACCGGATAGATTTCTTCCCGTGGGTTGTTAATTCTAAAGCCGGGATGATTAATGCTGAATTGTACAGACTGTTGGGTGTCGATATAGGTAACATCTCTACTGCGGTGTACAGAAACACCTACTGTGGTGACGGGTTCATATACGGTAAAATAGCGTGTAAAAACAGTTTCATCCTCCTCGTCTAAAATACTGATACGATAGTTTCCGCTTATCCGTAAACGTGTGTTTTTATTGGGTATTTGCAATTTATAATGTGTGTAATCTTGTAGGGTATTAAAGGAGTTTTCATAATCTCTAATTTGCTCTTCGGCATAACCTCTTACATACTCTGTGCTTACCAAGTCAGACGTTTTCCAGTGTTTATCACAATGTTCAATTTTGTAATAATAGTCTTTTTCATCGGCTTCAAGATCGTCAAAAGACAAGTTTAAACTACCATTTATAGGAATTATCGGAGCAAAGACCCCATTTTGTGAGGAACTGAGTTGAATGCTTTTTATATAATTGGGAGGAAGTACAATTTCTTG
>JAOZTK010000185.1 GCA_029942185.1 Flavobacteriaceae bacterium
AACTGCTACTTGTAGCATTTTAGTATTGACACTTTGTCCCATTTCTACGGCTCCTGTACTAATCCCAACACTTCCATCCTGATAAATATGTACCAAAGCTCGCGCGTGATTCATGGGTGTATTCGTAAAGGAAATTCCAAAAGTAATCGGCATTACTGCAAATCCTTTTTTTAAAGTTGCATGTTTCTTGTTAAAGGCTTCAATGTCCTTTTGCTTTTTCTCAATACCAAATTTTGAATTTGCTTCGTTCCATACCTTTATAATTTCCGTATTTTCTGATATTTGTCCATAAGGGAATACATCGCCATCTTGTAAAAGATTTGCTTTTTGGATTTTGTAGGCCGGAATATTCAATTTCTCAGCAGCCTTGGCGATAGCAGCTTCTATAACAAACATACCTTGTGGTCCTCCAAATCCTCTAAAAGCAGTATTCGGAGGTAAATTTGTTTTACATGAATATACAGTTAGCTTGGCATTTTTGACATAATAACTATTGGTTGCATGAAACAAAGTTCGTTCGGCAATAGCTGGAGATAAATCCGCAGCCGCTCCCGAATTTTGATAATAATCTACTTCGAATGCTAGAATTTTTAAATCTTTATTCAATCCCATTTTAAATGTGGACTCATACGGATGACGTTTTCCTGTCATGCGCATATCATCGTGACGTTCTAAAACCAGTTTAACTCCTTTTTTTAGATGATAAACAGCTAATGCAGTCATCACTGCCCAAGGAGTGGCTTGATCCTCTTTTCCGCCAAAAGCGCCACCTAAACGTATTACTTCGATTTCAATCTTATGCATAGAAACTCCGAGAACATTTGCCGTTGTTTTTTGAACTGATGTGGGTCCTTGAGTTGACGAAATTATCTTAATATTTCCATTTTCTAAAGGAAAGGCATACGAGGCTTGTGTTTCCAAATACAGATGTTCTTGACCGTTAGTGAACGTCTCTCCTTCGAAAATATAATCACTTTCTTGAAAACCTTTGGCAATGTCATCCAATTCAAATTTTCTAGGAGCATTGATAAATAAGCCTTTATCAAAAGCTTCTTTTGCTGTTGTAACTATAGGTAATTCCTCAATTTCTATTTTGATTAATTTCTTCGCTTTTTTAGCAATTGGTAATGATTCCGCAACAATCAAAGCGATAGGTTGCCCCATAAAATGTACTTCCTTTTCTGCAAATAGAGGTTCATCAGGAATAATACCTCCTATTTGATTTTCACCGGGAATATCTTTGTAAGTAAATATCCTGGTAACACCATCCAAATTTTCTGCTACAGAATAATCGATGCTTTTAATCTTTCCATGTGCAGATGGCGAATCAAAAACCAATGCGTGTAAAGTTCCCTCTCTTACGTTGATGTCATCAACAAAAAGGGATTCACCGCGTACGTGTCCATATGAGTCTTTATTTTTCATTTATTTGATTTTCTCGCAAAGGCGCCAAGACGCTAAGCTGTTGAAACGTTGCACGCAACGTTTTTACTGTTTGTATTTGTTTTTTTTTACTCAAACTACAAAATCATTAGGTTGGAATATGTGTGGAAATAACGCTATAAAGTGCGCATAAAACAACTGCCTTGCCAATAGTCTTTTGTATTCGGCCGTCCCTCTGATATCACTAATTGGTGAAATTTCTTTTTGTAAAATCGCTTGAGCTTCTAATATTAATTGAATACTTAATTCTTTAGCATTTAAATAGGTGGATGTTTTGTGTAAATATTTCGGTATCGCTGCTACGCCACCTAAGGATACATGAGCATCTTTTACCACATTATCCAACACAGAAATAGCAATAGCTGTATTCACCGTCGCAATATCTAAATAGGTTCTTTTACTGACTTTTTCGAAATTAAAATGGGTATTCTTATCAGGCAATTTAAAAGACAGACTCTGAATAAATTCATTGTCTTTTAAATCGATTTTTTTATAATCTAAAAAGAAATTTTTTAAGCTTACTTCTCTTGTTTCTGCAATTGAATTTTGAATCAGTAAGCTACTGTTTAAAGCTAAAAAGAATATCGCCATATCACCAATGGGAGAGGCATTGACAAAATTACCTCCTAAACTCGCCATATTTCTAATTTGTTCAGACGATAGTAGTCTTAAATGCTGTTTAAGATTTGGAAAATAGCTATTGAGTTGTTTATTTTCCATTAAATCTGTCACACTTGCACCCGCACCAATAGTACATTTTGAATCTGCGAATAACATCTTGTCTGAAACAAAATTGGTTGCATTTTGAATATCTTGACCCAATAAAGTATCCGCATGACGCACATATAAATCTGTTCCACCGGATACTAAAATACCGTTGGTATTGTTTTTCTCTGTATTTAAATTCTTGAGTTTCGTGGGAATGTTTTTAAAATAAGTAGGAACAAATTTGTTTTCAACCAACCATTCTAATTCGTTCTTATGATCTTTTTCTTGTAATTTATGGGTTACTTCATGCGCTGCTTTTTCAATGGATTTGTATCCGGTACAACGGCAAATATTACCACTGAGTGCATCGATTCCATCTATTTCAGTAATAGAAGTATGTTTTAACGCTAAACCTGATAATGAATTGACAAAACCCGGAGTGCAAAACCCACATTGTGTCGCGAAATTATCTTTTATGGCTTGTTGTGCAACGTTTAATTCGTTTTTAAGATTTAGACCTTCGACCGTTACAATATGTTTTCCGTGTACATTTGCCATGGGTGTTAAACAAGAAGTGATACTTTTATAAGCGATGGAATTATCTTTTTCTAAAGTCCCGGACAGCACCGTACAAGCGCCACAATCGCCTTCTTTACAGCCTGATTTCGTTCCTTTTAAGCCTTGATTCTCTCGAATAAAGTGCAACAAAGTCATTCCCGATTTTACTTGGGTTTTGATTACTTTATTATTTAAGATAAATGCTATCATAAGTTAATTTTAGACTTTGTGAATAGATACGTTTATTCATTCATGACTGTAAATTTAAGGAATAAAAAAATCCTACAGTATTTATGTAGGATTTTTTGTGGTATTT
>JAOZTK010000186.1 GCA_029942185.1 Flavobacteriaceae bacterium
CCGAAGCTAGAAGTTGGAAGTCCGAAGCTAGAAGATGGAAGTCCGAAGCTAGAAGATGGAAGTCCGAAGCTAGAAGATGGAAGTCCGAAGCTAGAAGTTGGAAGTCCGAAGCTAGAAGTTGGAAGTTTGCTTCGAAAGAGGCAAAAAACACCAACTGAAACAACGACTTTGCGAGTCCGCGGGACGAAGCAATCTTATGAAACCAAGTAAAAAGAAGTTTTGATAAATACAACCGTAGTCTAGGCTTGATGAGATTGCCACGTCGCTACGCTCCTCGCAAAATCCTAGTGCAGAATGAAGTTCGTTCAGTCAAGCTTTCGGAAGACATGAAATGAAACAACGCTACCGCATGAATCCTTTCGTGTGGGATAGAGCCTGAAGCTAGAAGCCCGAAGCTAGAAGTTTGAAGTCCGAAGCTAGAAGATGGAAGTCTGAAGCTAGAAGTTGGAAGTTTGCTTCGAAAGGGATTTAAGGGTTTCAAAAAACATCAACTGAAACAACGTCATCCTGTCCCGATAGCTATCGGGATATTTCAGGAACTGTCAAAGCCACACCTAAACAAGCTTTTCCAATTCTTGCTGTAGCATTTCGGAGACATCCGTTTTATAAGACTTTCGTTTGTATTGGGAGACTGCTTGTATTCCGATAACGGAGTTGGTCAAAAAGACTTCATCGGCTTTTTGTAAATCGTAGACTTCAAGATTCCTTTCAATCAGTTGAAATTCGGGTAAACCCTGTACTATTGCAATAATTTTTTCACGTACAATCCCTTTTATACAACCTGCAGATAGAGGAGGTGTTAGCAGTTGATTCTTAAAGACCAAAAAAATATTGGCATGAATCGCCTCTGCTATTTTTTTGTTGTGATTGAGTAGGACGCAAGAATCAAAATTGTTTTCTTTTGAAAAAATTGAAGCCAGTACATTGGGGAGTCGGTTGGTCGTTTTGATGTTATTTATAGAAGCTGTATTGAGATAATTTTCTTTATATACGCCCAAGTTGTAGTTTGTCTTAGAAGTGTGTACCCATTCACTTACTTGAATTAGAAAGCCGGACTTGTTCGAGGTAGGGGCGTATAGACCACCGGAATCTCTAAAAAAACTAGTTCGAACTCTAGCTTCCGTAAATTTATTTGCATCTAAAGTTTTACGAATTTCTTTTTCCCAATACACTTGTGTAAAATAGATCGGAATCTCCATACGAAGTTGTCGCATTCCTGCGAGTAATCTAAAATAATGTGCTTCGATAAATATCGGGGTATTTTTACGAAAAATAAGTGTGTCAAATAGCGCATCTCCGTAGAGGAAACCTCTATTTTCTGTCAAACGATGCTTATTAATAGCTTGGATGTTTCCATTTATATTAATCATATCCATAAAAAAAAAAGCCTCGCAATAGGCAAGGCTTGTATAATTTAATCCGAAAAACTAAGCTCCAATGGTACGTTTTAATTCACTTATTTGATTTTCCCAAAACATCTTGGCATCGTCAATTTCATCTTCTTCAGCAAAATCGGTAATGATTAATGAGACATCTTGTGTCAGGTCATCTACCTGAATTTTAAATTCAAAATAAACATCCTCACCTTCATCTTCAAGCCATTGATAACGCATATATTCTTCGGTTTCGTATTTTAATAATTTTGCTTGCTCCTCTGTATCTTCCCATATAAAAGTGTAAAGATCACCTCTTGAGTTTACATTATCGGCAAACCATTCATCTAAACTCGAAGCTAGCGAGAAATATTGAAACAGCATACGAGGAGATGCATGTATCGGGAATTCTATTTCAAATTTTACTTTGTCTGACATATTAATCTTCTGTGTAATTTTTTGACAATATAGAAAAAATATCTTTAGAGATTACCATATCTTATTTTTTTTTTACAATTTTAATCAGGATTGTGTTTTATTATTGAAGAAGTACTTTAAAAGTTATCAATTGAGCTAGAAACGAAAGGCTAGAAAATATAAAAAACACTTGTCAAAAAGAAAACTGATAAATATATTTTATGTAGCTTTGTAGAAAAGAAATAATAAACGCTATGATTACAATTATTATTATTGATGATGAGCTAAATGCTCGGGAGTATCTAAAAAAACTAATAATCCGACATTTTCCGAAAAAAATAGCTATTCTGGAGGTATGTGATTCCGTTGAGTCAGGAGTTAGAGCGATTAAACAACATTCCCCTGAACTGGTTTTTCTCGACATTCAAATGCCCGGTGAAAGTGGTTTTGAATTGTTTACTTATTTTGAAACTCTTAATTTTTCGGTTATTTTTACTACTGCATATAGCGATTATACCGTGGAAGCAATTCGGCATGCTGCCATAGATTATCTTTTAAAACCCATTAATTACATCGATCTATTATCCGCCATTAAACGTTATGAGAAACGCAAGCGATCTTTAATAAAGGTGGAAGAAACAGCAAAATCTATTAGGAATATTTGCCCGGAAGATACTTCGTTTAATAAAATTGCCTTACCTACTCAAAAAGGGTATATTTTGATACAATTAAATGCTATCGTATATTGTCAAGCAGAAAGTAATTATTGTAAAATTTTCTGTAACAATAAAAAGGAATTTTTAGTTTCTAAAACATTAAAATATATTGAGGAAATTCTGGATAATGAACTATTCATACGAATTCATAAATCCTTTTTGGTAAATTTGAATTATGTAGCAGGTTACGATAAAACAAACGATTTAAAAGTGACCTTACTCAATGGAATACAATTACCGGTTTCTGTCCGTAAAAAAGAACAATTCTTAAATGCAATTCTTAAAAAATAATAATACTTTATCTATTGTTTTTCTCCTTTTAGTATTCAATCTAAATGCGCAGCAATTCCCCTCTAGGTGTATAGATACTTCAGAAGGATTGCCAAACAAGCGAGTCGAGTCTATTTTTAAAGATTCAAGAGGAATTCTTTGGGTAGGTACTAAAAATGGTCTTTCAAAAATTGAAAATGGACACATAACAAATTTCTTTAAAAGTGACGGACTTG
>JAOZTK010000187.1 GCA_029942185.1 Flavobacteriaceae bacterium
GGGATTAGTCATGCTTGTAGCTTGATTTTCAATTCGACTAACCACGCCAAAAAGCATGGAGTCTCACGAATAAGAAAAGACTCTCTAAAGAATTAATTCTCTAGAGAGCCTTTTTTAAAATTTTAGAAGTTTAAGATTCCTAAAACTACTTATTGATTATAATTTTTCTAATCAGTGAATTTGCCCCTTTACTATCGGCTATTTCAATCAAATAGACACCCTCATTTAAGTGTGATAAATTGATTGAACTATTGGGTTGTGTTAATGCTCCCGAAATTACTTGTTGCCCTAAAATACTTGTAATCGTATATAAGTACTTCCCTGAGAAATTCTTTAAAGCTATAGTAAGCATTCCTTCTGTAGGATTTGGATAGATTGAAACCTTATCCGAAAAACTTTCAGCAATACCAATAGCTGTGGAATAACTATCAATATAATCTGGCTCCAAACTTAAAGGATCTAACCAATCTTTTAAACGAGTGGATGAAGAAGAACCATCCCAAGAAACACCAAAACGTCCGTAATAATCATATAATCCATTATCGTTTGTACCATTACATGCCGCTTGACCACCAAACAACTGCCCCACAACTCTTCCCAAATCATCAAATAATGGAGAACCTGATGAACCACCTTCGGTAACTCCTAGTTCCCATCCACCACCGGCAGTAGTAATTTCCCATGTTTGTGCTCCGGCATTGTACTTTTTAATAACTCCTGTATCATCACGGCAAATTTTCATAATATCACCCGATGGATGATGGATTCCAACTACAAAGTCAGGAGTGGTGTCCGTTTTGTCCCAACCGGCCAAATCAAGATCCCATCCGGAAGGCGGATTCGAATTCAATTCAACCAAACAAAAGTCAGTAGCAGCATTTTTTGCCCTTAATGTAGTCCCACTAATAGTCATATAAGTAGGCCCCTGTGTGCTATTTGTCGTCTGTGCACAGATAGGATTTGGACTAATCCATCTAAAACGCATCGACCAACTAGCCGGATTTGAACCACTATAACAATGATTTGCGGTCAAAAAATAAGGAGTCCCATCATTTGCTGTATTATTGACCAAGCCACCGGTACAAATATAACCATTACCCATGTTTAAAAAAGCGACTGTTCTTTTGTTAATTTCTTTATAATCTTCCCAATCTGCACCGATAGGACAATCTACATCGTGATTACAATCACCTGATTGATTAAGTTTTTGTTTAGATTGATGTTCATCACCAAATCGATAACAATGAATGATATTTTCGATACTCAATTTTCCTAGTCCGACTACATTTTGTGGCTCATAATATTCAATCCACAATTTGTCTCCTTTAACAAACCAAGTTCCTAAAACACCACTATCCTGATTTTGTACCGATGTATAAGCTCCTAACAAGTCAGATTTTGATTCATTGTGCAAATATAATTTTGCTCCTTTTGGCATATAAAACTGATCAAAATTTACACTCATTTGCACCGCTCCGGGAGAATTGATTGCAATTCGCCATATTTTATCTCCATTATCAAGTGTTGTCCAAGTTCCGGAATTATGAATATTATAATGTGCTTCAATAGGCACACCAACTCTATAAGGTATCCCTTGTAAATGATCATTAATTGCATCTTCTTGCATCAATGTATTGAGATCTATCGGTAATAAACTAATTTGATCTACCTTTACATCAGTGCTAAAATCCCAACTGAGTGGTTTCCCTTCGTTTGTAACTTGTGCCATCATAACGGCACTTAACAAAACGGCTATTATTAGTGTAATTTTTTTCATCTTATTTCAATATTAATTGTTAAAAAATTCAGACAAATATACAAGATATTTTATAACACTTCCAAAAACCTAAATTATAAATTCCTATTTTAGGGAAAGTCCTTGGTAAAGCAAATGAATTTTTCCTCATAATGAAAATACCCGGAGTCACGGTGACCCGGGTATTAAAAATGTTATAAATCTAGTGTTAGATTGGCAAAAGGAATATTCTTTAAATCTCTTTATTCCCAAAGTGTTTCATAAACTGAACACGTTCGAATTCTGCCGGATTTTTGACCTTATCACGACTTAATTTACCTCTAAATTGGTCAATGTTTAAATACTTATGTTCACGCATCCAATCTTCTAATTCAGAAAGAATACTTGTGATATATTCAGGACCATTAAGATAAATAGTAGAAGCTATTTGAACTACTGTAGCACCTGCTAACAACAATTTGATAAAGGATTCTCCGTTGTGTATTCCTGTTGAGGCAGCGAGGGAACAATTTACATTATTTGAATTAACAGCGATCCATCTCAGCGGTAAAGTATAATCTTCAGGATTACTAAACACATTAGAAGATGCCGTAACTTTCATCTTTTTTATATTAAAATCCATATTGTAAGAACGGTTAAACAACACCAATCCTGACACTCCTGTTTTATCCAATTTTTGTATCATTTCAGATACATTTGAAAAATATGGACTCATCTTTATAGCAACAGGAATAGTAATACTGCTTTTTATTTTTTTAGCAATTTTAATATATTCATCTTCAATTTCTCTTCCGGATTTTTTCGTATCCGTGGGCATGATAAAGATATTCAATTCCAGAGCATCAGCACCTGCATCTTGGAGCTTAACTGCAAATTGCGTCCATTCTTGTGAGGTTACACAATTTATACTGGCAATAATGGGAACAGAAAGTTCGTGCTTTGCATCTTTTATCAATTGAATATAATCGTTTAGACTTTCTTCTTTTAAATCGTAATCATAGTAATCCAAGAATTCTATATTACTACCAAAACGATCGTCTGCGTTAAGTCTTTGATGATAATCATTTATTATTTCTTCTTCAAAAATAGATTTAAGAACTATGGCTCCAATCCCGTTTTTTTCTAATTCTTTCAGGTGTTCCAAACTTCCGGTATATCCTGAACTTGCAGCTACTAGAGGGTTTTTTAAATATAAACCTAAATATCGAGTGGTTAAATCAGTCATTTTTTCTATTT
>JAOZTK010000188.1 GCA_029942185.1 Flavobacteriaceae bacterium
TGCAATTAAAGTCTAATCAAAGTCTGAAACAATTTTACAACTACCTTAAAAATCTTAATGCTGATGTGATTAATCTTCGTTGGCTTGCTTATGACAGGGATATTAAGGAAGGAATGTATTTTGACTCTAGTATTCCACAAGGCTATGGCGTAGGAAGTTCGGGAGCATTAGTTGCGGCAATTTATGATAAATACGCAATCAATAAAATTACAGTATTAGAAAATCTAACCCGAGAAAAGCTATTAAAACTCAAAGATTCTTTTGGTTTGATGGAGTCCTTTTTTCACGGGACAAGTTCGGGTTTAGACCCACTCAACAGTTATTTGAGTTTACCCATTTTAATAAATTCTAAAACAGATTTAGAAGCGACGGGTATTCCCTCTCAAAAAAATGGGAAAGGAGCTGTTTTTTTAATGGACTCTGAACAGTCTGGAGAGACTTCAACAATGGTCGAGATCTTTATGGAAAAAATGAAGAATGAAGGTTTTAGAAAGATGATTAGCGAAGAATTTGCTTCGTACTCAGATGCTTGTATCAGGGATTTTCTACAAGGTGACATCAAATCCTTATTTCTAAACGTCAAACAATTATCTAAAGTAGTATTGGGAAACTTTAAACCGATGATACCTCGAGAATTTCATCAAATATGGCAAAAAGGATTGGATTCGGGAGACTATTATTTAAAACTATGCGGATCAGGCGGCGGAGGTTATTTCTTAGGCTTTACAGAAGATTACGCTACAACACAAAAAATTCTTAAAGACTATAAACTGGAACTAGTATATAGGTTTTAAATCAAAACTCATAGTTCAAATAAATTCCAAACTTCATTTGTTAGCATTGAAAAAAAGTATATTTCTTCTGGTGTTTGGTACTTATATTAATGGATTTATTAGAAGAAGCAAAAATTAACAAAAAACGCAAACGACCCTTTTTATACAAATTTATCAGTTTGTTCTCGGTGGTTAGAGGCTACAATATTGCGGTGATGCTACTGGCGCAACTTCTGTCCGCTATTTTCGTCTTTGCTCCTAACAAAGCCTTGAGAAGCGTGATATCAGACTACAAATTGTGGGCTATTCTTTTTGCTACAAGTTGTGTTGTTGCTGGTGGTTACCTTATCAATCACTTTTATGATAAAGGAAAAGACGCAATAAACAGACCTTTAAAAACGAGAATTGACACCTATATAAGTCAAAGCACAAAACTATACAGCTACTTTACTCTTAACTTTCTAGGATTAGCTTTTGGTTTATCAGTGTCTTGGCGTGCCGGGTTGTTTTTCTCTGTTTATATCTTTTTGATTTGGTTCTATTCACACAAGTTAAAACGATATGCATTAACCGGTTTTTTGGGAGGCGCCTTTTTAACAATTCTCCCTTTCTTTGCCATATTCGCATACTACAAGAATTTTTCTGAGATAATTTTTGCACATGCTACCTACTTATTTTTTATTCTATTAATTAGAGAACTCGTTAAAGAACTGGAAAATCTTAAAGGTGATATGCTCTTTAATTACGAAACTATCGTCATCAAATACGGAGAGCATTTTACAAAAATACTTATTGTGTTTATCATACTGCTGACACTCATTCCAATCTACTACTTATTACAATTTCCTGAAATTGGATATATGAAATACTACTTTGTGATTGTACTAATGCTATTGACAATCGTAGGTATTCTTATTTGGTATAGCAAAAGCAAAGAACGCTATGTATTCTTACACAACCTACTAAAAGTTATAATTGTTACCGGAGTTTTAAGTTTAATGCTACTGGACACTAATCTTATAATTAAACATATCATAAATAGATTAGTTCAATAACGCCCATGTCCTTGATTATATGAGTCTATTTCGATTGATGGTAAACGATCAAATTATCAATAGGTCTGCGTAAAATTCCTTCAATACTAAGCCCATATTTTTTAGCGACTTCTTTTAAAATATGTTCAAAAAAATAGGCAATAGAGCCGATAAAATAAATGGGAACACTTGCTGCTTTTTTGTAGGGTAGTATTCGATATTCAAAAAAAGTTGTAAATCCTTCTTCTAATAATTTGTGAATATAATCACTTTCTTTAAACTGAAACATAAACTCAGCAAAATTACCCAAATAAGCATTTGGGCTTTCTTCTCGATATAAATTACGCTTTATATCATCAGGTGATACATCATAAGTACTTTCAAATTGCAAGGCAATATCGGAAGGCATTTTTTTATAAAAATAATCAATAATCAAACGTTTCCCAAAATAGTTTCCACTCGCTTCATCCATTAAAATATAACCTAAAGAAACGACATTTTGATGTGCTGTTTTTCCATCATAATAACAAGAATTAGAACCTGTTCCTAAGATACAAACGATAGATTCTTCACCTGCAGATGCAGCATAAACCGCAGCCATCATATCTTCTTTTACTGAAATCTTTGCTTCTGTAAAAATGGATTTTAACACCTGTTTCAACAAGGCTGTTGGCTTAGGAGTCCCACAACCTGCCCCATAAAAACATACTTCCTTTACTTTATCTTTTTCTTGAAATATCTTAAAGTTTTGAATGATTCTATCGTATAATTCATCCTCTTTTAAAATGGCGGGATTTAAGCCTTTGGTACGAATTCTAAAAAGTTCTTGCTTGTTATGATCATCCAAAGCTATCCAATCTGCTTTAGTTGACCCACCGTCTGCGATTAAAATCATAAGTTCTAATTTTTCAAAATCAAAAGTAATTAAAACTGAGCATCTGACAATAGTTTCTATTAAATGATTATAAACAATTGATATTAAAAATATAAAACACCTTTTCAAGTGATAAATCCTGAAATAAAAGGAGTCGAAACATGCATATTATAAAATTGCCTAATTAGTTACAATAAAAG
>JAOZTK010000189.1 GCA_029942185.1 Flavobacteriaceae bacterium
CCGAACACAGAATGGAAAAAATTAAAGAAGTTATTCGGAAATATAAAAAATAAAAAGCCTTTAACCTCAAAGTAAACTCTGAATCTTAAATTCTGATCCAACGCAACTAAGTATTAAATCGTACTTCCTTAACGACTTTCGCTACGTGAATATAATTACAATTTCTATATTTTAGCTTACTGCCTAATCATTGATTAATCTTGGCTTTCCAGCAATTAAATTTTCGGAATTACCTGACAATTATCATTCATTACATAATATATCCGTTCTATTTTTGTTGCGTAATATTTGTTACAAACTTTAATTATTAATATTAAACATAAAGACATGAATAAAATTATTAGATTGATTGTATTTCTTTTTACAGTGTCCGTTTTTTCACAAGCGGGACATCTTATGCAGGGAATTGGATCCATAAATACGTCAATGGGAGGAGCATCAACTGCACAACCCATTGATATTAGTGGTGCTTTACAATGGAATCCCGCAGCTATTTCTACATTTAATAGCAAGATACTAAACCTTGATGTTGGTTTATTCTTCGCATCACCTGAATTAAGTTCTACAATACCCGAAAACATGATGTTTGAGGACTCTCCTGAAGTTACCGGAACAACACAAGATGATAAAGGTGTTTCACCTATGCCAGCTTTAGCTATGGTTTGGGGAAATACCACCAGTAAACACACTTTTGGAGCCTCTGTTTTTGGAGTGAGTGGTTTTGGGGTTGACTTTGCCGAAGAAACTAATCTTCCTATGGATGGCGGTGGAAATCCAAATCCTGATTGGGATCCCACTGATTCAAATGTGATTAATTATCCTCAAAACATGGGAGGTTTTGGTCATCTTAAATCTAATTATATGTTGATGCAAATTGGTGTTACTTATGCATATCAAATATCTAATCAATTTTCAATAGGAATACAACCAACTTTTAATTATGCTGCATTAGAAATAGCACCAAATCCTCTATCATCTCCAAGTATGGTTGGTTATCCTGTTTCTGACAATGCTTCTGGAATGGGCTTTGGGGCACAATTAGGTGTGTTTTATGATTCGGGCAAGGGTTTTAAAGCCGGAGCTTCGTACAAAACCACACAATATTTAAGTGATTTAGAATTCTCAAACACCTATTTAGATGGTTCTGAAGCACCCGATGTTGCTTTTAATATGGATTTCCCTGCAATTTTATCTTTGGGTCTTGGTTATTCAAATAATACTTTTGATTTAGCTATTGATTACCGTTTTGTTGATTATGAAAACACCGATGGCTTTGCGGAAAGAGGTTGGAATGAAACTGGATCTGTCAAAGGTTTCGGATGGAAAAATATCAATATAATTTCAGCCGGTTTACAATACAAAGGTATTCCACAACTTCCTTTACGAGTAGGTTATACCTATAGTAGCAATCCTATTGATGAAGAGTTAGTGTTTTTCTCACTTTCTGCACCCGCAGTAGTCAAGAATGCTTTTCAATTTGGTTTGGGTTATGAAATTAATAGCAATTTTACACTAAATGCCGTTTATCATCACGGTGATAGTGGTGGCAAAACAGAAGGAGAAATGTTAAATCCGATGATGGTTTCTGCTTCAAATCATTATGGAGCTATGACCGGGACAAAAGTGGGTTACGAGATGTCAACAGATCTTATTATGCTGGGTATTTCTTATACTTTTAGCAAATAAAAAATAACCTCTTGGTTAAAGAAAACGGCTCCTATTTGGAGTCGTTTTTGATTACAAAAAATTATACTGTATTTTTTGTATATTTAGTCTTTTAAATAGAATTTAGAGCCATGCTAGACAGAGAATCATTTAGAGAATATTGCCTGAGTAAAAAATCGGTAACGGAATCCTTTCCGTTTGATGAAGTTACTTTGGTTTTTAAGGTTGCCGGTAAAATGTTTGCTTTGACTTCTTTAGATGCTACAGATTTTCGTGTCAATTTAAAATGTGACCCGGAATGGGCTATCGAACTACGTGAACAACATGCATGTATCATTCCCGGTTGGCATATGAGTAAAACACATTGGAATACGGTGGTTGTTGATGGATCCTTCAATCGAGAATTTTTTAAAAAACTCATAGACCATTCTTACGATTTAATCGTAAAATCATTGACTAAAAAAGCTAGATTTGAGGCTGGATTATAGGCACTTGTACTTATTAAAGCAAAACTATTTTATCAATTCTAAGCCTTCTAATGCAGACTTATCTTCTGGTGAGTAGAGCAATACTTTATTAAATAACACTTTAGCTTCTCGTAATTTACTCAACTGATAATTAGTCCAAGCCAGCATCAACAATCCATCATAATCAAAAGGATATAAATCAACTACTTTTCTAAAATGCTTAAGTGCTTTCTCATAATCTTTTCTCCCATAATAAATTAATCCAACACGATAGTTTGCTATCGTGTTATTAGGAGAATTTACTATTATTTTTTGATACAGATTGACCACTTCATCCCATTTCCCCATAGCAGCATATGGATATATTAAACCAAACTTTGCCTCTTCTGAATAGGATTTTAATTCAGTTGCTTTTTGATAATGAGCGATGGATTCTGTAAAAATTCCTGCTTGATAATTTAACCATCCCAAACGTAGGTTTATTTCATAAGAGGATGCATCATAAAACTTTTTAATTTCATCAGCCGCTTTTTTATATTCACCTTGCTTTTCTAATGTATAACTTTTAGCAAAAGCATTGTGAATATCTGTTTGGGCAAGTAAACCTGTTGTAAAAAACAAGATTATAATTACACTGATAACTCTTTTTAATTTTTTTAAAATTTCCATTTAATACCTCCTATTAATGTTTGATAATTATATTCAATTTGATTTATTGTTCCGTTAAGTTCATAGGTGTTTATTTT
>JAOZTK010000190.1 GCA_029942185.1 Flavobacteriaceae bacterium
TCCACAGTATCCACAGTATCCACAGTATCCACAGTATCCACAGTATCCACAGTATTCACAGTATCTAGCAGAATCCTTACATTTGCCCAAATGAATACAGAAAAACTCATCAAGGAAATAAAATACACCTTCACACGTAGTAGTGGAGCCGGAGGACAACACGTCAATAAAGTAGCTACTAAAGTTGTTTTACGATTTGATGTGTTCAATTCAAAAGTTTTATCAGATGAAGAAAGAGTTGTAATCCATGAAAAACTAGCCAATAGAATTTCAAAAGAAGGCATCTTATCACTTTCATCTGATGCAACTAGAAGTCAACATAAGAATAAAGAAAAAGTAATTGAACGATTTGTACAATTGCTAACGAAAGCCGTTACACCACCCAAAAAACGAAGACCCACCAAACGTCCAAAGTCAGCAAACTTAAAACGCTTACAAAAGAAAAAGAATAGAGCTGAGATAAAAGCGAATCGGCAAAAGCCTAAGTTTGAATAAAAAACGGGCTGTCCGAAGTTACAAACTTCGGACAGAACAACAGAGCAATTTTTCTATTTTACATTTTACATCAATTATTTTTTCTTGCCTGCGTTTTTTTGTGCTAAAGAATTAGTCGTACCTTTGCCTTCTCAAAAAAGGGGTGTTCGCCAAAAAACGATCTGAGATTAAACCCATTGAACCTGCACAGGTAATGCTGTAAAGGAATTTTTCAATCCTAATCCACACACCTTTTTTTATCTATGTCAAACAGATTGCATTAGCAATCAAAAATTTTTATAGAATGAAAAAAGTAATTTTATTTATTCATTTATTAGTAGTTTTTTCTGTTTTTGCCCAAGTGGAGCAAGAAAAGGATACGATTAATCATTTAAATGAAGTCATTATTCAGGCCACACGTGCTCAAGAGAAGGACCCATTTACCAAAACGGATATTTCTAAATCTGAAATTGAAAAACGTAATTTAGGACAGGATATTCCCGTGTTACTTAATTTTTTACCCAATGTGGTGACTACATCCGATGCCGGTGCAGGTGTTGGTTATACCGGAATTCGCGTACGTGGTAGTGATGCCACTCGTGTGAACGTAACCATTAACGGAATTCCTTTAAATGATAGTGAATCCCAAGCGACTTATTGGGTGAATCTTCCAGATTTTGCCAGTTCTACACAAAGTATGCAGTTACAACGCGGTGTAGGAACCTCTACTAATGGCGCAGGAGCTTTTGGTGCGAGTTTAAATCTGTTAACCAACGGCATTACCGAAAAATCCGATATCCAAATTAATAATTCGTTTGGTTCTTTTAACACACACAAACACAATTTACAATTTCATTCAGGAACCTTAGGAGAGCATTTTACTTTCTCAGGACGTTTATCAAGCATACAGTCGGATGGTTATATAGACAGAGCATCATCCAATCTAAAATCATTTTTCCTGTCAGGAACCTATCAAAACAATAAGACCATGCTAAAAGCAATGGCTTTTGGAGGTCATGAAATTACGTATCAAGCTTGGTACGGTGTTGACAAAACTACTTTTGACGAAAATCCGACTTTTAATTATGCAGGAGCTATTTATGATGACGCCTGGAATATCATAGATTATTACGATAATCAAGTGGATGATTATACGCAAACACATTACCAATTACACGTAAATCATTGTTTTAATACAAATCTCAATGCAACAATGGCCTTGCATTATACAAAAGGTTTTGGATTTTATGAAAGCTATAAACAAGACCAAGATTTTTCTGATTACAATATGAATCCGATTCATGTTGATGGCACAATTATTAATACGACCGATTTAATTCGTCAAAAATGGTTGGATAATGATTTTTACGGGATGACTTATTCTGTTCGATATACAAATTCAGACAAATATAAAGTGATAATCGGTGGTGCTCTAAATCAATATGATGGCGATCATTTTGGAAATGTAATTTGGGCGAGATATGCATCTGACACAGAGAAAAATCATCTTTATTATGAGAATAACGGACTCAAAACGGATTTTAATTCTTTTATAAAAGCAAACTATAAAGTCTCAAATAAATGGAAACTTTTTGTGGATATGCAGCTGCGAAATGTATTTTACAAAACCACTGATTTTATAGAAAATGACATAGATACCAATTGGTTGTTCTTCAATCCTAAAATGGGTGTTACGTATACAATAAATAAGAAGAATAACTTGTATTTATCCTATGCGAGAGGAAATAAAGAACCGATTCGTGATGATTTTGAGTATGCCACAGAAATGCCAAAAGCAGAAAAGTTAGACGATTTCGAATTAGGATGGCGCTACACATCGGATAAAATCAAACTGCAAACCAATGCCTATTTTATGAAATATAAAGATCAGCTGGTTTTGACGGGGGCATTATCGGATGTAGGTGATTTTATTCGTACAAACTCAGGCGAAAGTTATCGTTTGGGTCTTGAGATTGATGCAACGTTAACTTTAGCGAAAGGATTGCATTGGCAGCCGAATTTCTCGGTAAGTAATAATAAAAATATCGATTTTTATGATGCAGATGCGGACACCTATAGTGACACAAGTATTTCTTATTCACCTGATTTTGTCGCGGGGAGTAATTTACGATACATACCTCTAGAAAATTTACAAATAGCCTTATTATCAAAATATGTAAGTAGTCAGTTTATGAGTAATATTGAGTTAGAAGCCTCAGAATTAGACGCATACTTTACCACAGATTTGCATTTACAGTGGCAAAAAGATAATTTATTGGGAATTAAACAAGTCAGCTTTACAGGAATGTTAAACAATGTATTTAATAAAAAATACGCATCTAATGGCTATATGTGGGGAACGACACCCTACTATTTTCCGCAAGCAGGAA
>JAOZTK010000191.1 GCA_029942185.1 Flavobacteriaceae bacterium
AAAGCGGGATTAGTTCGACTAACTAAAAAATTGGAATAATTTTTTAGAGTCTCACTAATAAATTGCACCTCAAAAGTCATTTATGTATCTTTGCAACTATAGAAAATCCTTTTGACAAGGGTTTTATTATTAATTTTAGAAATAGTTCATAAGCAGTGGCAAAAAAAGAAAAAACGACCCCATTAATGAAGCAATACAACAGCATCAAGGCTAAATACCCGGATGCATTGTTGCTTTTTAGAGTGGGCGATTTTTACGAAACCTTTTCTGAAGATGCTGTAAAAGCTGCCAGAATTCTGGATATTGTTTTGACAAAACGAGGTGCAGGTAGCACGACTGAAACAGCCTTGGCGGGTTTTCCACATCACTCCATAAATACCTATTTGCCTAAATTAGTAAAAGCCGGTTTACGTGTTGCCATTTGCGATCAATTAGAAGATCCTAAACTCACCAAAAAAATTGTAAAACGTGGTGTTACCGAATTAGTCACTCCGGGAGTTTCCTTAAACGATGAGGTTTTACAGTCTAAATCAAATAACTTTTTGGGAGTAGTTCATTATGGAAAAAAGAAATTAGGTGTTGCCTTTTTAGACGTATCAACAGGGGAGTTTTTAACTGCTCAAGGTGATATCGATTATATAGATAAGCTACTTCATAATTTTCAACCCAATGAAGTAATCGTTCAAAAACAATTCAAAAAAGATTTTACAACTGACTTTGGTGATGCTTTTTACACTTATTTTATGGAAGATTGGGTATTCCAAGCTGATTTTGCAAGGGAAGTGCTAACCAAACACTTTCATGTCAATTCATTAAAAGGCTATGGCATCGATAAACTTAATGAAGGAATAATTGCTTCCGGAGCCGCCCTACACTACTTGTCTGAAACACAACACAAACAACTCAATCACATTACAAATATCAATCGTATTGAGGAAGATTACTATGTTTGGATGGATCGATTTACAATTCGTAATTTAGAACTTTATCATTCTAATTCACCGGAGGCAGTTACACTACTCGATGTAATCGATAAAACCATTTCTTCAATGGGAGGACGCCTGCTTAAACGTTGGTTAGCTTTGCCCCTAAAAGATGCAACTCGTATAAAAAAACGTCACGATATTGTTAAATTCTTGATTGATAACGAAGCTGTTTTTAATCAAATTACCGTACAAATTAAACAGATAAGCGATTTAGAACGCTTAATTTCTAAAGTAGCAACAGGGCGTATTAGTCCGCGAGAAGTAGTATTGCTCAAGGAATCATTAGACGCGATTATTCCTATTAAAGAATTGTCCAAAAAAAGTAAAAATGTCGCCTTTAAAAGCTTGGGTGAACAATTACAGACCTGTGAAAGTCTCCGTGAAAAAATCGATAAAGTACTACAAGAACAGGCGCCTGTCAGTATTCTAAAAGGGAATGCTATAAAAAACGGTTTCTCAAATGAATTAGACGAATTGCGCAACTTAGCCCAATCGGGAAAAAGCTATTTAGATGCGATGCTGAAACGCGAATCGACACGTACACAGATTCCGTCCTTAAAAATTGCATCCAATAACGTATTCGGTTATTATATTGAAGTTCGTAATACACATAAAGATAAAGTCCCGGAAGAGTGGATTCGTAAACAAACTTTAGTCAATGCAGAACGTTATATTACACCTGAACTCAAAGAATACGAAACAAAAATATTGGGTGCAGAAGAAAAAATTGCACAATTAGAACAACAAATATTTGCCGAATTGATCAGTTTTATGGTCGATTATATACAACCCGTACAAACCAATGCACAGCTGATCGCTCAACTCGATGTGTTATCATCCTTTGCGACCAACGCCGTACAAAATTCGTATGTAAGACCTCAAATTGATGATTCAACAGATATTGAAATCAAAAATGGTCGTCATCCTGTCATTGAAAAACAATTAGCCTTAGGAGAAGCTTTTATCGCAAATGATTTAATGTTAAACCGCAAGCAACAACAAATCATCATGATAACGGGACCTAATATGAGTGGTAAATCAGCAATTTTACGCCAAACCGCTTTAATTGTTCTATTGGCTCAAATGGGAAGTTATATCCCTGCGGAAAATGCCCGAATTGGTTTGGTAGATAAAATTTTTACACGTGTAGGAGCAAGTGATAATATATCTATGGGTGAGAGTACCTTTATGGTCGAAATGAATGAAACAGCGAGTATTCTAAATAACATCACCGAAAGAAGTTTGGTTTTACTGGATGAAATTGGTCGTGGAACCAGTACATACGACGGTATTTCTATCGCTTGGGCTATTGCTGAGTATTTACACGAACATCCTGCAAAAGCAAAAACCTTATTCGCGACACATTATCACGAACTCAACGATATGACTCATAGCTTTGAGCGAATAAAGAATTTTAATGTAAGTATCAAAGAGCTAAAAGATAAAGTTATTTTTTTACGCAAATTAGTTCCGGGTGGCAGTGAACACAGTTTTGGAATCTATGTCGCTCAATTAGCCGGAATGCCCACTCCGGTGATTCATAAAGCAAAAAAAATTCTTAAAAGATTAGAAGCCACACATACAGACCAAGAGATTAAAGACAAACTCCAAAAAGAAGCCAAAGAAGATATACAATTAAGTTTCTTTCAAATGGATGACCCTTTACTGGAAGAGATAAAAGACGAAATTTTAAGTATAAATATAGATGCCTTAAC
Source organism: Flavobacteriaceae bacterium (assembly GCA_029942185.1). Taxonomy (GTDB): domain Bacteria; phylum Bacteroidota; class Bacteroidia; order Flavobacteriales; family Flavobacteriaceae; genus DQTL01. The sequence continues at coordinate 2,702 of JAOZTK010000191.1, forward strand.
TCCGATTGAAGCTTTGATGAAGTTGAATGAAATTAAGCGGATGTTGTTAGGAAAATAGTTGGAACACTGATGACACAGATTAAGCAGATAGGCACAGATTTTTAATTATGGTATTTTATATCAGTGGGAATCTGTGAAATCAACGTTATCAGCG
>JAOZTK010000192.1 GCA_029942185.1 Flavobacteriaceae bacterium
AGACTTGATGTTATTTGTCAAACTGCTTAATGCGCAGTCTGACGTTTAAGCTATGGTTAGTGCGGGATTTCGAAGGACTGAACTTTCAATTTATCTTTTTTCCAACGATAGAATAGACCATTGGAATTTTATTTCCCATTTTCTTTATTCGATACTTTTTGGGTTCAAATTCAATAGTCCCATTAAAACAATCATAAGGCGAATAATCATATTCCTTTAACGAATTAACTTCAATATTATTTTTTATAAGACTATTGACAATTTCTCCAATTCCGTGATTCCAAGTTATGCATTCTTGGTTTATTTCGGCTTTCTTATCAGCATATGTTCCACTTTCAGTTTCTATAATTGCTTCTGAATTAAAATACTTATACTTAATATTCTTAAAATCATCATCAAACATCCAAACTACTGGATGGAATTCTACAAAAATAAATTTACCATTCGGTTTTAAATATTTAGAAACAATTTCTGCCCATTTATCAATGTCAGGTAACCAACCAATTGTTCCGTAACTTGCGAATACAATATCGAATTGTTCATTTAGATGATTTGGTAAATCATAAACATTACAGCATATAAAAGTTGCTTCAATATTTGCTTTTTTCGAAAGGCTATTAGCACTTTCAATCGCCTTGTCGGATAAATCAATCCCTGTTACATTTGCTCCTAATCGACCTAATGAAATTGTGTCTTGACCAAAATGACATTGTAAATGTAAAATACTTTTCCCTTTTATATCTCCAAGTAAATTTAATTCAATTTCATTTAGTGAAGATTTTCCTTTTAAAAATCCTTCTACATCATAAAAATCCGATTTAAGATGTGAAACAGTCCTTTTGTTCCAAGACTGTTTATTTATTTCTATATAATTATGTTCGGATTTCATTATTTTGAGTTCTGTTTTGTAATAACTGCTAACGGGAGTCTGTGCATTAACCTCCATTTTAGTATTATTTTCTTTCGTAATTGTCTAATTTTCAATATGCATATTTTTTGTAAAATAGGTTGTTGTGCAGTCTGACGGTCTATGTATGGCTTCGTAGCGGTTAATAAATCACTTATTTTCCTTACAGCGATAAAGTTAGCAAAAATTCCTTTACTTCAAGGTTAGCAGTTTGCCGCTATGAGCTACATATTTTATTAGCGGTAGTTAATCATTATTCCTATTGAATAAATCAAAATATTCCTTGAAAATAAATTTCCTGTTTCTTTTAAATCCAGTGTATTCTTTAATTATGTTTAATTTTTCAAAGTCTACTAATATTCTATTTGCTGTTGAGTTTGCTATGTTTAATTCTTCAACTAATTTATTTGATGTGATAATTGGATTTTGGAAAAGTACTTTTAGTACTTTCATTCCTTTTTCTGTCTTACTTCCTAATTTTGGAAGTCTTTCATTTTCAATATCCGATTTTAATGTAATGATGTCCTTAAATACTTGTATTGATGATTTTGAGGTTTCAATTACGCCAACTAAGAAAAATGTAATCCATTGTTCCAAATCATTGTTTATTCTTGCTTGCATTAAATTATCGTAGTAATAATTTCGATGTTTTTCAAAGAAATCTGATAAATACAATGCTGGTTTTTTCAGAATATCATTGCTCACCAAATATAGTGTTATTAATAGCCTTCCTAATCTTCCATTTCCGTCAAGAAATGGGTGGATAGTTTCAAATTGATAATGTGCAATTGCAATTTTTATTAAGTGTGGCACATAATTTTCATTATCGTTTAAAAACAGTTCCAAATCACTCATTAAATCTGCTAATTCATTGTGATGTGGTGGGATAAATATGGCATCTTTTAAAGTTGCTCCAATCCAATTTTGACTTTTTCTAAATTCTCCCGGTAATTTCTGTTTTCCGCGTACACCTTCTAACAATATTTTATGCGTATTTTTTATCAACCTGTTTGACAAAGGTAATTTTTCAAGTTCTGCAATCGAGAAGTTTATTGCATTGATATAATTCTGTACTTCAATCCAATCATTTCTCCTTTCTGGGTTAATTTCTTCTTCTTTCAAAAGAGCTTCTTCCATATTTGTTTTTGTCCCTTCAATTTTACTTGAAGTAGTTGCTTCTTTTGATATATGCATTTTGATGAAAAAATCAACATTTGGAATTAGTTGAGAGAATGCATTTAATTCACCTAACAATCTGTTAGCATCTGATAATAGTAAGTTAATTTTTGGTGATGAAATTATCCATTCTTTTGATACTTTTTCGGGTGAAAAAGATGAATATTCAATCTGTTTTACATATTTGCCTGCAATAAAATTTTTAATATCCATTTTTGATACTTTTTGCAAATATATAAATTTATATTTTCATTTTAACCGAATTATGAAAATATAATAAATTTTGTTTTCATTTGGGATATTAACGCTAACATTAAAGCTATGCTCAATTATGGGTTTAAAATTACAATATACTACACTGTTTGTTTATATTCATAAAACTCTATTTAACCAACTACTACCCAATGACTTATATGCATTGTTGGCGGTTCGTTGTTTTTGATTCTGTTGTTTTTTATTATTCATTTTCTTCGTAGTAATATGAATAGTCAATCCCTTTCATAAACATTTCGCGGTCGTTTATTTTGTTAGTGAGTGTTTTTTCTAAAAGTGATTTCAGAACACCACTTTTGGTTGGACTTAACATCATTGCGTTCATGTAATCTGGCTTGCTTATTTTACTCCAATCAATGCATTTTTTGATGCGTTTTTTTAGTATCAAATCCAACCATATTCTGGTGCTTCTACCATTACCTTCCATAAAAGGGTGTGCAATGTTCATTTCTACATATTTGTTTACGATTT
>JAOZTK010000193.1 GCA_029942185.1 Flavobacteriaceae bacterium
GAAGCTTGTGCTACAACAACCTTAGCGATTGGAACACGATAAGGCGAACAACTTACATAATCTAATCCTGCTTTGTGAAAGAAGCGAATAGAAGAAGGTTCTCCACCGTGCTCTCCACATATACCTAATTTTAGTTTAGGATTGGTTTCTCTACCTTTTTTACAAGCCATTATCACCAATTGTCCAACTCCTTCCTGATCTAGTTTTTCAAATGGATCGGCCTCTAAAATACCTTTTTCAATATATATGGGTAAGAATTTACCTGCATCATCACGTGAATAACCAAATGCCATTTGTGTTAAATCATTTGTTCCGAATGAGAAAAACTCAGCAGATTCTGCTATTTTATCAGCGATTAACGCGGCACGTGGAATTTCTATCATTGTTCCTACTAAATGATCAATAGTATCATTACGTTCCTCAAATACTTTTTTAATAGTACTTCTTACGATATCTTCTTGCATCTCCATTTCCTGATAGGTACCTGTTAATGGAACCATTATTTCCGGATGTGCATGTATACCCTTTTTCTTTAAATTAAGAGCCGCTTCAATAATAGCACGTGTTTGCATCTCCGTAATCTCAGGATAAGTATTTCCTAAACGACAACCACGATGTCCTAACATCGGATTGAATTCTGATAAATCTTCAACCTTTTCCTTGATCACTTTAACAGAAATACCCATTACATCGGCCATTTCTTTTTGTCCTTTCTCATCGTGAGGAATAAACTCATGTAAAGGTGGATCTAGTAAACGAACTGTAACAGGAAGATCTTGCATGGCGGTAAAAATGCCTTCAAAATCTTTTCTTTGTATGGGAAGTAACTTATCCAATGCTTCACGTCTTCCGGCTTCATCATCAGCGAGAATCATTTCGCGCATAGCGACAATTTTTTTACCTTCAAAAAACATGTGTTCGGTACGTGTTAAGCCAATACCTTCTGCACCAAATTCTCTAGCCGTTTGGCTATCGTGTGGTGTATCTGCATTGGTACGTACTTTCATCGTAGCATATTTATCAGCTAGTTTCATGATTTTAGAAAAATCCTCATCAAGAGTGGCTTGAGTGGTATCAATTTTTCCCATATAAGCATCACCGGTACTACCGTTTAGAGAAATCCATTCTCCTTCTTTTATAAGCAAATCACCGATACGCATTTCTTTTTTACGGTAATCTATTTTTATTTTTCCTGCACCTGACACACAACATTTACCCATTCCACGCGCAACAACTGCAGCATGAGAAGTCATTCCGCCACGAGCGGTTAAAATACCTTCGGCAGCATCCATACCGGCAACATCTTCCGGAGATGTTTCTGTACGTACTAAAATCGTTTTTTTACCGTCGGCTTTCCACGCTAGTGCGTCTTCTGCATTAAAAACGACTTGACCCGTTGCTGCTCCCGGAGAAGCAGGTAATCCTTGTGTAAAACTTTCGGATTTTGCCAAAGCTTTTTTATCAAATTCAGGGTGTAATAGTTCGTCTAATTTTTCGGCTTCAATTTGTAGTAAAGCTTCTTTTTCAGTCAATAATCCTTCATCCATCATTTCCATAGCAATACGTACCATCGCTTTTCCGGTACGTTTTCCATTACGGGTTTGTAAAATCCAAAGTTTCCCTTCTTGAATGGTAAACTCTAAATCTTGCATATCTTTATAATGTTGCTCTAAATTGTGTTGAATATCAAAGAGTTCTTGATAATGTTCAGGCATTAATTCTTCTAAAGACTTAAAATTTTCAAACCTATCATTTTCAGAAACGCCAGATAATTTGGCCCAAGTTTGCGAACCGTATTTAGTAATCTCTTGCGGTGTACGAATACCGGCAACTACATCTTCACCTTGTGCATTTACGAGGAATTCACCATTAAATTTGTTTTCTCCTGTACTTGAGTTTCTTGTAAAAGCAACTCCGGTAGCTGAAGTATTACCCATATTACCATAAACCATAGCTTGTACGTTTACAGCAGTACCCCAATTGTGTGGAATGCTGTTTAAGTTTCGATACACAATCGCACGATTACCTTCCCAACTGTCAAAAACAGCCATAACAGAACCCCAAAGTTGATCCCAAGGGTTTTCAGGAAAATCTTTACCGGCCCGTGTACGAACTACTTTTTTATAACGATTTACGAGTTCTTTTAGGTCTTCAACCGTAAAGTCAGTATCGTTTTCTATATTTTTTTCTTGTTTTAATCCGTCAATTTCTGCTTCAAAAGGATCGTGGTCGTCTTTGCTCATAGCACTGACTCCCATTACTACATTACCGTACATTTGAATAAAACGCCTGTATGAATCCCAAACGAATCTCGGATTATTTGTTTTGGCAATTAAACCTTGTACAATGGTGTCATTTAGACCCAAATTTAAAACAGTATCCATCATGCCTGGCATCGAAACACGTGCACCGGAACGAACCGATAATAATAAAGGATTGGAAACATTACCAAATTTGCTACCCATAGTCTCTTCCACTTTGGCAACATACTCTCTTACCTCTTTGTCTAAAAGTTTGATAGTTGCTTGTTCGCCGTTATTTACGTAGTAATTACAAACTTCTGTTGTAATGGTAAAACCTGCAGGAACAGGAACATCTAGCAAATTCATTTCAGCTAAATTGGCTCCCTTACCACCTAGTAAATTTTTCATCGTGGTATTTCCATCCGCTTTTTTATTTCCAAAAAAGTAAACGTTTTTTGTTGTAGTCATAAGTATTTAAAATTTAAGTGTGCAAATTTATGAAATCTTACTAAGTTAGATGTTAAATAATGTCATAATTATT
>JAOZTK010000194.1 GCA_029942185.1 Flavobacteriaceae bacterium
ATTAAATCAATGACCAAATTCAAACAAGTTGTTGGTAGAGGGACAAGAATAAATGAAGATTTTGGAAAATTATATTTTACAATTCTCGATTTTAGAAATGTAACAGATTTGTTTGCTGATCCTGAATTTGATGGCGATCCAATTCGGGTAAAACCAGTTGCGGAAGATACAGATCTAAGTACAATTGTAGATGAAGAAGAAAATGATACTTCTCCAATAATTGATGATATCTCAGGTGAAGAAATTGATATTAAACCCATTATTCGTTATCCGGAACCACAAAGCCAAACTGATAAAATACATGAACCACGTCAAAAGGTTTATGTAAATGGCGTTGATGTTTCTATTTTGATAAGTCGTGAAATGTATTTCGATAATGACGGAAATCCCATCACTACAAGTTTAAAAGATCACACCAAGGAATTGATTAAAGGACAATATGCTTCGCTTGATGATTTTTTGAATAAATGGAACAATACCACAAAAAAAGAAATCATCATAAAAGAACTAGAAGAACAGGGTGTTTTAGTAGATGCCTTACGTGATGCGGTCAATAGAGAAGTTGATCTTTTCGATTTAATTTGCCACGTTGCTTTTAACCAGCCACCTTTAACAAGAAAAGAAAGAGCAAACAATGTAAAAAAACGAGATTATTTTACAAAATATGGTACGGAAGCTCGTAAAGTATTAGAGAGTTTACTCGATAAATATGCAGACGAAGGTGTTTCCAATCTTGAAAGCATGAATATATTAAAAGTAAAACCACTGACTGATTTAGGCTCGCCAATGGAAATTATTAAACAGTTTGGCAGTAAAGCAAAATATTTAGAAGCGGTAAAAGAATTAGAAAAAGAATTATACAAAACTGGAGCGTAAATCATTAGGTTAATTGTAAATGATAAATGAGTAGAGAATATTATATCGCTAAAACTCACGATACCTTAAATTATCACCTTTTTAGACGATATTTTCATTTATCACTTATTTTAACGATATTTGCACTATGATAACAGTATTAATATGATAGCAGTAATAAAAGGAGATATAATAGCTTCACGAATGTTAATCAATCAAGAAAAATGGTTGCAACCACTCAAAACACTTTTTGATAATTGGGGTAATATGCCTGAACAGTGGGAGCTAGTTTGGGGAGACTCTTTTCAAGTAGAAATAGAGAACCCAGAAATAGCTTTACAAAAGGCTTTGGAAATAAAATCACTTATCAAAAAAATCGAACCAGAAGAAACCAATAGAAAAATTAGCATTATAGATGTAAGAATGTCAATAGGCATAGGAGACAAAACATTTACTGGTAAACGTATCTCTGAAAGTAATGGGCCTGCATTTATAAATGCAGGTGAAAAATTTAAGAAACTCAAAAAAGAGAAAACCAATTTAGCTATTCAGAGCCCATGGGCGACATTTGATGACGAAATAAATCTGTACCTTAAATTAGCAGGAACATTTATGGATAACTGGTCTATTTCTTCGGCTGAACTTATCGAAATAGTATTGAAAAAACCCAATACAACGCAAAAAGAGATTGGCAAAAAATTAGGCATAAAACAAAACTCTGTAAGTGGCAGATGGAACAGGGCAAAAACTGATGAAATATTGGAAATAGAAAAGGTATATCGCCACAAACTTAAAAATTTACTTCTATGATAATATTGCTAAAACTCATACTCGCACATTTTATAGGAGATTTTTTACTTCAACCTAAATCATGGGTAGAAGATAAAGAATTGAATAAAGCAACATCGTATAAATTCTATATACATATTTTATTATATGGTTTATTGACATTTTTAGTTTTGTGGAATATACAATATTGGTCTTTAGTATTAACTTTAATGCTTATCCATGCTGTAATAGACATTATAAAACTATATGCTCAAAAAGAAACTTCCAAAATAAAATGGTTTTTGATAGACCAATTACTTCATATCATAAGCATTTTAGTTATTTGGAAAATTTGGTTTAACCCCATTTTAGAAATAAGTTCATGGATAGAAAATAAAAATATTTGGATTTATATTACCGCTTTACTTTTCATAACTTCTGTAACAAGTATTATCATACAAGTATTAATGTCAAATTGGTCAAAATTAATAGATGATAACAACAATGAATCTTTAAATAATGCTGGAAAATATATAGGTGTTTTAGAAAGATTGTTTGTATTCATTTTTGTAATTACCGGAAATTGGGAAGCTATTGGATTCTTATTAGCGGCTAAATCGGTGTTCCGGTTTGGAGATTTAAAAGAATCAAAAGACAGGAAATTGACAGAATACATACTCATTGGAACACTATTGAGTTTTGGTATTGCCATAGCATCAGGTATGGTTGTTTTGGAATTAATAAAATCACTATAATAAATGGCAAATTTAAAAGGAATATTAGATAGCATTCGCAGAATAATGTGGACTGATACAGGGTTAAACGGTGATGCGCAAAGAATTGAACAATTGGGGTGGATGTTATTTTTTAAGATATTTTCAGATAAAGACAAGGAACTTGAAATACTAAATGATGATTACACAAGTCCTATTCCCAAAGAGTTACATTGGGAAGAATGGGCAGGTGATGATGAAGGAATAACCGGTGATGAATTACAGGATTTTGTGGATAATAAATTGTTTAAGCAATTAAAAGATATACAGCTGGTACCATCGGAAGATGTTAAATACAAACGTGCTTTAATTATTCGTGAAGTTTTTGAAGGCAACAACAATTATATGAAAAGCGGAACCAATATCCG
>JAOZTK010000195.1 GCA_029942185.1 Flavobacteriaceae bacterium
TTTTTTAAATATAAACCTAAATATCGAGTGGTTAAATCAGTCATTTTTTCTATTTTTTTATTTTGTTTTGAATGTATTCATCCATGCCGGTTGCAGCATCTCTTCCGTCTCCCATCGCTAAAATAACGGTAGCTCCTCCACGTACAATATCTCCACCTGCAAAAATATCTTCAATTGAAGTTTGGAAATCATCGTTGACAATAATTGTGCCCCATTTTGTTGTTTTTAATCCTTTTACGCTTGCAGGAATTAGTGGGTTTGGAGAAACACCAACTGCCACAATTACAACATCAACGGGAACTTTGTACTCTGAACCCTCTATAGGAATTGGACGTCTTCGTCCGGAGTCATCTGGTTCTCCCAATTCCATTTTTTGCAAAATCATATGGGTTACCTTTCCTTTTTCGTTTGCCAGATATTCTATAGGACTAGTAAGATTTAAAAACTCAATTTCCTCTTCTATAGCATGTTGAACTTCTTCTAATCTTGCCGGCATTTCTGCACGTGTTCTTCTATATACAATCATCGCTCTTTCTGCGCCCAGTCTTTTTGACATTCGTACAGAATCCATTGCTGTATTACCACCACCTATAACGGCAATATTTTTTCCCAAAGAAACAGGTGTGTCATAATCTTCTTTAGCGGCTCCCATAAGATTAATTCTGGTCAAAAATTCATTCGACGAGAAGATTCCATTAAAGTTTTCACCCGGGATATTCATAAAACGAGGTAAACCGGCACCACTGGCTACAAAGAAAGCTTCAAATCCTTGTTCTCTGAGGTCATCTATTGAGGCTGTTCTTCCCACGACAAAGTTTGTTACAAATTTCACACCCATAGTTCTGAGATTATCAATCTCCACATCAACTACTGAATTGGGTAATCTAAAATCAGGGATACCGTATTTCAGTACGCCTCCTATTTCGTGTAAAGCTTCAAAAACAGTTACGTCATAACCCAAACGTGCCATATCTGTAGCCCATGCTAAAGAAGCAGGACCGGAACCAACAGCAGCAACTTTTATACCATTGCTCTCTGCAATATCCGGAACGGCCATTTTCCCACTGTTTTGTTCATAATCTGCAGCAAAGCGCTCTAAGAAACCTATAGCCACAGGTGGTTGTCCTAATTTTATTGTATAGAAACAATTGGCTTCACACTGTTTTTCTTGTGGGCATACACGACCACAAACTGCGGGTAACGAATTGGTTTCCTTAATGATTCTAGCTGCTCCCAAAAAGTCACCAATTTCAATTTTTTTGATAAATTTTGGAATGTAAATATTTACAGGGCAACCTGAGATACACGTAGGATCCGGACAATCAATACATCTTCTTGCCTCTTCCATTGCCAATTTTTCTGTCAATCCTAGATTGACTTCCAATCCGTTTTTATTTCTGATGTTAGGATCTTGTTCTAACATCTTAGTACGAGTCATAGAAACTCGTTCTTTTGTTTTGATATCTTTTCTTATGTCCGCTCTCCATTCTTGAGCACGTTGTTCTTTATAAAACTTCTTTAAATCCATTTCTGAGTTTCTTTTTAGCGTATTAAAAATATTACAAACTAGCCATGTGTTTTTCGTATGCTACAGCTTCTTCCTCTCTATATGCAGAAAGTCTCATAAGCATTTCGTCAAAATCAACTTGATGTGCGTCAAATTCAGGGCCGTCAACACAAACAAATTTTGTTTTACCTCCAACAGTAATTCTACAAGCACCACACATACCTGTACCATCAACCATTATTGTATTTAAACTAGCTAAAGTTTTGATGTTGAATTTTTTGGTAGTCAAAGCTGCAAATTTCATCATAACTGCAGGACCAATAGTTATGGCTAAATCAACTTTCTCTCTCTTTATCACTTCCTCCATACCGTGTGTTACCAATCCTTTTGTCCCATAAGAGCCATCATCAGTCATGATAATTACTTCGTCAGAATACTTTCTTATCTGATCTTCTAAAATCAATAAATCTTTGTTTCTAGCAGCTAAAACTGTAATAACTCTGTTTCCTGCTTTTTTAAAACCTTCTACTATGGGAAGTAAAGGGGCTGTTCCGACACCACCACCTGCGGCAAGTACCGTTCCTACTTTTTCTATATGAGTAGCTTGACCTAATGGTCCTGCCAGATCCGTGATTTCATCACCTACATTTAAAGCGGTAAGTTTATGAGAAGTTACTCCTACAATTTGAATAACTAAATCTATGGTGCCAGCTTTTATATCGGCACCGGCGATGGTAAGTGGAATTCTTTCACCTTTCTTTCCAATTTTTATCATTACAAAATGTCCCGGCTTTCTGCTTTTTGCAATTTCGGGAGCATGAACCACTAACTTGACAACATTTTCCGAAAAATGTTCTTTTGATACTATGTTATTCATTTAATCTATATTAATTCTAATAAATTTGTTTTATGTAATTACACGGTTGCAAAATAATACCAAATATTTGTCTCTTCAAATGATATATGTCATTAAATTTAAAGAATAGCTATTTTCTAAATTTTAGTAATTTTACACAAATCTAAAACTCACATCAAATGGCAATTATTCTTAAAGGTGACAAAGAAATAAACCAAACTCCTACAATCAAACAAAAAGCTTTACGTATCAACTTAAATGAGCATATATATGGGGCTTTTTCCGAGATTGGTGCCGGTCAAGAAACTGTGCGTAATTTTTTCAGAGCAGGTGGTGGATCAGGAACAATCGCCAAAGCTATGAGTGCTTACGATAAAGTTTTTTCTGATGCTATAT
>JAOZTK010000196.1 GCA_029942185.1 Flavobacteriaceae bacterium
CTACAAATATTGGTGACAATGTTTCCATTGCTCATAATGCTACTGTACACGGGTGCACTATACATGACAATGTACTTATAGGAATGAATGCCGTTATTTTGGATGATGCAGTGATCAACTCAAACAGCATTATTGCGGCCGGGGCTGTTGTTACTAAAGGAACTGTTGTAGAAAGTGGTAGTATTTATGCAGGGATTCCCGCTAAAAAAGTTAAAGATATTTCACCGGAACTCTTATCAGGTGAAATAGAACGAATTGCCGAGAGCTATAAGATGTATGCGAGTTGGTATCGGTAAATGATAGGGGTAGGGGTTCAGTAGTAACTGAGTACTAAATCCCGGCTGAATAAAAATCTTTTGTCAATTCTACATAAGCTTCAGAATAAGAGGCATCCTTATTTTTCAACACCAATGTACTTGTTTTACATGCTGTTTCTTCAAATTTGAATTGTAAAAAACTCCTTTTAATCGGTGCTGTTTCTGTATCTTTTGTATGGAGGATTCTAGATGCAAATAAATCCATACTCTTGGCGAGTTCCATAAAAAAACTTTCACTTTCATACGGAACCACAAAAGCACAAGAACCTGTTTTTGACAATAAGGACTTTGTGTTTTTTAAAAGTGCAATATGGTTGAGTCGATGCATTTGTCTCGCCAAACTTCTCTTGGAAACACTTTTGATTTTTGAAGGATTAAAAAATGGAGGATTGGCAATAATTAAATCGTATTTTTCATCAATTTCTTTAGCAAAATCTTGTAGCGAACTGTGGTAACAAAACAGCCGATCTCCCCAAGGAGAATTTTCAAAATTAGTAACAGCTTCTTCATAAGCTGCAACCTCAATTTCAACGGCATCAACAGTTATTGCATCGCTGCGTTGTGCCATCATTAAAGCCAATATTCCTGTGCCTGCTCCAATATCCAAAATACTATTTACAGCTGAAGATATAGCAATCCAAGAACCCAGCAGAATACTGTCAGTTCCTACTTTCATCGCAGCTTGATTTTGCTGTATTGTAAATTCTTTAAAATAAAAAGTACCCATACTTCATTAAATTCGCAAATCCAACAATCCTTCCGGAGTTTCAACAATTATCAACTTATTTTCTCTGTCAATTTCTTTGATAAAAACATCATTAACCGGAATGAGCACAACCCCATTATCGTCTTCAACTTCTAATAAGGTTTGTGGTGTTTTATCGTTTACACTTCGTACAATACCAATAGTCCCATACTGTACATCTTTTACTTTAAAACCTTGAATTTCGTCTTTGTAAAAATTCGTTCCTGCTCTTTTCGGCAATAAAGTATTGGGTAAGTAGATTTTTTTATGGATTAAAGAATTGGCTTCTTCTTCAGAATATACATCCTCGAATTGAACACGAAGTTGCCCAGCTTTTTGCCAAGATTTTTTTTCCATAAAAAAAGGAATCAGGTGATCACCTATAGTGATATACACTGATTCCGATTTTATAATTATTTCTGAGTAGTCACTATTTATTAAAATAATAAGCTCCCCTTTGTAGCTGTACTTACGTACGATTTTACCGACGTAAAAATAAGCTGATGATTGCATTATTTATGCTTTATCGTCTTTAGCTTCTGTTTTTTCTTCAGGTTTCCCTTCATTTGCAGCAGCGGCTGCAGCATCTTCAATTGTTTCAGGTTTTACTTCTTCTACTTCATTTGCAGCATTCGCAGCAGCTTCTTTTGCAATTTTCGCATCAACCTCCGCTTTTACCGCAGCATTCGCAGCATCTTTTACAGCAGCTTTACGTTCTTCGTTAATCACTTTTTCAGCCTCTAGCACTTTTGCTTTTGCTTCTTCTTTAGATTTGACAATCTTTTTAGAACTCGCTTCAATTTTAGAGGTTTTATCCACTAACCACTCTTCAAATTTATTTTCAGCGTCTTCCTCAGAAAAAGCGCCTTTGGCAACACCTCCTAATAAATGCTTTTTATACATGACTCCCTTGTACGATAAAATAGCTCTTGCTGTATCTGTAGGTTGTGCTCCATTTTGTAACCACTTCACAGTACCATCAATATCAATATTGATAGTTGCCGGGTTGGTATTTGGATTGTAGGTTCCTAATTTTTCTAAGAACTTTCCATCTCTTTTTGAACGAGCGTCTGCGGCAACAATCCAATAGAATGGTTTCCCTTTTTTCCCGTGTCTTTGTAATCTAATTTTTACTGACATATTTGTTAAATTTTAAGGTACGCGACCTTGATTATTAAATGAGCCTGCAAAAGTACAAACTTATTTTTAAATAACGGGAAATTATTACAGGAAACTTAAGAGGTGAAGCTGTTTAGTAAATATGCACCCACAAGGGGTTTTAAAAATGTATTTAACGCAAAGCCCGCAAAGGAAATGGGATAATTTTTAGTACACCAAGAACACAAAGTTTGTATGCAAAATATTTATTTCTTACTGAACAGTTACACTATTTAATCCAAATCTTGTAGTTCTTGCGCTTCTCCAACTTTAACTTCACGTACGTTGATCACTTCATCAGTATCGGCATTTGTCACAAAAGCAACTAGATGTAACTCGTCATTATTTTCAACTGTAGCCGGTATCATTTTTTGTAATGTCAATTCATATATATGATTTCCAACTGTTTCAGAAGCTGGAATTCCAGTTCCCAAATGATGTGTATAAATAGCTCTTAAAACATCTTTGTGTTCAAAATTAAGAATCGGATTTTCGCCACCGTAATAAGATGTGCTATTCGCCTGATCGTA
>JAOZTK010000197.1 GCA_029942185.1 Flavobacteriaceae bacterium
AATATGACAACTCGATCACTTAAAAATTCTAAAGACAGATGCTGTATTTCAGCGATATACTCCATGGTTTTTTTTGCGTAGAAACACACGTGCGTTTCATCTTTTTGATAATGCCAATTGTTAAAATCTTTTACCGAATCGGTTCGTAAAGTCATCATAGCCAAATATCCTTTTGGATTTAAAAGGGATAACAAACGATTAAATTCTTGTAAGGGATGATACAAATGCTCCGCGACTTCAGAAAGTGTGATAAAATCAAATGTTTTAGTAAATATTTCCACGTTATCAGCATAAAAAGGATCGTAAACATTCATTTTGAATCCTTTTTTCTCAAATAGTTGTGCTAATACGGGTTCAGGGCCACTTCCAAAATCGAGCCCCACACTATTTGGTTTAATCCTATCAACAACAGGTTGAAACAACTGCGATAAAAAAGCGATATATGCTGGATCATCAATCCTGTTGTCGTGAAAATCATAGCGTTTTTTTTCTTCACTTTTTTCAAGTAGGAAAATCTTTGGAACAAAGATTAGTTGACAAGTTTTACAACGATAGTAATCCCTATTCGTCGCATACGTGTAAAATTCTGTTGCGACAGACGCACACAATGGACAGGGATTTGGATTCATGTTATTTAAGTTGTCTGTTGTCAGCTAACTACCTAAGGTAGCTACCATAACTGCTTTTATAGTATGCAGTCTGTTTTCTGCTTCGTCAAATACTACAGAGGCATCTGATTCGAAAACTTCTTCAGTTACTTCCATGGCGTCAATGCCAAACTTTTGGTAAATAGCTTCTCCTACCTTTGTATTCCTATTGTGAAAGGCAGGTAAGCAATGCATAAATTTCACTTTGGGATTCCCCGTTAAATCCATTGCCTTTTGATTAATCTGATAGGGCAGTAGTGTTTCAATACGTTCTTTCCAGACAGCTTCGGGTTCTCCCATAGATACCCATACATCGGTGTATAAAAAATCACAGTCTTTTACACCCTTTTCCACGTTGTCAGTCAGTGTAATTTTTGCGCCTGTTTTTTTTGCAATTTCTGTTACTTGTTTAACCAAATCAGCATCCGGTTGTAAACTTTTTGGGGCAACTGCTCTAAAATCCATCCCCATCTTTGCTGCGCCAATCATCAATGAATTACCCATGTTATTTCTTGCGTCACCGAGATAAGCAAAACTTATTTTGTGTAGCGGTTTATCCGAATGCTCTTGCATGGTCAAGAAATCTGCTAAAATTTGTGTAGGGTGGTACTCGTTTGTTAAACCATTCCATACCGGTACACCTGCATAAGCTCCTAATTCTTCGACAATATCTTGCCCGAAACCACGGTATTCTATACCATCATACATTCTTCCCAAAACTCTAGCGGTATCTTTCATCGTTTCTTTTCCTCCGATTTGTGTGCCTGAAGGTCCTAAATAGGATACATTACCTCCTTGGTCGTGGACAGCTACCTCAAAAGCACAACGTGTACGAGTGGAAGCCTTTTCAAAAATTAAGGCGATATTTTTATTTTTTAATTTTTGTCGCTCGGTACCTGCGTACTTAGCCTCTTTTAAATCAGCAGATAAGTTGATTAAAAATTTAATTTCTTTTGGCGTGAAATCCAGTAGTTTTAAAAAATTTCGGTTTCTTAAGTTGTAGGCCATGTTAGTTTGTTGGTTTAAAATTATTTGTGAGAAACGTATTACAATAAGGTTATTCTTGTTCCGTATTTTTTATTTTCTAAATTGCTAGCATCCGTAATGACACTTTTTGCCCCTCCATTTTCAACAAAACGCAATGCGGATTTGACTTTAGGTAGCATATTGCCTTCTCCAAAGGCTTTTTCTTTTATTAATTTATTAATTTCTGCTTTTGTTAAAAATTCTAAAATTTCTTGTTTATCTGTTCCAAAATTTTTGTAGACATAAGGGACATCTGTCAGCAAATAAAATTCATCAGCTCCAATATTACTCCCCAATAATGAAGAAGCGGCATCTTTGTCAATAACGGCTTCTAAGGCTTTCAACATTCCCTTATCATCATAATATACAGGAACACCACCTCCACCAACTGCAATCACTATTATTCCTGAATCAGCAAGTTTTTTAATAATGTCTTCATTCATTATCGCAATTGGTTTTGGGGAAGGAACGACTCTTCTCCAAGCATTCTTTCTTTTCGAACTCTTTTTAAAAACCCAACCTTTGTTCGCACTTAATGCATCTGCGCGTTTTTTGTCGTAGAGTTTTCCTACTCTCTTTGTGTAATTAGAAAAAGCAGGATCGTCTTTAGACACGACGACTTGCGTTATAATCGTGACAATTTCTTTGTTGATCCCTTCGCACTTCAAAACATTTTTTAGCATTTTTTCAAGCATATAGCCCATACCTCCTTGTGAATCGGCAACACAAATATCCAAAGGCATTTGTGGAATGTCGTATATTTCCTCTCCTGCGTCATTACGGAGTAAGATATTACCTACTTGAGGGCCATTGCCATGTGTTAGCACCATGTTGTAGCCTTCCTTTAAAAGATAGGTCAAATGCTCAAATGTATCGGTAGAATTTTTGTTCTGTTGTTGGATAGTCCCACGCTCATCACCGCGTATAATTGCGTTTCCTCCCAATGCAATAACTGCTAATTTACTCATACTTATTAGTTGTTGATAGAATGATAAAGTTACAATATTTATTCGTGAGACTCTAAAAAATTATTCCAATTTTTTAGTTAGTCGAACT
>JAOZTK010000198.1 GCA_029942185.1 Flavobacteriaceae bacterium
TTGTTGTGCTTAGTGTTTCTTTAATATTTCAATTAATTTTGTATTCACATAGACAGTTTCTCTACCTATTTTTTGAGATTTTAAAATTCCTATTTGTTCTATTCTCTTTAAATATCGAGAAGCTGCTTTTCGTTCTACATTCAATTTTTTCACCACAAAGTCAATTTTTGAATAAGGTTGTTCAAAGAGTAATTCAATTAATTCCTTTCTGTAAATTTTAGGTTCTTTTTCTTTAGCTATTTCAATTGTTTCATTCAATAATTCCTTAATCTTATTTATTTTTTCTATTGTTCTGTTTGATGTTACTTCAATCGCTTTTAAGATATACAGAATGTATTCGTCCCATTGATCTGTCTTGTTAACGATGTTTAATAATCGGTAGTATTCCGATTTGTTTTCGTTGATATATGAGCTTAAATATAGGATAGGAATGTCCAATAATTCATTGATGCTTAGATACAAGATGTTTAATATTCTACCTGTTCTACCATTTCCGTCGTAAAATGGATGAATACTTTCAAATTGATAATGTAGGATTGCCAAATTAATCAATGGTGATAAATCATTCTGGGTAATATTAAAATGTTCTAAAAAATTACTTAGCAATTCAAGTATTTCGTCTTTTTCCTGTGGTGGCGTATATACTACTTCTCCTGTTTTATCATTTTTTAAAACAGTTCCTGGCATTTTTCTAATTCCAGCATTATTTTCAAGAATTGTCTTTTGGATAGTCTCAATATCTTTCAATCTTAAAAATCCTTGTTTTTTTATCAAGTCAAATCCTATAAAAATTGCTTTTCTATAATTTATTACTTCTTTTACTTGTGTAGGTCTTTTTCCATTAGTCGCTAAGGCTTTGTATAGTTCGTCTTGCGTTGTAATTATATTTTCAATCTCAGAGCTGTCCTTTGCTTCTTGTAAAACTACTGCGTTTATTAGCATTGCTTGATTAGGAATTGTTTTAGCAATCCCTTTTAATTCTCCTAAAGCATTTGACGATTTACTTAGTTGACGTAATATTTCTAAGGTTTCAACTTTTTCTCTTTTTGGTGGTAATTTGTCAAGTTTTTTATTAGGGTGCATTTTGTCTCACGTTTTATTAATATGTCCCAAAAATACGGAAAATAGTTCAAATAAGGATAAAAGAAGACTTATTGTCTCATATCAAAAAAGGAGAAACACCAAATAAGTTTTTTGTTTTACATTGTATATTATTTCTCTTTTTTCACAACTATTGTTTTTGCCCATAAATCCCCTAACCTTTGATTTTTATCAGTGTATTTAATTGCTATAAAACCAATTAAGCCAAATAATGACATATCAACAATATCAAGTAAGTGTCTTTTAAATGATTGTCCAATTGTGATTTTATCATCAGTTCCGTTAATCGAAATAGGTTTTAATCCTACAATTAAATTTCCAAGTGTTGCACCAAGAAAATTTTCTGCCCCTAAGATTAGAAATATCCAAAAAAGAAATGGCAATAATGCTGGAAAACCTGTCAATTCATATTCATTTAAACTTCCTTTAATTGGTTCTCCATAATATATCAACATAAATATTGTAAAGCCAAAGATAATGCATTAATGACGAAAAATAAAATTAACTTGTCTTTTCGTCATTAGCGGTGTTTTTTGCTTGTGCACAACGGGAGTCTACACACTAACTCCCATATTGATAGCCAAAGTTAACATATTACGGTAATAAGTAACTTACACCGGACTTGATTTTTTCAATTTCCCAAATAAGTTAAAATTGCTTTGATGCTTATAAAGTCTTAAATAGGGTAAGGCTACATTTTTAGGGATGGCTGCAAACCAGTCGGCTGTAAACAATCCGTTTTTATAATTATTGAATAAAGAATCTAAATCTGTTTTGTGATTTTCCCCTTCATAATTTTTGCTATAAATACTTGATCGATAAAGACGGTCATCTACACGTTTGGCGGTTAATAATTGAAAATGATGCAATAAATTATATAGGGAAAATGATCCCCAATTTAATTCAATTTATGGAAGAGGAGATAAAATAGTTATAGAGGATTATATAAAGAATCAAAGCAGAGAAAATGATATCAAACAATTTAAGTTGTTTGATTTCTGAAGCCCAGTGCTCTTTGCACAATAGTTCACAATACCATTTTTATGTAACTCTTATTTCATTCATTTTTTTTAAAATTAATTTTTCTTAAATTTGTTGAAAATTATAGACTTAAAAAAATTATTTTACATGAAAACAAACTTAAAAAATTATTTACCCTTATTAGTTTTATTATTTACTATATCCTTTTCATTTGGCCAAAGTATAAATTACAGCCTTCAGGACTTAGTTGGTGTTAAAGGTAGTGGTGCAGAAAATGCACTAGAAGACAGAGGTTATAAACATATTAAAACTAAAAAATCTGATAATAATTTTTATACATATTGGTGGAAGTCTTGACATAATAGGTGTATCAGTACACTTGTAAATAACAGTAAAGTAAAATCTATAATTAATTCACCGAGTTATAATTGTAATAAATATAAAAAACAAAATTTAATTAATATAAACCAAAAATAAAATGAGAACAATAAGATTACTTTTAGGTATTGGGTTAATAATATCTATTGCGAGTTGCAGCAGTAGCAAAAGTGCAACAACAACTAATGCATATCACAACATAACTGTACCTGCGGGTTCAACAACAGCAGTTTTTATCC
>JAOZTK010000199.1 GCA_029942185.1 Flavobacteriaceae bacterium
CAGTTTCTTCTTGTGACCAACTCGTAAGACTTAGAATAAAAACAATTCCTGTCAACAAACTTTTAATGTTTAAAAATGCATTCATTTGTAATATAGGTGATTTGAATTTTCATTGCAAATATAGATAAAACCACTATAAACCTGAGTTTGGCTTAATGATTTTTTGCAGCTTTTTAACCTATCCTATAACAAATTACATTACACCATGACAATCAAGCAATAAGATTCTACCCTGCTTTTTGTCCATTAAGCCGGTTTTAGGGTTCCTTTTATTAAAGCAACAAAGAGAAACAACAGTTATATTTGCAAATAAAAGGAGCCTAGCTCATCGATTAACTTAGGCCGAATACAGGTTTTAATAAATACTATTTTATAATTGTAACTTTGTAATCTCAATGAAATAAGAATGGAACGAAAAAATATTCAAAATATACAGATTGAAACAAAGAGAGTAATTCGCCCAAAATACGCTCACGAATATTTTTCAGCAGGAAAGTCTCCCTTTTTAAGAGGTCCTTATAGTACAATGTATGTAAGACGGCCGTGGACAATTCGTCAATATGCCGGTTTTTCAACTGCAGAAGAGAGTAATGCTTTTTACAGGAGAAATTTAGCTGCCGGTCAAAAGGGATTATCGATTGCTTTTGATTTGGCAACACATCGCGGTTATGATTCTGATCACGAACGTGTTCAAGGTGATGTAGGGAAAGCAGGCGTAGCTATAGATTCAGTGGAAGATATGAAATTGTTATTCGATCAAATCCCTTTGGATAAGATGTCTGTTTCGATGACTATGAACGGAGCGGTCTTGCCTATTATGGCTTTTTATATTGTCGCAGCTCAAGAACAAGGAGTAGCGATTGAAAAACTATCAGGGACGATTCAAAATGATATATTGAAGGAGTTTATGGTGCGTAATACATATATATATCCACCCAAACCTTCTATGAAAATCATTGCAGATATTTTTGCATATACTAGTGAATATATGCCAAAGTTTAACAGTATTTCTATTTCCGGATATCATATGCAAGAAGCTGGTGCCACTCCGGAAATTGAGTTGGCATATACCTTGGCCGATGGATTGGAATATATTCGTACGGGAATAGAAGCAGGAATGGATATTGATACTTTCGCCCCTAGATTATCCTTTTTTTGGGGGATAGGAATGAATCATTTTCAAGAAATTGCAAAACTTAGAGCCGGAAGGATGTTATGGGCCAAAATTGTCAAAAAGTTCAATCCAAAAAACGCAAAATCTTTATCTTTACGTACACATTGCCAAACGAGTGGATGGAGTTTGACCGAGCAAGATCCATTTAATAATGTCGCTAGAACGGTTACAGAAGCTATGGCTGCTGTATTTGGAGGAACCCAATCACTACATACCAATGCTTTGGATGAAGCCATTGCTTTACCCACTGATTTCTCTGCCAGAATTGCCCGAAATACGCAAATATATTTACAAGAAGAAACACAGATAACTCGAACTGTAGATCCTTGGGCAGGTTCTGAATATGTTGAAAAGCTGACCGATGAAATTGCGAATACAGCTTGGAAATTGTTACAAGAAGTGGAAACTCTGGGAGGTATGACTAAAGCAATTGAAAAAGGAATTCCAAAAATGAGAATTGAAGCGGCTGCAGCAGAAAAACAAGCACGGATTGACAGCGAGCAAGATATAATCGTAGGAGTGAATAAATACCAGTTAGACAAAGAAGAACCTCTACATATTTTAGAGGTTGATAATGAGGTGGTCAGAGATTCACAAATTGCCCGTTTAAAACACTTAAAACAAGCACGTGATAAGAAAAAAGTTGTAGCGGTATTGAAAGACTTGAGTAAAGCTGCAGACTCAGGAAAAGAAAATTTATTAGCTTTGGCAGTTAAAGCGGCTAAATATAGAGCGACTTTAGGGGAAATATCAGATGCTTTGGAGTTGGTATTCGGTCGCCATAAAGCAACAAATAAAACAATAACAGGCGTGTATAAAAAAGCCATTAAAGACAACTCATTATTTAAAAAAGCACAAGCTTTATCTGATGAATTTGCTAAATTAGAAGGACGTAGACCGCGTATTCTTATTGCTAAAATGGGCCAAGATGGACATGATCGCGGCGCTAAGGTTATCGCCACAAGTTTTGCTGATTTAGGTTTTGATGTAGATATAGGAGCCTTGTTTCAAGCTCCAAAAGAAACCGCAAAACAAGCCGTTGAAAATGATGTACATATCTTAGGAGTTTCTTCATTGGCTGCCGGTCATAAAACCTTGGTGCCACAAGTTATCGATGAACTTAAAAAGTATGGACGTGATGATATTTTAGTTATTGCCGGTGGTGTGATACCCGCACAAGACTATCAATTTTTATTTGATAAAGGAGTAGTCGGCATTTTTGGGCCTGGAACTCAAATTGCTAAAGCAGCGATTAGTATTTTAAAAATATTAATTGAAGGGATAAGAGCCTAAAGCAGCTAAAAAAACCGGAACTCAAAACAGATAAATCTACTTTTAAATTCCGGAAATCAATCTAAAAACTACTAACTAAAAATTATGTTCTATATTGAATTGAAGTATTCCATAGAACAACAAAGCAAATATATCCTGTCTTCGCCACTTTTTTCAGAAATCACTTTTTAATCTCTGCACCCCTTA
>JAOZTK010000200.1 GCA_029942185.1 Flavobacteriaceae bacterium
AAAATACTTCTGTAGAAGGACAAACAAGTCGGGAATTAAAGTTAATCAATACGGAGATTAAACGGCGTAGAAGAAATAAATGATTTTTAATCCTCCAAAGGTTTCAAACCCTAAGAGGGTTAAAAAAAACCAAAAATCTAGGCTGGAATACCTTTGTTCAATTATTTCACTAAATAAATCCGTAAATTCGTCGCAAATTTAATCGGATATGGCATTTCATTTTAATAGATATAACAAAATACTGGGTTGGCTAACGTTTGCTATCGCTTTGGTAACTTATACACTCACTCTAGAGCCAACTGTAAGCTTTTGGGACGCAGGCGAATACATCGCTACCGCTTCCAAACTAGAGGTCGGGCATCCTCCGGGAGCGCCTTTGTACCAAATGTTAGGTGCCTTTTTTGCTATGTTTGCATCTGACGTAACGCAGGTGGCTAAAATGGTTAATTTTATGTCTGCTTTAGCCAGCGCTTTTACCATATTATTTTTATTTTGGACAATAGTCATGCTTGCTAAAAAGCTAGTACTTAAAAAAAACGAAGTAATCACTCAAGCAAAAGGCTATGCTATTCTCGCAAGTGGATTTGTAGGAGCACTTGCTTTTACTTTTTCTGACAGTTTTTGGTTTTCAGCAGTGGAAGCAGAAGTATATGCGATGTCGATGCTGTTAACAGCTTTGTTGTTTTGGTTGGGTTTACGCTGGGAAGCAGAAATGGACACGCCACATGGCAATCGTTGGTTATTGCTGATTAGTTTGGTAGTAGGAATGTCTTTTGGTGTACATATTCTTTCTTTATTGGTGATTCCTCCAATCGTTTTTTTATACATTTATAAAAAATATAAAACCCTTTCGACTTGGCAATTTGTCTTCGCAAATTTTGTATCCATACTTTTTTTATTATTTACTTTTAAGTTTTTATTCCCATTTACACTGCGTTATTTTAGTGCGATGGAATTATTTTTTATCAATACTATAGGTATGCCTTTTCACTCAGGTTCCATCATTGCAGCCGTATTGATGATTGGTATCTTTTATTTTGCCATTCATTATACTCGAAAAAAAAATTGGGTAACAGCAAACACAATCGTACTATCCGTTCTGTTTATTGTCATAGGTTTTTCATCCTGGTTGATGCTTCCTATCAGAGCCAATGCCAATACAACAATCAACGAAAATAATCCCTCAAGTGCACGTGAATTACTCGCCTATTACAACAGAGAGCAATATGGTGACGCCAATGTGTTTTATGACAAGTATTATTCTTTTGCTTTTAGAAAAGATCAAGACAAGAAGAAGCCGTATAGAGATGATATTAAAAAATACGAACAAAATAAAAAGACCGGAAAATATGAAATAGTAAATATAGCTAGCTATAAAAATTATTTTCCGAATTATGGTTCGGAACACAAGGGTTTTATCCCACGAATGGTCGCCACTTCTCCCACAGCTATTCGACACTATAAAGCGCTGAGCGGAATCCCTGAAAACAGCACAAGGCGTCCCACTTTTTTAGAGAATATAAAGTTTATGTTTAGTTATCAATTTGGCTATATGTACGGGCGATATTTTATGTGGAATTTTGTAGGTAGGCAGAACGATAAACAAGGGCATTTAGACATTCACAATGGAAACTGGTTGAGTGGTATTCATTTTATCGATAGTAGTTTTTTAGGTCCTCAAACAGATTTGCCTTCAGAAATAAAAGATAATAAAGGGCGAAATACCTATTTTTTCTTACCCTTATTACTAGGTTTGATAGGAGTGTTTTATCACTTAAAAAAAGACCCTAATAATTTTTATATATTATTGCTATTCTTTGCCTTTACGGGCTTGGCGATTATCTTTTATACAAATCCCAGACCTTTTGAACCGCGTGAAAGAGATTATGCTGTCGTAGGCTCATTTTATGTATTTGCTATATGGATAGGTTTAGGAGTAATTGCCCTATTTCACTTTTTAAAAGACTTAATACAACCCAAAATGGCAGCTTTGGGAATTGGTTTTATCACCTTGCTAGCAGTTCCTGTTTTAATGGGATTTCAAAATTGGGATGACCACGACCGTTCTAATAAATATACGGCGCACCTCAACGCACAGGCTTATCTAGACTCGTGTGATGAAAATGCCATTTTATTTACCATTGGTGATAATGATACTTTTCCTTTGTGGTATTTACAAGAGGTAGAAGGCTATCGTACCGATATAAAAGCCATCAACACAAGTTTATTTGCTACCGATTGGTATATAGATCAAATGAAAAGGAAGACTTATAAAGCCGACCCTATTCCTTCACAATTAACACATGAAGATTATAAATACGGAAGCTTGGATGTTGCTTACCATATGGGAGAAATGGAAGAGTTTAAGGATTCAGTGATGGATATCAAACTCTTTATGCAATGGATACAGAGCAAAAGAGAATTTACTTATTATCGTTTTGACGAAGACCATCGTGAAAAAATCTATCCTACTAATAAATTGCGTTTGCCGGTTGATAAAGAAGCGGTACTGAGAAACGGAATTGTTGCACAAGAAGACGCCGACTTGATCGTGCCCTATATCGATTTTGAAATTGACCCGGATGGTTTGACCAAACAACGTATATTGATGTTGGATATTTTAGCCAATTTCAATTGGGAACAACC
>JAOZTK010000201.1 GCA_029942185.1 Flavobacteriaceae bacterium
ATTGCAACGTCTCAATAATAATAAAACTAAATATTCATGTCAACAGCAGAAAATCAACAACAAATTTTAGGACACCCAATTGGCTTATTCGTTTTGTTTTTTACAGAAATGTGGGAACGCTTCTCTTACTATGGAATGCGTGCCTTATTAATACTTTTTTTAGTTGCCAAAATAAGTGATGACGGATGGGGCTGGAGTAGAGGTGAAGCCTTTGCCCTTTATGGTTGGTATGTGATGTTGGTTTATTTTATGCCACTGCTTGGTGGATGGTTGGCTGATAATAAATGGGGACATGTTAAAACAGTAATTGTTGGAGCTTCTATAATAACTTTAGGACACGCTTCTATGGCGGTATCTGATTTGCAGGTTGGGATGGATTTAAGATTTGTCTTTTATTTTGGCTTATTTTTTATTGTGTTGGGAACAGGGTTGTTTAAACCCAACATGTCATCTATTGTAGGAAAAATGTACCCGCCACAAAGTGAAAAGAAAGATGGGGCTTATACTATTTTTTATATGGGTGTAAATGCAGGTGCTTTTATAGGAACCTTGCTAGTGGGTTGGATTGGAGAGACTTTTAGTTGGACATGGGGCTTTGGCTTAGCCGGGATATTTATGCTTTTTGGCTTGTTACAATTCTATTTTGCAAGAGAAGTTTTTGGTAAAGCAGCTTCAGAACCCAAACCTAAAGTAATTGATTTATCACCGGAAGAACAAGAAAGAAATGTTCCTTTTACAAAAAGAGATTTAAGTATCGCTGCTTTAGGAGGTTTTTTAGGTATCACGTGGATTATAGATGGATTGTATTCCGTAGTGACAAGAGGAAAGCATTTTTTAACGGAAAACTTATTTTCAATTGATGTTTTTGGTAGTAGTTTTTCAATAGATATGTCAAACTTCTTTTTCTTACTATCTTTAGTTGTATTTATTGTATTAGGAGTTTCAAGATTACAACGTTTTCAATCTATTGAAAGAGACCGTTTAAAAGTAGTATTTTTAATTGCCTTTTTTGTGATATTCTTTTGGGCGAGTTTTGAACAAGCCGGAACTTCGATGACTATTTTTGCTAGAGATTACACGAGTAGAGCTTTGGCAGGTAGTTGGAGTTTAATCTATAAAATTATTGATTTTATCTTATCCATTGCACCGATGTTAGTGCTAACTTGGGTAATCTATAAACTGGGTAAAGCCATTATTAAAAAGTACCCTTTAACTATTCTGTTTACATCTATAAGTTTTATAATTATCTGGGCTTTGGTAATATTTAGAGTATATGACAAAGTAACGGGTACGTCAACTTTGGTAGATACTTCCTGGTTCCAAATCCTCAACCCTGTTTTTATCATTTCTTTAGCTCCACTTTATTCCAAGTTTTGGGAAAAATATAAATTTTCAGGACCACAGAAATTCTTTGGAGGCTTAACTTTGTTAGCTGCCGGTTTTGGGATGTTAGCAATAGGAGCATCAACAATTCCGCCGGGAGCAAAAACGGCTTCTGTAAGTATGATTTGGTTGTTATTGGCGTATTTGTTACATACCATGGGAGAGCTTGCTGTATCGCCCGTAGGATTGTCGTATGTAAGTAAATTAGCTCCTGCACGTATGTTAGGTTTCTTATTCGGTATTTGGTATGTATTCACAGGTTTATCAGGAAAACTAGCCTCAATAATGGCAGAATATTCTGACGGTATTTCAGAAAGTGTCGGATTATCAGGTTTTTTCTTGATTTTCACCATTATTCCTTTTGCAGCAGGTTTGGTTATGTTGAGCCTTAACAGACCTATTAAAAGAATGATGCACGGCATCGACAAATAGAATTTACTGATATGTAGCTAGTTACTTGTTTAAGTTGTCTGTTGGATACTCTTCGGAAACAAGAAGTGTAATAATAGTTACAAATAAAATACTTACTTTTGTCAAGGCTTTTGTAATTTTGGCACATACTTTGCGTCTAAAGAAAAGAATTGAACTATAAAAAACATACAAACTGATGAAACGAATATTATTAATTATAATAATTACTTTAACTGCTTATGCTTTTACAACCGAGAGTTCGGCAGATAAAGGGCAAGCAGAAGCAACAGAGATTAATTGGCTTACTTTTGAAGAAGCCATAGCTGCACAGAAAAAAAATCCGAAAAAAATAATGATGGATGCGTACACCAGTTGGTGTGGCCCTTGTAAATTATTAGATAAAAAGACTTTTAAAAATGCCGATGTCGTAAAGTATGTAAACAAAAACTATTACGCTGTAAAATTTAATGCAGAAGGCAATGAAACCATTAATTTTAAAGGAAAAAAATATTCAAACCCACGTTATAATCCTGCAAAAGCGAATCAACGAAATTCCTCACATCAACTCGCAGGTTTTTATAGAGTCAATGCCTATCCAACAATTCTTTTTTTGGATGAAAAAGCAAATTATTTAGCTCCTGTTAAAGGGTATAAAACTCCTCAACAATTGGAATTATATCTTAAGCTATTTGCTACAAACGATTACAAAAAGGTTGCTACTGCTGAAGCGTGGACACAATATCAAAAAGAATTTCAATATACTTTTAAATAAGAAATTGACTAGTCCTAAATAATCGGAACAGGTTAATACAAAGATAGTTTTAAATCTC
>JAOZTK010000202.1 GCA_029942185.1 Flavobacteriaceae bacterium
GTGTTAAATCGCGCTGCAGAAAATGCGGTTAAAGAAGCAATTCCTATTTTTAAAAATGCCATTGTAAACATGACTTTTAATGATGCAAAGAATATTTTAATGGGACCCCAAGATGCCGCAACTCAATATTTGCAATATGCAACTTCAAATAGTTTACAAGAAAAGTTTGCTCCCATTATTCAAGGTTCTTTTCAAAAAGTAGGTGCGGATCGTATTTGGAATAATGTCATTACAAAATACAACCAAATTCCCTTTGTTCAAAAAGTAAATCCGGATCTCACTGGGTATACAACAGAGCAAGCGATGAAAGGAGTCTTTAAAATGGTCGCTGTGGAAGAACAAAAAATCAGAACCAATATTAAAAGCCGCAGTTCAGATCTTTTACGACGTGTTTTTAGTTTACAAGATAAAAAACAATATTAAGTATTTAGCGAATAACGAGAAGTACGCAGAAGATTTTCTACATCAAATAATAAAACCGACTTTCCAGTCGGTTTTATTGTGCGGATGGGGAGACTCGAACTCCCACGCCGTGAAGCACTAGATCCTAAATCTAGCATGTCTACCAATTCCATCACACCCGCATTTATTGAGTGCGCAAATTTACACATATTTTTGAAATGCCAATTATAATTTTTTATTTTCATCAAAAAGCGTTTATTTGTAAAACAGTAAAACTGTAAGACGATTAAAATGAATAAACGAATCCTAGCCTTTGTACTGGCATTCTTTGCCTCACTTATTTACGGCGTTTCTTTTACAGTCGCTAAAGATGTGATGCCGTTGTATATTAAACCCTATGGATTTATTCTACTGCGTGTTGTGGGTGCTACTTTATTATTTTGGTTGATTAGTTTATCCGTTCCAAAAGAAAAGATTTCAGCCAATGATTTTGTAAGAATCTTTTTTGCGGCACTTTTTGGAGTAGTAATAAACATGCTTTTCTTTTTTAAAGGCTTGAGTTTGACAACACCTATTAACGGTTCGGTAATCATGACTACCACACCGATACTTGTACTGCTGTTGTCGTTTGTTATTCTAAGAGATAAAATTACCGTAAAAAAAATTATGGGCATTCTTATTGGAATGATAGGAGCCTTGCTTTTAGTGTTATATGGCCCCAAGGCTGTTAGTAATGCTCCCGATATCAAGTTGGGTAATTTTTTAATCTTTGTCAATGCGGCTTCTTATGGGCTTTATTTAATTGTAGTCAAACCACTTCTTAAGAAATACCATCCTTTTCACTTGATTAAATGGATCTATTTAATGGGTTTGCTAATGGTCATCCCTTTTGGCTTTAGCGAAGTACAACAAGTAAATTGGCAACTCATGCCGGTAGTAATTTTTTATAAAATTGGATTTATCGTATTTTTTACCACATTTTTGACCTATCTCTTTAATTTGCTGGCTTTAAAAACGCTAAAAGCTACTACCTTAAGTGTTTTTTTGTATTTACAACCTTTAATCGCGAGTATTTATGCAATAATAATGGGAAGTGACCACTTGACAAGTTTAAAATTGATAGCTGCCGCACTTGTATTTTCAGGTGTTTATTTGGTTAGCTCTCGAAAAACAGCTTAAAACCTGTATTCAGATTTCTTATTGCAAAAAATGTACCTTTGCAAGACTTAATAAAACAACATATATGATTGAATCGATGACAGGTTACGGGAAGGCGGTCACGCAGCTTCCAAACAAAAAACTTACAATTGAAATAAGATCTCTCAACAGTAAAAATATTGATATTATTACTCGAATTCCTTCTAGTTATAAAGAAAAAGAACTAGCAATACGGAAAAAACTAGCCAAAAAATTAGTACGTGGAAAAGTGTCCTTTGTCATGCAAATAGAATCCACAGGCATTGAAGGAGCTACTAAAATCAACAAAGAGCTTGTACGCAAGTATGTAGAGGATTTAAAAGAAATAAGCACGAGTGATTCTGATAATTTGCTGGATATTGCCATGCGATTACCGGATACCCTACGTACAGAAAAAGAGGAATTGGATGTAGCCGAATGGAAAGTCGTTGAGAACTGTATCGATACTGCTATTACAGAAATTGTAGCTTATAGACAAACGGAAGGAGCAGTCTTAGAAAAGGATTTTCGCAATAGAGTAAAAACAATTATCAATTTATTAGAACAAGTAAATGTTTTAGACCCGGAACGAAAAAAAGAGGTAAGGGATAAACTAAAAAAAGCCATTGACGAATTAAAACAAAAAGTAGATGAGAACAGGTTTGAGCAAGAGATGATTTATTATCTTGAGAAATTAGACATCACTGAAGAACAAGTTCGTTTAAAAAATCATTTGGACTACTATCTTGAAATGTTGGATTCAGATACTTCTAATGGTAGAAAACTAGGTTTTATCACACAAGAAATGGGAAGAGAAATCAATACGCTGGGTTCAAAAGCCAATTTTGCAGGTATGCAAAAAATTGTGATTCAGATGAAAGATGAATTAGAAAAAATTAAAGAACAAAATTTAAATATTTTATAATGTCTTTTGGAAAGCTTATCGTTTTTTCAGCTCCTTCGGGTTCCGGAAAGACGAGTATCGTACAATTTTTATTAGCGCAACCCGAATTAA
>JAOZTK010000203.1 GCA_029942185.1 Flavobacteriaceae bacterium
AATAGTATGCTAAAATTCAAGATATACCTATTGGCGATTTTATGCTCTAGTCTTGCCTATTCTCAAAAAGCTTTTAAACCTGGTTTTGATAAAGGCGAAGCTATAGATGCCATTCTAATTTCATCCTTTCACAAACCTGATTCTGTGAGGAAAACACTTAAAATGCCCAAACCTAAGAACTGGAAATTAGTGTATAGCTCTCCGGTTGTCGGACTTGATAACAAATGGAATTTATGGTATAATAAAAAAACCAATTCCTGTGAAATAAGCATTAGAGGGACTGTTAGCAATCAGACCTCTTGGATGGAGGATTTTTACTCGGGAATGATTAAGTCTCAAGGAAAAATAAAATTGGATGCTACTACTACTTTTAATTATAAAATGGCAAATGACCCTCAGGCTTATATACATGCCGGCTGGACAATCGGAGTGGGTTTTCTTTCTAAAACTGTACTAGAAAAAATTGATGAATACTATAAAAAAGGAGTTAAAAAATTCTATATCTCAGGCCATAGCCAAGGAGGAGCAATCGCGTTACTGATGACATCCTATTTACACTACCACCCTGATATCCCAAAAGACATTCAATTTAAAACCTACGCTATCGCTACACCAAAACCGGGAAATTTGTTTTTCTCGTACGATTTTGCATCTTATACACAAGAAGCTTGGGTTTATAGAATTATTAATGCTAAAGATTGGGTTCCACAAAGTCCACTTACCGTTGAAACTCTAGATGATGTCAATAAAATAAATCCTTTTACAGGAATCAAAGAATCCACAAAAAACATGAATCCCGCCAAAAGAATTGTAGTACTATCACTTTTTGGAAAAATGGAAAAATCTCTTATGAAGTCACAAAAATATCTGACAAAATACCTGGGACATTTAACCTATGGGTTTATCCATAAAAAATTGATAGGCTTGGAGGAATTGGAATATGAAAAAAGTTTCGATTATTCTCCTTGTGGCAATTCAATAATCTTACAACCTGATAAACACGATCTAAAACTGTATGAAAATAAAAGTGATTCTTTTACACACCATCACATACAGAATTATTATTACTTAACCAATAAACTATAATAAATCACTTTTGTATTACACAGTATGTATAAAGAATAATTCCTGTTTTTATAGACAAAAAAAATATCAAATTAAACTAGTAAATAATGATCTTACAACTTCACTCCTATTGGGCCTATATTACATTTGCTGTTGTATTGGCAACTGCCTTAAACGCTATGCTAAATCTGTTGAGTAAAAATAATTTTTATGCTAAAGATTTACGTATGGCTCTCTTTGCATTAATCGTATCACACATTCAATTACTCATAGGTTTATCTCAGTATTTCATGTCTCCTTCCTATAAACATCTAAAGGAAATAGGGATGGCTGCAGCGATGAAAGACCCCTTAACACGACTGTTGACCGTAGAGCATCCCCTTGTGATGATTTTAGCTGTCGTTCTGATAAGCATTGGTTTCTCAAAACATAAAAAGAAACAAAATGCAACAGCAAAATTTAAAACACTGGCTATTTATTATGGGATTGCATTAATCCTTATGTTAAGTAGAATACCTTGGGAACAATGGTTTAAGTAGATAAGCTATGAATAATCCGCTTTTACAATACACATTTACTTAATTGATCTCTTACTTAAAATAGCAAACTTTGAAGACCAAACTTATTCCCGTTTTAATCATCGATAATTACGATTCTTTTACCTATAATTTGGTGCATTATTTTGAAGCTTTAAATGCTGATGTAAGTGTCTTAAGAAATGATGCGATAACTACGGAAGTCCTCAATAATTTTGATAAGATTGTGATCTCTCCCGGATCGGGTTTACCAAAAGAAGCAGGTCAAGTGAATACTTTTATAAAACAATTTGCACCCTCTAAATCAATTTTGGGTATTTGCTTGGGACAACAAGCAATTGCAGAAGTATTTGGAGGGAAACTCAAAATACTACCCAAGGCACAACACGGTGTTGCCTCTCAGGTGACACATCTCTCAAATGATACGGTTTTGTACAAGGGTATCCCAAAAACATTCCGAGCAGGTTTGTACTATTCATGGAAAACTACAGAACTCCCTAAAGAACTGGAAGCAACCTCTTTAACTAGCGATGGAATAATCATGTCAATAAAACATAAAAAATACGATTTAAGAGCTGTACAGTATCATCCTGAGTCTATTTTGACTCCTTTCGGAAAAAATATTTTGGAAAACTGGCTAAATAATTAGTTGGTATTTGTTGTATTTCTAAATAAAGTGTAATTTTGCATTCCCTAAAAACAAATAGGGCCCATAGCTCAGTTGGTTAGAGCACCTGACTCATAATCAGGGGGTCGAAGGTTCGAGCCCTTCTGGGCCCACAAAACAAAACGTATAGCCGGACAAAAGGAATGAAAATCCTTTTTACACGCAATGCTACAACCCCATTAAAAAATAAAAACAACAATAATATTTTATTATATTTGTTGTTGTTTAGAAAGCATCATAACCAATTCGTGAGAAACCTGTTCAAAAATAAATAT
>JAOZTK010000204.1 GCA_029942185.1 Flavobacteriaceae bacterium
TTTTCTAATTCTGTAAACCTATCTTCCAAAAGATCTTCTTCTTCGGATTCTTCTTCAAGTTCTTGAGTTAATAATTCATCATTTTTTAATTCGATTCCCGCCTTGTCTAAAATGTTTTCATAAGTATAAATTGGGGCGTCAAAACGTACTGCTATGGCAATTGCATCCGAAGTTCTGGAATCAATTATTTCTTCGACTTTATCACGTTCACAAATTAAACTCGAATAGAAAACGCCATCGATTAATTTGTGAATAATTACTTGTTTAACACGTATGTTGTATATTTTGGATAAGGAAACAAAAAGGTCATGAGTTAAAGGTCGAGGAGGCGTGATGTCATTTTCTAAGGCAATAGCGATCGACTGGGCTTCAAATGCACCAATGACAATAGGTAAAGTGCGTTTACCTCCTACCTCATTTAGAACCAAAGCATAAGCTCCTGTGCGACTTTGACTATACGATATTCCTTTAATATTTAGCTGAATTAAACTCACCTTTATATTTTCAAATTATACCAATCGATAATTTTGTTTCCCTCAGTATTGTCCGGAGACAATTAAATCTGAAATGCCCATAAAAAAACTGTCTGATTAAAGGAATCAAACTTAAATTGAGTGATTGGTTTTTATCAATAAAGATAATCAGTCAATTCAGAATAAAAGTATCCAATAATCAGACAGCCCTTTAGTGAGGCACAATTTATAAAAAATTACCCATTTTCAGCTTTAAAAGCCTTTAATTTTTCAACGAGTTTAGGAACAATTTCAAAAGCATCACCTACAATTCCATATTCTGCAGCCTTAAAGAAGGGTGCTTCTTCATCGGTATTGATGACAACTTTTACTTTGGAAGCGTTGACACCTGCTAAATGTTGAATAGCCCCGGAGATTCCGATAGCGAAATATAAATTTACAGCGGCTTGTTTCCCGGTTTGTCCTACGTGCTCTGAATGAGGTCTCCAACCTAAATCAGAGACAGGTTTAGAACAAGCTTTGGCCGCTCCCAATACTTCTGCTAAGTCTTCGATCATTCCCCAATTGTCTCCTGATTTTAAGCCACGACCACCTGCGACAATTATTTCTGCATCCGCGATGGTAACTTCATCAGTTGTTTTGTCAATAGAGGTTCTTTTAATTTTTCCTGCTTTTAATTCAGGGGAGAAATCCTCAACTGTACTTTGAACAGGATTTTCGAACAATCCAAATGAATTTTTAGCGAGTCCGATAACTTTTTTAGCCGTTTTGATTTCGGTATTGTTAAAAGCTTTTGTCGAGAATGCATTGCGTTTTACGATAAAAGGGCTGGTTGAAACAGGTAAATCCACTACATTTGAGGTAAAACCCGCCTGTAATTTAGCCGCGACTAAAGGCGCGACAAAAGCCCCGTTAGCGCTAGCATCTATAATGATTATATCCGCATTTTCTTTTTGAGCCGCCGCTGCTATAAAATCTGCCCAAATTGAAGCATCTGATGTTTTTAAAGCATCGGAATTCCCGATTAATATTTTTTCAGCACCATATTTGGATAAGACTTCGGTATTTTCAGTAAAAGCTGTCACTACTACTAAGTTCGTTTGCAATGTTTCGGCTAATTTTTTCCCGTATGAGGTTACTTCTAAAGCAACTTTTTTAAATTTTCCTTCCGATGATTCGGCAAAAACTAATATTGACATTTTGTTTGCGATTTTAAATTTTTGATTTAAGATTTATTGGATATATAATTTATGATTATACATAGAAATAATCCTAAATATTATATGACTTTTGCTTCATTGTGTAATAAATCGATCAATTCATCCACACTTTCTACAATTTTACAAGCTGATTTTACTTCAGGTTTTTCAAAGCTTTTCACTTCTGTTGTAGGCTCGACAGAGATAGGTTCCACCACATTCAAGGGTTTTTTACGTGCCATCATGATTCCACGCATATTCGGAATACGCAACTCTGTTTCTTTAACAATTCCTTTTTGTGATCCCACGACTAAAGGAAGTACGGTTTCTAATACTTCTTTTCCACCATCGATTTCTCTTGTAAGACTTGCCTTGTTATCCGATATTTCTATTCCGGTAACTGCATTTACAAAATTATAATCCAGTAGCGAACTGAGCATTCCGGGAACCATTCCCCCGTTATAATCGATAGACTCTCTTCCGGCTATTACCAAATCGTAATTGCCGTTTTTTACAACT
Source organism: Flavobacteriaceae bacterium (assembly GCA_029942185.1). Classification (GTDB taxonomy): domain Bacteria; phylum Bacteroidota; class Bacteroidia; order Flavobacteriales; family Flavobacteriaceae; genus DQTL01. The sequence goes on from JAOZTK010000204.1 coordinate 2,192, forward strand.
TCAGCTAATTGCTGTGCTACAAAATAACCATCAGTCGCTTCTGCGTTAACACGAATGGCATCATCTGCCCCGATTGCTAAAGCTTTGCGTAAGGTGGATTCAACAGATTGATTTCCAACACTGACTACGGTGAGACTAGCCCCTTGCTTTTCTTTAAACCACATCGCGCGCGTTAAAGAATATTCATCGTGTGGATTGATGACAAATTGGATACCATCTGTATCGAATTTTGTGTTGTTATCAGTAAAATTAATCTTGGAAGTCGTATCAGGTACACTGCTAATACATACTAATATTTTCATTTTTTTAGTATTTTA